>NZ_JPJG01000022.1 GCF_000765235.1 Oscillibacter sp. ER4 | reverse complement strand
TCATGAAATCATGATTGGCTATTTTCATCCGGCCATAATTGGCGATTTCCGCCCGGCCCGGAATGGCTAATTCCGCCCGGCGCTAACATCGGGATCGTAGGTGGTTTTTCTACCGTCCTGGGACCGTCCTTTGTGCAGGACATTGGGATCGCCTATAATAACACCACATGGACAGCCCTGGCCCAGGCCATGTCCACCGCCGCTTGCGCCCCGATTCTTGGAAAAGTGGGAGATGTAATCGGACGCAAAACCACCCTTCTTTTGGGAATTGCCGTATTTACATTGGGCAATATCCTGTCGGCGCTTGCAAACTCTCTTTTGTTTATGCTGGCGGCACGGTTTATCGTAGGCATTGGTACTGCTGCCATGACGCCGGTGATCATGGCATATATCGTTACCCAGTTTCCTCAAGATCAGATAGCAAAGGGTTTTTCTCTCTATATGCTGATCTCCAGTGCGTCGGTTATTTTGGGGCCTACGCTGGGTGGCTTGATCATCGCGGCCTTTGGCTGGCGTACCATGGTGTGGGTATGCGTTGCCATCTGCGCCGGTACCTTCGTTGCCTGTCTGATAACTGCCGGAAAAGAAGAGACCCAGCGGCAAAGCCTTCAGAATTTCGATGGTTTTGGTGCCGCACTGGTGGTCGTATTCTTCAGCCTGGTGCTGTGTATTCCTTCCTTTGGGCAGAATTTCGGGTGGACATCAAAGGCATTCCTGGGCGTAATGGTTGCAGCAACCATTAGCTTGGTAGGTTTGATTACAGCCGAAAGAAAAGCAATTCATCCCATCCTGCCCGGCAGGTTCATGATGCGAAGTGCCTTTATCCTTAGCGTCCTTACGTTGTTTCTGACCCAGGGACTGATGCAGGCGAATATGACCAACACCATTGTCTTTGTGAACTATACCCAGCCAGACAACTCCGCTGTCTCTGGCTACGCAATTTCCGTGATGTACCTGGGAATGTCTTTGGGCGCAGTGATCCTGGGACCGTTGGCAGACCGGTTTGAACCAAAGCGTGTACTGATAGGATCACTGCTGCTGACAGGTTTCGGCTGTGGAGTCTTGTTTTTGTTTTCCGAATCAACTTCTGTCCTGCTTCTGATGGCATCTTTGGGCATTCTTGGCTTTGGTCTGGGTGGAAACGGAACAATTTTTATGAAAGTGGCACTGTCCGGACTGCCTCCGCAGGAGGCGGGAGCAGGCACGGGCACCTACGGCCTATTTCGGGATCTTGCGGCGCCCTTTGGTGTGGCAGTGTTTGTGCCGCTGTTTACCAATCAGATCACAAGTTTGATAGCGGGCGGAGTCAGTGAAACCAATGCAGCCGTCCAATCAATTCATGCGCTGGCGGTCGCGGAGCTGCTGTGCATCGCTGTCGGTATTGCCGCTGTATTCTTTTTGCCCAGAATTCGCAACAAAGGAGAGGAAACATGAGATTAAACGATAAGATCGTATTGGTCACCGCGTCCACCCGAGGTATCGGTCTTGCCTGTGTGAAGGCCTGCGCAAAGGAAGGTGCCATCGTTTATATGGCGGCCAGAAATCTGGAACGAGCGCAAGAGATCGCAGATAATCTGAACGCGGAGGGTGGTAATGTAAAATGCGTATTCAACGACGCGACGAACCCGGAAACCTTTTCCTCCATGGTTGAGGATGTTGTAAAGGATGCAGGCAGGGTCGATGTGCTGGTCAATAATTTTGGCACCTCAAACCCCGGTAAGGATTTGGATTTTGCCAATACCGATCCCTCTGTCTTTTTGGATACCGTGAATCTGAATCTGCGAAGCGTCTTTGTGGCAAGTCAAGCAGCTGCGAAGTACATGTCGGCACAGCCAGGCGGCAGTATTATAAACATTTCATCCGTAGGCGGTATTGTCCCTGACATTTCTCAGGTGGCTTACGGAACAAGCAAAGCGGCGATCAACTATCTTACCAAGCTGATCGCCGTCCATGAAGCAAAGAATAAAATTCGTTGTAATGCAGTGCTGCCGGGGATGACTGCGACAGAAGCTGTAGAGACGCACCTGACAGAAGAATTCCGGAACATGTTTTTGCGGCATATTCCCCTTGGTCGGATGGGACTTCCGAAGGAAATCGCAGCGGCAGTGGTGTACTTGGCAAGCGATGAAGCAGCCTACACGACCGGTCAGATCTTGGCAGTGTCTGGCGGTTTTGGGCTGGCGACCCCGGTATATGGTGACCTGTCCGATAAAAAGCTTCGGCGGTAAACGGATAAATGTCGAAGCGGTGAACCTCACCGCCGAGGTTTGCTAAGCATATACTGCGAGCAGCTGTGCGTTTTTTGATCCGCTTAGAATTATCCTATTGATGAACACCTTAAAAAATACAGTGAAACCCACTTCTTATTGTGGATTACACCTTGTTACAGAATAGAGTCCCTTGCTTGCTGCTTGCAAACCATTGATTTTACTGGATTTTGCCAGATCCTTTAATGACACTCCGACCAAAATGTGTTGATGAAAGATGCAACGCAGAAAACGCCGCGCGAAAGTGCGGCGTTTTCACATATAATGCGCCACTTTTAGAATGAAAAAGTTGCAAAAACTCGATTTTTCAAAATTTCGTTTTTGCCCAGCGAGAGGCGACATTTTTAAGATGCGCCCTGCCGAATTTATGGTCTGGTGTGACTCGAACGCCGAGGCTTAAAAAAGAATAAAGAATAAGAAGGCAGGCCGCCGTTCGGCTCCCTATGTGGGAGCCGACGGCGGCCTTTTTCGACTCATTGGTGCTTATGCAGCTGTCCGCTGTCGTGAAAAAAACGAAAAAGGAGGAACCGACGCGATGAAAGAGAAGAAAAGTCCTTCACCGCCCAGCCTCCCTCCTGACGCCCAAAGGGAGATCCTGGACAGGCTGTCCGCGGAGACCCGAATCAGTTCTCAGGAGATCGCCGCTATTTTGAAGCGGCACGGCGTCTGCGGCGATATGGACGCCTTGCAGGACGCCTATCGGAAGCGGCTGGGCCAGCGTCTCATGTCCACCATTCGGGATGAGACCGGCAAGCGTGAGGTGCTGGCCGCCAGTGGCGGCGAGTACGTCATCGTGGATTGCTGCAACGATCCGCAGAAGCTGAAGACCATTCGGCACCGCATCCAGGCGCAGATGAACGGACTGGATGTGTCTGCCGGAAAGGTGCGCAAGCGTGTTCGTTTTCTGGAACGCTTCGCTTCTTGGGTGAGGAAGGAGACCTCGGATGGGGCGGCGTAAATTGTCAGCGGCGGATATCTACTGTAAATTCGCGGCGCAGCTGGATGAGGATGGCTTTCGGCTGTATCACGCCGCGCAGCGGATCACCGGCTTCCAGCCCTATGACGCTTTCCCCTATGAAGATAACCGGGGCGCGTTTGAGGCAGCGGACGGACATACCCTCCTGCGCTATCTGGAAGCAGCTCATTTCGATGCTGTCACATGGGAGATCGTCCCCGGCACCACCTATGAACGGGCCATCCTCGGCAAAGTAGACACCGCTACACCGGAATACCGCGCGTTTCGTGAAGCAATCTGTACGGACGCGCTGGGGCGCATGGGGTTGGGGCATCTCCTGAAAACAAAGGAAAAAGAAGTGAAAGAGGTGGGACATGAACGATAACATCACCGAGATCAACAAAGACACCTTCTGGAAGCTGATCCAGAGTGCAAAGGAGACCTGCGGACAGGATATGGACGCTATGATGGACTTCCTGAAAGACCGGCTGGTATCCATGGGGCCGGAGCAGGCACAGAACCTTCACGACATCCTCCACGCCTATGAGGATCTCGCGGACAAGTTCGGACTGTGGGACGCCGCCGGGGTCATGAAGGGATATGGCTGCAGCGATGACGGCTTTATCGACTTCCGTGCCTGGCTCATTGCCCAGGGAAGGGACGTCTATCTGTCCGCGCTGGCAGACCCGGACTCTCTTGCGGAGGTCATCCCCTACGGGGACTGCTGCTTTGAGACGCTCAGTTATGTGGGAGATTATGCCTATGAGCAGCTCACAGGCAAAAGCGCTTATGACCAGACGGATTGGGCAAGGTATGAAATGCTGCTGGCAGAGCTGGAACAGGATATCGTCTATAAAGGCGGTATTGAATTTCCCAGAGAGGGACCGGAACTGAAACAGTACCTGCCACAGCTCTGCGCGGCGCATCCGGGCTGGGATGGCAAGACACGCTGGAATGTGCAGCAAATGTTTTGGAGTCCCGCAATCAAGACGAAGGCTGTTCCTTATCGGATATCTTGATCCCCGATGCGCCGGGAAAATATTACCTGTCTTCGGCACAGGTGGAAAAGCTCTTGTACAAGTCCTCGGAGGGCCGCAAGGCTCCCGGATCTATGACGCAGACGGAGTAGCCTGCACCCAGACTGCCGGCGCTGGTGGCATGGGCGGGAAGACCGGATTGTATATCATCCCGCCCAAGGGGCCGTTTGTGGATCTGTGCGCGGGAATCCCCGTACGGACGGATACCGCCCGCTGCCTCACGGCCCGGTATGGGCAGACGACTCTCTCCAATCATCGGGCGGAACGCTCCGGCGTCCTGCTCATCAAGGAGGCGACCAAGAAGGGGTACAAGGAGGCTCAACCCGGCGATACGGTGAACCTGGGCTACGCGGGCAGCAACACTCGCCGCGGGCGCGTTGGGCGTGATATTGCCCATACGCTGGAAACCAGCTGTATCCAGGGAATTGTAGAAAATGGCGGACGCATTCGCCGTCTCATGCCCCGCGAGTGCCTGCGGCTCCAGGGTTTTGAGGAATGGCAAATTGACCGCATCCTCGCCATCCAGTCCGACGCGCAGGCCTATAAGCAGGCGGGCAACAGTGTTACGGTCAATGTAATTGAGGCGATTGCCAAGCGTATCCAGGCAGTGGACGAGGAATTGAAAGCAGGTGCCGCAGCATGATCGGAATGAAGGATTAGTGCTTTGGCGTTGAGGTCGAGATGACGGGACTCACTCGCAGGCAGGCTGCGCAGGCGCTGGCCAATTATTTTGGCACAGAACCTTACTATGTGGGAGGCGGATATGATAAATGGAGCGTGAAAGACCCGGATGGCAAGGCATGGAGCATCATGAGCGATTCCAGCATTGTTACGGAAATGAAAACTGAAAGCGGGTATACGCGCACCAGCGACATCGAATACCGGGTTGAGATGGTAACGCCAAAACTCACCTACGCGGAGCTGCCCAGGCTTCAGGAGTGTGTCCGACAGGTGCGTCATGCCGGGGCCAAAGTCAACAACTCCTGCGGTATCCATGTTCATGTGGACGCCGCCAACCATAACCGCCAGTCCTTAAAAAACCTTCTGAGCATCATGTACTCTAAAGAAGATATTCTGTTCAAGGCGCTGCAGGTTAATGAGCGCCGCGCATCCCGCTGGTGCCAGAAGGTGCGGGAGCCAATGCTAAAGGAAGCACGCAAACTCTCCTCTGATGAAACGAAAAACTTCACAGCGCTGGAAAGTATCTGGTATGAAGGGAATATCTCTGACCGAGAACACTACAACTGGACCCGCTATTATGCCCTGAATCTGCATTCTGTGTTTTATAGAGGAACCGTTGAGTGGCGTTGTTTCAACTCGACGCTCCATGCCGGAAAGGTCGCGGCCTATGTGAATTTATGCCTTGCCATGTCTGCCCAAGCCATTAACCAGCGCAGCACCGTCATGCGGAAAACCCACAGCGACAACGAACTGTTCACCTTCCGCGTCTGGCTGGTGCGACTGGGACTCAACGGTGGCGAGTTCAAAAATACCCGTAATCATCTGCTGGCCAATCTGGAGGGTGATCGGGCATGGCGCTATGACAAGGATACTTATGCCCATCACGCTATGATGCTGGGCTATGCCGACGAGGAAGTGAACCGCTTTTTTGCCAAGGCTCTTTTTGCCGTGGGCGAGGACTGGGATATGGACGCGCTGCTGCCCATCGTGATGGAAGTGGGCGAGAAAAACCTCCAGTGCATGGCGCTTCTGGATAAGGCCAACACCGAAAGCTACGGTACGCCCGCGCCTGCCACAGTCCCGCTGACGGTGGAGAAGGGGCCGTTCATCGTCATCACCGGCCACGATCTCCACGATTTGAAACTGCTGCTGGAGCAGGCCGAGGGCAAAGGCGTCAACATCTACACCAACGGTGAAATGCTGCCTGCCCACGGCTATCCGGAGCTTAAAAAATACCCACACCTCAAGGGCAACTTCGGCACGGCGTGGCAGAACCAGCAAAGAGAGTTTGCCGGCATCCCCGCGCCGGTGCTGTTTACCACCAACTGCCTGATGCCGCCGAAAGCAAGCTATGCCGACCGCGTGTTCACCACGGCGGTGGTATCCTACCCGGAACTGACGCACATCGGCGAGGATAAGGACTTTACCCCTGTCATCGAAAAGGCATTGGAGCTTGGCGGCTACAACGAGGACAAGCCGTTCAGCGGTATCAACGGCGGCGGCACGGTCATGACCGGCTTCGGTCATGGCGCGGTGCTTGGCGTGGCGGATCAGGTGATCGAGGCGGTAAAGAGCGGCGCGATCCGGCACTTTTTCCTGGTCGGCGGCTGTGACGGAGCCCGTCCCGGACGGAACTACTATACTGAGTTTGTCAAGCAGACGCCTGCCGATACCGTGGTGCTGACGCTGGCCTGCGGCAAATACCGCTTCAACGACCTTGACCTCGGGACCATTGGCGGCCTGCCTCGACTCATGGACGTGGGCCAGTGCAACGACGCTTATGGAGCTGTCAAAATCGCGCTGGCGTTGGCGGAGGCGTTCGGCTGCGGCGTGAACGATTTGCCGTTGTCCATGGTTCTTTCGTGGTATGAGCAGAAGGCGGTGTGCATTTTGCTGACGCTGCTGTATCTGGGGATCAAGAATATTCGCCTTGGCCCCACGCTGCCGGCGTTCGTTTCGCCCAATGTGCTGAACTACCTTGTAGAAAATTTCGGCATTGCTCCTATCACCACCTCGGAGGAGGATTTGAAACAGCTTCTCAAATAACAGCGCCTCAGGCGGCGGTGTAAGGGAACGTGACTCCCTTGACGGAACGATGTGACGATGCATAAAAGGATTGAGATTGCAGTGATTTTTGAAATGAATATTGCTTTTTCCTGTCTAAAGCGCTATAATCGGTATATACCGAAAACAGAAGGAGGAAGGCGTCCATGCCAAGACCGCCACGGTGCCGTCGGATTTGTGACGTACCACAAGTTGATACCTTCTGCCCCAACGGGTGCGAGAATACCGAGCCGATCCTGCTGACGCTGGACGAGTACGAGGTCATTCGGCTGGTTGACTTGGAGCAGCAAACCCACGAGCAATGTGCCGCGCAGATGGACATTTCCCGCTCTACCGTGCAGGAGATTTACGAAAGCGCACGGCGCAAGATCGCAGTGTGCCTTGTCCACGGGAAACCGCTGCACATCACCGGGGGAAACTACCGCATCTGCGGAGGACAGGAGGCAGCCCACTGCGGCCGCTGCTGCCGGATGCAGAGAACCAACACAGAAAAATCCAACGAAAATTGCAAAGGAGATTCCATTATGAAAATTGCAGTTACCTATGAAAACGGTCAAATCTTTCAGCATTTCGGCCACACCGAGCAGTTCAAGCTTTATGAAGCTACGGACGGCAAAATCGTCCATGCGGAAATCGTTGATACCAACGGCAGCGGTCACGGCGCACTGGCAGGCTTTCTGATGCAGAACGGCGTGGACACTTTGATTTGCGGAGGCATCGGCGGCGGTGCGCAGGCAGCTCTGGCCGAAGCGGGCATCAAGCTCTACGGCGGTGTCAGCGGGGACGCTGACGCAGCGGTGAACGCATTGCTCAGCGGAAATCTGGGCTACGATCCCAATGTTCACTGTGACCACCATGACCATAAGCACAGCGAGGAAGGTCACACCTGCGGTGACCACGGCTGCGGTAAGCATAGCTGCCATTGATATGGAACGCACACTGACACAACTTCCGTTCTGGTCATCCTTGACCGAACAGGAGCAAGAAATGCTGCGCCGAAGTGCCTTTGTCCGTCATTATGAAAAGGGCGCATTTGTTCACAGCAGCGACAATGAATGTCTCGGAATGATGTTCGTCCTTTCCGGTGAAATTCGCACCTATCTTCTCTCCGAGGAGGGTCGGGAGATAACGCTGTTCCGCCTGTATCCGGGCGAATTATGCGTGCTTTCTGCCTCCTGTGTGATCAGTCAGATCACCTTTGATACGCAAATGACCGCGGGAATGGATACGGAGGTTCTGATTATCCCTGCAAATGTCATCGCTGTGCTCAAGGAGCAAAATCTTCATGTCCGCTGTTTCCTCTATGAGCTGGCAACGAAACGATTTTCTGATGTGATGTGGGCGATGCAGCAGATCATGTTCAAGGGTTTGGATCGGCGGCTGGCAGATTTTCTCCTGGCCGAAGCGGAGCGTACCGGCTCCGATACCATACGCATGACCCATGAGCAGATTGCCCAGCACATCAGCTCGGCGCGGGAGGCGGTGGCGCGGATGCTCAAGAGCTTCTCGGAGGACGGGCTGGTGGAGCTGAAGCGTGGTGCGATCACGCTGCGGGATACAGAAGGATTGAATCACTTAAAATGAAAATATTGTTTTTAACACGAATCCGTGTTATAATATGAGCAAAAGAAGCTGAAAGGAGCATCGACCATGAAGGAAACGAAGTACACAGGCACCCAAACCGAAAAAAATCTGATGGCTGCCTTTGCCGGTGAGTCCGAGGCACGCAACAAGTACACCTATTTTGCGTCCAAGGCCAAGAAGGAAGGCTACGAGCAGATCGCGGCGTTGTTCCTCAAAACCGCTGACAACGAGAAGGAACACGCTAAGCTGTGGTTCAAAGAACTGAACGGCATCGGCGACACCGCCGAAAATCTTCTCTCCGCCGCTGAGGGCGAGAACTACGAGTGGACGGATATGTACGACGGCTTCGCCAAGACTGCTGACGAGGAGGGTTTCCATGAGCTGGCCCAGCGTTTCCGCCTGGTAGCCGCCATTGAAAAGCACCATGAGGAGCGCTACCGTGCCCTGCTGCACAATGTGGAGATGGCGGAGGTCTTTGCCAAGAGCGAGGTCAAGGTGTGGGAGTGCCGCAACTGCGGTCACATCGTCGTGGGTGAGAAAGCCCCGGAGGTTTGCCCCACCTGCAATCATCCCCAGAGCTACTTTGAAATTCACGCGGAGAATTATTAAAGAAAGAAAAGGAGAATCATCATGGAGCAGAAGTTTTACATTTGCAAGCATTGCGGCAACATCATTGCCAAGGTCAAGGATACGGGCGTTCCCGTCATCTGCTGCGGTGAGCCGATGAGCGAGATCATCCCCGGCACCACCGACGCCGCCGTGGAGAAGCACGTCCCCGTCTGGACTGTGGAAAACGGCATCGTCCATGTCAAGGTCGGCTCCGTGGAGCATCCCATGCTGCCGGAGCACTACATCGAGTGGGTGTCCCTCCACACCAAGCAGGGCAACCAGCGCAAGGAACTGCACCCGGGCGAGAAGCCGGAGGTCTGCTTTGCGCTCTGCGAGGGCGACGAAGTCGAGGCGGTCTACGCCTACTGCAACCTCCACAGTCTGTGGAAAGCGTGATCGTTCCGCGCATGGTATCTTAGAACCAACATAGAGAACTGAATGTCGTGTATTGCAGGCAGGAGGCAAACAAGTCATGAAAGCACATAAATATTGGTCAATCGGAGCGGTAATTACCATGTTTGGAACTTTTTGCACTGGATATAAAGGCTCAAAAACAGCGCATAAGTACCTTGCGCTTAGTTCCTTGATCTGCATGGTTATGGCAGTATATACGGGTCATAAAATGATTTCAGGGAATAAGAAAACAAAGAGAGTAAAACAAGCGGAAGCTGTGGATATTCTTTGAGTAAGATAGGAATCGTTATTGTTTCTGATGACGATAAAGTCGGGCTAATGTTGTGTGCGAAATAAAAAACATCAAAGGAGAATTTCATTATGAAATATGTATGTGATGTGTGTGGTTGGGAATACGATGAAGAAAAGGGCTATCCGGAAGGCGGCATTGCACCGGGTACAAAATGGGAAGATATTCCGGATGATTTTGAATGCCCCTTATGTTCAGTTGGCAAAGATCAGTTTTCTGTGGCTGAGTAAGGAAGCACAACAAAACCTATAAACAAAGAGCCGTGAAGCAGTATGTAAGATCCCGCTTCACGGCTCTTTCTCGCTTATATAAAAATTTGCCGTAACGTGACCTCGTCACAGAAAAATGCTTTGCCATGCGGTATGATAAAGCCACGATAAAGAAAGAGGTGGCGAACATGAAAATCAAGCTCAATCCCGATCAGGAGATTGTCAATACCATCCGGGAAGGACTCAAGCGCACCGGCGGATACTGCCCCTGCCGCAGGGAGCGCACGGAGGCTACCAAGTGTATGTGTCAGGAATTTAAGGATCAGATCGCTGACCCCAATTTTGAGGGCTACTGCCACTGTATGCTCTATTACAAATCCTTGCAGGATTAAGGGAGGAACGCTATGCTGTCAAAGAAACTGGCTGCCGTAGATCAGACGCGGTGTGTCGCCTGCGGTGTGTGTGAAAATACCTGCCCCTTGGGGGCTGTCAAGGTGCGCCGTGGCTGCTACGCCGCCGTGGAGGCGGAACGCTGCGTAGGCTGCGGCAAGTGCGCAAAGCTCTGCCCCGTCGGCTGCATTGAGGTGAAAGTGAGGGCTGACGCATGAAAGCAAAGCATTGGTACGATTACCTGTGGGTATATGCCATCATCTATTTTGCACTGGGCTTCTTCAACATCCTGTTTGCATGGCTGGGCATGATCGATTTTCTCTTGCCGCTGTTCTTAGCCATCTTCGGCGGGAACAAATTCTTTTGCAACCACCTCTGCGGACGGGGTCAACTGTTCAGCAAGCTGGGAACTGACCTGAAATGCTCCCGCTGCAAGCCCACGCCCCGCTGGATGTCCTCCAAGTGGTTCCGCTACGGCTTTTTGATCTTCTTCCTGACCATGTTCGGAAACATGGTGTTCCAGACCTATCTGGTCGCTGCGGGTGCTGCGTCCCTGCGGGAGGCCATTAAGCTGTTCTGGACATTCCGTGTGCCGTGGGGCTGGACTTATACAGCCGGTACAGTCGCTGATTGGGTGGCGCAGTTCAGCTTCGGCTTTTATAGCCTCATGCTGACCTCTCTGCTGCTGGGTCTGATCGTTATGGTGCTCTACAAGCCCCGCACATGGTGTGCCTTCTGCCCCATGGGGACTATGACCCAGAGTATTTGCAAGCTGAAAAACAAAAACTAACAATATACAAACGAAAGGAGTCATTCTCATGGCTGAACTGAAAATTACTGCTGCGAATTTTGAAAATGAGGTACTGCGTTCCGACAAGCCCGTCCTGCTGGACTTCTACGCCGACTGGTGCGGACCGTGCAAAATGCTCGCTCCCGTGCTCCACGAGATTGCTGAGGAAAACGCCGGCACCCTCAAGGTGGGCAAGATCAATGTGGACGAGCAGATGGAGCTGGCAATGCGTTTTCAGGTATCCAGCATCCCGATGCTGGTCGTATTCAAGGATGGAAAGGCCGTTGCCAAATCGGTCGGCTATCGGCCTAAGTCGGAGATTGCCGCCATGGTGGAGGGCGCAAGATGAAAGTTGTGATCGTAGGCGGTGTGGCGGGCGGTGCTTCTGCCGCCGCCCGCATCCGCCGTTTGGATGAACACGCCCAGATCATCATGATCGAACGCAGCGGCTATGTGTCCTATGCCAACTGCGGCCTGCCGTATTATGTGGGCGGTGTGATCAAAGAGCAGGAAGAACTGACGCTGCAAACTCCGGAGAGCTTCTGGGATCGTTTTCGCATTGATGTGCGGGTACGGCAGGAAGTAACTGCGATCAATCCCACAGAGAAAACCGTCACCGTTCACGCATTGGATAGTGGAAAGGTCTACACGGAAACCTATGACAAACTGCTCCTCGCACCCGGCGCAAAGCCGACGGTTCCTGCGCTTTCCGGCGTCAGCAGCGAGCGTGTTTTCACGCTGCGCACCGTGGAAGACACCCTCCGCATTCGGCGCTTTGTACAGGATCAGAAGACGAAAACTGCTGTTTTGGCTGGCGGCGGCTTTATCGGTCCGGAAATGGCGGAAAACCTTGCAGAAATGGGTGTTTCCGTCACCATCGTTCAGCGGCCCAAGCAGCTATTAGCGCCGCTGGATGCGGATATGGCCAGCTTTGTCCATGCGGAAATGCGCAGACACGGCGTGGCTCTGCGGTTGGGTGAAACCGTCACCGGATTTCAACAGAACGGAGATTCCGTGCTGACCCTGTTGGAGGGTAGTGAGCCGCTACATTCGGATATGGTGCTGCTGGCCATCGGTGTTACCCCGGATACGCATTTGGCAAAAGAAGCCGGACTCAGGCTTGGTATTCGTGGCAGCATCGCTGTCAACGAGCGGATGGAAACCTCCGTACCGGACATCTACGCTGTGGGCGATGCCGTAGAGGTCACCCATTTCGTGACCGGCCAGAAAGCATTGATCTCGCTGGCAGGGCCTGCCAACAAGCAGGGACGCATTGCCGCTGACAATATCTGCGGCGGCAACAGCCGCTTTACCGGCTCTCAGGGCTCGTCTGTTCTGAAGCTGTTTGGCTTGACAGCAGCCTCCACGGGAATCAATGAAAAGGCAGCGCAGGCAGCAGGGATCACTTACGACAAAGTCGTATTGTTCCCAGCATCCCACGCCACCTATTATCCCGGCGCACAGTCTATGGCAATGAAGGTACTATATGAAAAAGAAAGCCTGCGGCTGCTGGGTGCACAGATCGTTGGCGGCGACGGTGTGGACAAGCGCATTGATGTACTGGCAACGGCCATTCGCGCAAAAATGACCGCTTTGGAACTGACGGAGCTTGACCTTTCCTATGCGCCGCCCTATTCCTCCGCCAAGGATCCGGTAAACATGGCCGGTTTTATGATCGAGGATTTGGAGAGCGAGAAAGTGCGGCAGTTCCATTGGAATGAGGTTGAGGACTTGCCTTGCGATGGCAGTGCGACGCTGCTGGACGTCCGCACGGCGTGGGAGTATCAGCGGGGCCATCTGGATGGCTTTCGGAATATTCCCTTGGACGATCTGCGGGAGCACTTGGACGAGTTAGACCGTGGTAAGCCTGTTTATGTGAATTGCCAGACAGGGCTTCGCAGTTATCTGGCCTGCCGGCTTTTGACGCAGTATGGTTTTACCTGTGCCCATCTCTCCGGCGGATACAGCTTTTATCGGGTCGTAACAAAAGAGCAGCAGACAGCGCGGAGCGCCTATCCTTGCGGAATGGAGAAACTATGAGTGAAAATCTATTTGGCTTGACGGTTGCGGCGGATAAAGGCTTGGATGATCTGCAATGCCAGCGCCTTTTAAGTGAAAATCGCAGGTATCAGGAAGTCATGCTGCAATACCGCTGCGCACTGAAAGCCCTTGAAAGCCGGTTGGAAATTTTGAATGAGGAATTTTCATTGCAGCATGACCGCAATCCGATAGAAAGTATGAAAAGCCGCTTGAAGTCACCGTCCAGCATTATGAATAAGATGCAGAAACGCGGACTTCCTCTGGATTTTCCGACCATGCAGGCAAATATCATGGATGTTGCCGGTGTGCGTGTGATCTGCTCTTTCGAGGAGGAAAGGAACATGGCTTTTCGCTGAATGGAAAGCGAAGCTGACCCGGGCTGGGGCGGTCTGTGTTAAAGCGATATTTTTTCGGAAATTATCTTGACAAAATTTGTCAAGATTGATATGATGGCACTAACAAGCAAGCGAAAAGAGGATGCGGAGCATGATCATCACCAAAGAGACGGACTACGCGCTGCGCATTTTGCGGGTGCTGCTGGACGGGGAGAAGCATTCGGTGGCCGAGATGTCGGAAACGGAATTGATCCCCAATCAGTTTGCCTACCAGATCCTGCGCAAGCTCTCCGCCGGCAATTTGGTGCGGGTGAGCCGCGGCGCTCTCGGCGGCTGCGAACTGTCCTGCGACCTGGACGCGACCTCCCTCTACGATCTCATGGGGGTCATGGGGGAACGGGGCGTCCTGTGCGCCTGCATGGAGCCGGGATTTGAGTGCCGCTGGCAGGACGAGCACGGGCGGTGCGCCATCCACTATCAGCTGGCGGCCTTGCAGCGAAAGCAGGACGAGGCGTTCCGCGCCGTGAGCCTGCGCAGGCTGCTGACTGGCAAATCCGATCCCCAAGATACAAGCGAGCTGTAAAATTTTAAGAGGAGGTACCCGTATGCTGTTTCAAACCACGGCGGCGCACGAAGAGCTGCGCGCGAAGATCCGGAGTTTTGCGGAGGAGGAGATCAAGCCCCTCGCATTTTTAATGGATCAGAATAATGAGTTTCCCGAGGAGGCTGTCAAGAAGCTGGGGAAGCTGGGCTGGATGGGCATTCCCTACCCTAAGGAGTACGGTGGCGCCGGTCTGGACGCCCTGAGCTACGCCATCGCGGTGGAGGAGCTGGCCCGTGTGGACGGCGGCGCGGGCGTTATCCTCTCCGCCCACGTCTCCCTTGGCTCATGGCCCATTTTCGCCTACGGCACTGAGGAACAGAAGAAGAAATACCTGGTTCCGCTGGCCAAGGGCGAGAAGATCGGCGCCTTCGGCCTCACGGAGCCCAACGCCGGATCCGACGCCGGCGGCACGGAGACCACGGCGCTGGATAAGGGGGACTACTACCTCCTCAACGGCGGCAAAATCTTCATTACCAACGCCCCTAAGGCGGACACCTATGTGGTTTTCGCCGTCACCACGCCGGACATCGGCACCCGGGGCATCTCCGCTTTCATCGTGGAGAAGGGCTGGAAGGGCTTTGAGTTCGGCGACCACTATGACAAGATGGGTATTCGCTCCTCCTCCACGGCGGAGCTGATCTTCAACGACGTGAAGGTCCCCAAGGAAAACCTATTGGGCAAGGAGGGCGAGGGCTTCAAGATTGCCATGTCCACGCTGGACGGCGGGCGCATCGGCATCGCCGCGCAGGCGCTGGGCATCGCCCAGGGCGCGTTTGAGCACGCGTTGAGCTATTCCAAGGAGCGCGTCCAGTTCGGCAAGCCCATCGCGGCCCAGCAGAGCATCGCCTTCAAGCTGGCGGATATGGCCACCAAGCTGCGCTGCGCCCGGTTCCTCATCTACTCCGCGGCGGAGCTGAAGGAGCAGCACGCGCCTTACGGCATGGAGTCCGCCATGGCGAAGATGTACGCCTCGGACATCGCGCTGGAGGTCACCAACGATGCCTTGCAGATCCACGGCGGCAGCGGCTTCCTCAAGGGCATGGAGGTGGAACGGGCCTACCGCGACGCCAAGATCACCACCATCTACGAGGGCACCAACGAGATCCAGCGGGTGGTCATCGCCTCTCATCTGGTGGGCAGGCTGGGCAAGAGCTCCGGCGGCGAGAGCCGCTCGGCGGCCAAGAAACCCGCGCCCATCACCGGCATCCGCAAGAAGACCATCTTCCGGGAGGGGGATGCCGCCCAGCAGGTGGCCGACCTTGTGGCGGCGCTGAAGAAGGACGGCCACGACTTCTCCGTGGGCATCCCTATGGATACGCCCATCCCGCAGGCGGAGCGGGTGGTCTCCGCGGGCAAGGGCATCGGGGAGAAAAAGAACATGAAACTGGTAGAGTCGCTGGCCAAGGCCGCCGGCGCGGCCATCGGTTCTTCCCGCCCTGTGGCGGAGACTCTCAAATATCTGCCGCTGAACCGCTATGTGGGTATGTCCGGTCAGAAGTTCACCGGCAATCTGTACATCGCCTGCGGCATCTCCGGCGCATCCCAGCACCTTAAGGGCATCAAGGACGCCTCCACCATCGTGGCCATCAATAAGAACGGTAACGCGCCTATCTTCAAGAACTGCGACTACGGCATCGTGGGCGATGTGGCGGAGATCCTGCCCCTGCTCACCGCTGCGCTGGATAGCGGCGAAAAGCTGCCCGCGCCGCCCATGGTAAAGATGAAGCGGCCCACGCCGCCGAAGCCCGCCCCCATCGGCGACCGCTACGTCTGCAGCGGCTGCGGCTACGAGTATGTGCCGGAGTTGGGCGACGAGGACGGCGAGATCGCGCCCGGTACGCTCTTTGAGCAGCTTCCCGCCGAGTGGGTGTGTCCCGAGTGCGCGGAGACGAAGGATCAATTTGTAAAGGCTTGAGCCGTGAAGGAGGTAAGATAAGATGTATTGCGTGCGTAAAGTAACGAACGACCTCTACTGGGTGGGCGCCAACGACCATCGCCTGGCCCTGTTTGAAAACTGCTTCCCCATTCCCCGGGGCGTAAGCTACAACTCCTACTGCCTGCTGGATGAAAAGACGGTGCTCTTTGACACGGTGGACTGGTCTGCCTGCCGCCAGCTTTTGGAAAATCTGGCGTATGTGCTGGATGGCCGCGAGCTGGACTACCTGCTGGTCAACCATCTGGAGCCGGATCACGCCGCCTGCATCGAGGAGATCCTGCTGCGCCATCCCAAGGTGAAACTGATCTCCAACGAGAAGGCATTCATGCTCATGCGGCAGTTCGGCTTCCATGTGGACGGACATGAGTGCATCGAGGTGAAGGAGGGCGACACCTTCTCCTTCGGCAAGCACACCGTCACCTTTGTGGGAGCGCCTATGGTTCACTGGCCGGAGGCCATGGTGACCCTCGACGTTACCGACGGCGTCCTCTTTTCCGCCGACGCCTTCGGCACCTTCGGCGCGCTGGACGGCAAGCTGTTTGCCGACGAGGTGGACTTCGAGCGGGACTGGCTGGACGACGCCCGCCGCTACCTCGCCAACATCGTGGGCAAGTACGGCCCCCACATCCAGCTCCTGCTGAAAAAGGCCGGCGGCGTTTTGGATCAGATCAAGTACATCTGCCCGCTCCACGGCCCCGTGTGGCGCAAGGATCTGGGCTGGTTCATCGAAAAGTACGACACATGGAGCCGCTATGCCCCTGAGATCAAGGGCGTGCTCATCGTCTACGCCTCCATGTACGGCAACACGGAGAACGCGGCGCAGGCGCTGGCGGCGTCGCTCTGCGATAAGGGCATGAGCAAGGTGGCGATGTACGATGTGTCCTCCACTCATGTCTCCCAGCTGATCTCCGAGGCGTTTAAGTACAGTCACATTGTCCTGGCCTCTGTGACCTACAACCTCGGCATCTACCCCGCCATGCACGACTTCCTCATGGATATGAAAGCACTGAATCTGCAAAACCGCACCTTTGCCATCATTGAAAACGGCTCATGGGCGGTGAAGTCCGGTGACCTCATGCAGAAATTCGTCAACGATGAGCTTAAGAACATGACTGTGCTCAACGAGCGGCTCAGCCTCGCCTCGTCCATGGGTACGGATAAGCGCACTGAGCTGGAAACACTGGCGGACGCCATTCTGGAATCTATGAAGTGACTGGCAGGGAAGCCAAAACCAAGACAACAGACAACAAACAGCCCCGCCGCGTCGGCTGCAGAAAAACCGGCTTTCAAAAACAGAGCGGGCAAGCGTGATACTGCGCTTGCCCGCTCTTTGCCCAAAAGGACATGAGAAGTGACCGGAGAAGATGAGAGGATCGAAATGGAGATCAGAAAACGAAACGGGGAGTCTGTTCCCTTTCAACAGGAGAAAATTTTCAACGCCATGAAAAAAGCGTTTGATGGACAGGGGATGGAGATCGGGAGCAGAGAGCTGAATGATATCCTCGCCGCCGTTCTCGACAACCTCGCCGCCGCAGCGCCGCTCACCGTGGAGCGTGTGCAGGACGAGGTGGAGCGGACGCTCATGGAGCGCGGACACTATGAGGTGGCCAAGGCGTACATCCTCTATCGCGAAAAGCGGTCTGCGCTGCGCCGCGTCCGGCATACCATCGCGCAGACGGTGGGGGATAACTCGCTTGACGAGGTGCTGCGCCGCATCCAGATGGATTTTACCGAGAAAGTCTACTCCCTCGCGGCGCTTCAAATGAAGTTTGAGAGTTTCTGTCGCCCGGGCATGACGGAGGATGAGCGGGTTGAGGCACTGACCAAGGCAGCGGTAGAGCTGACTACGGCAGAGGCACCCAAGTGGGAGTTCATCGCGGCGCGGCTTCTGAACCACTCCTTTCGCTGTCGCAACGCACAGGAATGGGAGGGGCGCGGCATCGGCGACCTCTATGGCAGGCTTCGCTATCTGACGGATAAGGGACTCTACGGTGACTATATCCTTGCCCGCTATACCCACGAGGAGATCGCCATGGCGGAGAGATTCCTCTGCCCGGAACGGGACGAGCTGTTCACCTACTCCGGCCTTGACCTGCTGCTCAAACGCTATGTGATCCAGTCACGCAGCCGCGTGCCGCTGGAAACACCGCAGGAGATGTTTTTGGGTATCGCGCTGCATCTTGCTATGAACGAAGGCTCTGACCGCATGGGGTGGGTAAAGCGCTTTTACGATATGCTCAGCCGTATGGAGGTCACGATGGCGACACCTACCATGTCCAACGCACGAAAGCCCTACCATCAGCTTTCAAGCTGCTTTGTGGACACTGTGCCGGACAGTCTGGACGGCATCTACCGCTCGCTGGACAACTTCGCAAAGGTCTCTAAATTCGGTGGTGGAATGGGGATGTACTTCGGTAAGGTGCGCGCTGCAGGCAGCACCATCCGCGGCTTTCAAAGGGCGGCGGGCGGTGTTATCCGCTGGATCCGGCTGGTCAACGACACCGCCGTGGCGGTGGATCAGTTGGGGATGCGGCAGGGCGCTGTAGCGGTTTACTTAGACGCATGGCACCGGGATCTGCCGGAATTCCTTCAACTGCGCACCAACAACGGCGACGACCGCATGAAGGCGCATGATGTGTTTCCCGCCGTGTGCTATCCGGATCTCTTCTGGCGACTGGCGGAGGAGAACATAGACGCGCCGTGGCATCTCATGTGTCCGCATGAGATCCTCACGGTCAAGGGCTACGCACTGGAGGATTACTGGGGGACGGAATGGGAGAAGCGGTATCTGGACTGCGTCAATGACCCGCGCATCGAAAAGCGCAGCGTTACCGTCAAGGACATCGTGCGGCTGGTGCTTCGCTCGGCAGTGGAGACCGGCACGCCCTTCGCCTTCAACCGCGACAGCGTAAATCGTATGAACCCAAACGGCCACACGGGAATGATCTATTGCTCCAATCTCTGCACGGAGATCGCACAGAACATGGCGCCCATCGCGCATATCAGCACTGAGGTGCACACGGAGAACGGCGACACAGTGGTGGTGACGGCCACACGCCCAGGTGAGTTTGTGGTCTGCAACCTGGCGAGTCTGTCTCTCGGTAATCTGCCGGTGGAGGACGAGGCCTATATGGAACGCACGGTGGAAACGGCCATCCGCGCACTGGATAATGTGATCGACCTCAACTTCTACCCGTTGGAATACGCGCGGCTTACCAATCAGAAGTACCGCAGCATCGGCCTGGGCGTCAGCGGCTACCACCACATGCTGGCAAAGCGCGGCATCCGCTGGGAGAGCGAGGAGCACCTTGCCTTCACCGACGCGGTGTTCGAGCACATCAACTACGCCGCCGTCAAGGCGGACGCAGCACTGGCACGGGAAAAGGGTCGTTACGCACTCTTTGAGGGCAGCGACTGGCAGACGGGCGCGTATTTTGAAAAGCGGGGTTATACCTCCGAAAAGTGGCAGGCGCTTGCGGAAACGGTGGCGGTGCAGGGAATGCGCAACGCCTATCTGCTGGCGGTCGCACCGACCTCCAGCACATCTATCCTCTCCGACACGTCGGCGGGCATCGATCCAATTATGAAGAAATTCTTCTTAGAGGAGAAAAAGGGCTGCATGCTGCCCCGCGTTGCCCCGGAGCTTTCTATGGATACATGGTGGTACTATAAGGCGGCGCATCTGATCGACCAATGAGACCCAATTATCGAGCGGGCCAGCTTGCAGGAACGGGAACACGAAGAGCAGGAAGAGAGTAAAGAACACCATGGGGACACCTCCTTTCTTGGGTAGAGTTGAATATATAAAAAGAACTGCACCACTCATAGGAGCAGCACAGTTCTTGGATAGGTGAATTTACATTTTCCGGGGTAAAAATCTTAGCGCTGAGCACAGGAGCACAAGGGGGTAGGTTGCCTCAAAAAAACATGAAAAAAGGGAGAGCATTAAGCCCTCCCTTATAGTGATTTATTCTGTTATAGGTTGAAAGCGGCAGCGAATTTGTCGGTTGCAGCTTGCATTTGTTGCAGGTCAGACTTGACATAGAAATTCAGCGTTGTACTTGCATCTGCGTGTCCTAAAATCTCCTGCACGCTTTTGATATCAGCGCCTTGGGATAGAAGCAGCGTCGCACAGGAATGCCTCAAATCGTGTGGGGATAAATCAGGCAGACCATTCCTTTTCATAAAGCGTTTTACCCGCCTTGTTACTGAGTTCGGGTCACGAGGTTGGAAGATATTGTCCTCCTTGGGAAAAAGAAAGGCATTCCGTAGGATAGTGTTAGGATGCTGGGATTGTGTCGCCTTTCGTAGCTGCTTGAGCAAGGACAATGTGCTTGGCATGATGGGGATAGTGCGGATGCTGGTCGCTGTTTTTGGCGAGCTGACGATTACACCGCATTCCGGTGTGTAGACAATGTTGCGCTCGATTCTGATGGTACAATTCTTCTCGTCGATGTCGCTCCATTTTAGACCCATACACTCACCACGACGGATTCCGGTCGTTATCAGCAGTTGCAGGATGCAGTGAAAATCAAGGGGAGTATCGGGGAGCAGAGAGAAGAATTTTTTGGCTTGCTCCTCGGTCAAGGCATCGACAGGCTTTTTTTCTTTCTTGGGACTGTCAACCAGCTTCATAGGATTTTTGACAAGCAGCTCTTGCTTTTCAGCGAAACCGAAAATCAGGTTCAGTGTGTTATACAGGTGGTGCAGTGTTTTGGGAGTTAACGGCTTTCCGTGCTGATTCTTGTGCTCGGTGCGAAGGAAGGTGAGGCAGCGCTGGATATCGAGGGAGCTGATTCCTTGTAAGGTGGAGCCACTAAAGCAGGGGAGGAGTAGCTTTGTCATACTCTCATAGAAAGCGATGGTTTTGGGCTTGTGCTTACCATCCCGAACTTGAAGAGGAAACCAGACATCATTGACGAAGGAAACAAAATCGTCGTGGCGTTTTTCTGCTGGTATCTGATATGTCTTGCCTGCTGATTCTGCTTCGAGCTTTTTGTGATACTCGCTTATAAGCTCCTGTTCCCAAATATCAGCAGCACGTTCGGCAGCTTTCTTTGCCTTGGCTGTGCTTGTATCGGGTGGGATGGGCCATGTAGTGTATTTTCGGATTTGCTTTCCGTTGCAGTCTCGGCCTAAACAGACGGTGAAGCGATAGGAAACGATTTTGCCATTCTTTGTGTTTGCCCTGATATGAGCCATGAAGATACACCCTTTCTCTTAGGGATATCTCAGGTTTTCAGACGGCTGTGCGCTTTTTTGTGCGCTTTTTCGGATTTCCAGAGGCGTGATTTTTACCCCGAAAAACAAAGAAAGCCTTGAAACCATTGCAGTTTCAAGACTTTACTTTGGTACGCCGTGAGGGATTCGAACCCCCGGCCTTCTGGTCCGTAGCCAGACGCTCTATCCAGCTGAGCTAACGGCGCGTGTCTCATATCGGACAACGGTGTTATACTACCACAGCTTTCAGGGAAATGCAAGAGGAAATTTCAAATTTTTAGAAAAAATTTGAGGACAGGTCAAAACAATGAATTTGACAAGGGGCGTGTGGCAAGGGTAAAATATCATTGATTTTGATTTTTTGCAAGGAGCACACTATGGAAAATACTTTCAAAGGCAGCAAAAACTATGTTGCGAGCCCAGAGCTGATGAATGCGGTGAACATCGCGATGGCGCTCAAAAAACCGCTTCTCATCAAGGGCGAGCCGGGCACGGGAAAGACGATGCTCGCCGAGGCTGTGGCCGAGGCGCTGGGCAAAAAGCTCATCATCTGGAGCGTCAAGTCCACGACGAAGGCACAGGACGGCCTGTACGTCTACGATGTGGTGCAGCGTTTATACGACAGCCAGTTTGGCACATCCGGCGTGGACGATATCGCAAAGTATATCAAGCTCGGCAAGCTCGGCGAGGCGTTTTCCGCCGACGAGCAGGTCGTGCTGCTGATCGACGAGGTCGACAAAGCAGACCTCGAGTTCCCGAACGACCTTCTTTGGGAGCTCGACAAGATGGAATTCTACATTCCCGAGACGAAGGAGACCATCAAGGCCAAGCACCGTCCCATCGTCATCATCACCTCGAACGCGGAAAAGGAGCTGCCGGACGCGTTTCTGCGCCGCTGCATCTTCCACTATATTGAATTCCCCGACCAGCAGCAGATGGAAAAGATCATCCGCGTCCACTTCGATCATGTCGACGAGACGCTTTTGATGCAGGCGATGCAGGCGTTCTACTATATCCGCTCGATCGACTCGGTGGAGAAAAAACCCTCGACATCCGAGCTTGTCGACTGGATCCGCGCGCTCGAGCTTACCGGCGTGGACACGTCCCGCATCACGAAGGAGATCCCGTTCATCGGGGTGCTCCTCAAAAAGGACAAGGATATCTCCACCGTGCAGCGCCGACTGAGAAGATAAGAACGCCATGTTTACTGGATTTTTCTACCTTCTGCGCGCGCACGGCTTTCGCGTCAGCCTGAATGAGTGGATGACGCTCATCGAGGGGCTGATGCTGGACCTGCAGCACGATTCGCTCACGGGCTTTTATGAGCTCTGTCGCGCGGTGCTCGTCAAGTCCGAGGCAGATTACGACAAGTTCGACCAGATCTTCCTTGAATACTTCGACGGCGTGCCATATCAGGACGAGCTTCCCAAGGAGCTGATGGACTGGCTCAACAACCCTGCCGCCGCAATGGAGGAGTTCCGCAAGTTCCTGCGCACGCAGGGCTATGAGGAAAAGAGCATTGAGGAAATTCTCAAAATGTTCGAAGAGCGCCTCAAGGAGCAGACCGAGGAGCACAACGGCGGCTCGTACTGGATCGGTACGAACGGCTACTCAAACTTCGGCAATAGCGGCCACAGCCCGCAGGGCATCCGTGTGGGCGGGAAGAGCATGTACCGCCGCGCGTTTCAGGTGGCAGGGGAGCGCAGGTTCCGCGACTTCCGCAAGGACAATGTGCTCGATATTCGTCAGTTTCAGATGGCGTTCCGCCTGCTGCGCCAGTATTCCGAGCAGACGCAGGAGGCCAAAACGGAGTTCGACGTGGATGGGACCGTGCGCGAGACCTGCGACAACGCGGGAACGCTGTCGGTCTGCTACAAGCGTCCGCGCAAAAATACCGTCAAGGTGCTGATGCTGATGGACTCCGGCGGCTCGATGGAGTATTATTCCAACCTCTGCTCCATGCTCTTCCAGGCGGCGCGGCAGTCGAACCATTTTAAAGAGCTGCACGTCTACTACTTCCACAACTGCATTTATTCAAGCGTCTATACCGACCCGCGCATGTACCGCGAGCACGCGGTGCCGACGGACTGGATCCTGCAGAATTTCGGCAACGAGTACAAGGTCATTTTAGTCGGCGATGCGCTGATGGACATGTACGAGCTGATGGAAAAGCGCTACGACTACCGCACCAGCGAGGCGAAATGGTCGGGTCTTGATCAGATCAAGCGCTTCCGCGAGCACTACGATCACCTGATTTGGCTCAATCCCGAGGAGCCCCCGCGCTGGGGAGGCTACTGGGGTGAGAGCTACGGCTATATCGCAAGGGCGGTAGACATGTACCCGCTGACCGTCGACGGTCTCGAGCGCGGCATGAAAAAGCTGCTCGTGAACCGGTAAAGGAATAAAAAAGAGGACGGGAGTTACCCGCCCTCTTTTTTGACCCACGGCGGCAAAATTGGTGTCCAAACGGAACAATTTCGCCCGATGGGGAAAGACAAGCGGCAAAAGCTGTGGTATACTGCCAGAAGGTTAGAGACGACTAACCTAAAAAGACAGGAGCGGAAGAGATGACCGCAGAGAAATTATTGGAGCATCAGGGCGCTATTTTGCTGGCGCAGAGCGACGGCTGCGCGGTCTGGCAGTTTCGAAACGAGACCGGCGACGGCACGATGACCACCTATGAGGTCTTTCCGGGCGTGATGCTCGCGTTCAACGACTTTCACATGGAGCGCTACGAGTGCGATTTTGTGGCCGACCGGCGGATGCTCGCCATCGACCACTGCCGCGAGGGGCGCATGGAGTACGCCGCGAGCGACAACTTGGTCCCCTACACGGCGGCGGGGGATATGAAGCTCGATTTGCGCGAGCAGCACACGGGCACGTTCCACTTCCCGTCCTGCCACTACCACGGGCTGACGGTCGCGTTCGACCGGGACATTGTGAGAGAATCGCTCCCGCGCGAAGTCAAAGACTTTCCCGCGACGCCGGAGAAGATCATCGAGCGCTGGCAGCTCGGCAGCACGCCGCGCGTCGTCCACGGGGCGGAGCGGATGGAGCACATCTTCGGCGAGATGTACCGCGTGCCGGAAAAGATCCGCATCCCGTACTTCAAGGTCAAAATTTTAGAGCTGCTGCTTTGCATTGATGCCATGACCATCCCGCAGGAGGAGAGCGAGCGGCCGTACTTCTACAAAACGCAGGTCGAAAAGATCGAGGCCATCAAGCGCTTTTTAACCGAGCATGTGACGGAAAATTTCACGCAGGAGGAGCTACTCCTACACCGAGTTCGGCACGAACGAAAAGGGCGTGTCCGTCTCCGCGACCGAAACGCTCTACGGCAACGAAAAGGTGACGGAAGCCGACCCGTACCGCGACGCCGAATGGGCGGAAGCGAACAAGAGCGAGCGCATCGGCATTGAAGAGACCGACATCCCGACCATCATCCTGGCCGAGGCCTCCTCCGCGCGCAAGGGCGTGAAGCTGCTGCTCGACATCTACGAGAATTACGGCTGCGTGGCCGCCTCCGGCGTGTTCGTCTGCGACAAGGACGAGGTCTGGTACGTTGAAAATTGCAGCGGCACGCAGTATGTCGCCATCAAGCTCAACGACAACATGATCTTCCTTGAACCCAACATGGCCGTCATCGGCCGCGTCGATCTGGACGATGAGAACGTCATCGCCTCCAAGGACCTGATCGCGGTGGCGAAGAAGCCCGGCACGTTCGTCGGCGACGAGGCAAAGAACATCATCGACTTCCGTGCGTCTTACGCCCGCATCAGCGAGAAGATGGACCAGCGCATGATCGACGGCCTGAACTACCTGAACGCTACTTACAAGTACGACAGCGACGCACTCGTGGCTGACAACACGAAATTCACCATCTCCAACCTTGACGCGAGCGACAAGTTCGTCGCGCTCTACACCAACATCAAGGCCGACCGCAAGCTCGACAAGGACGATGTGTTTGGCTACTACAAGCTCTCCTCCATCGGCAAGGCCAGCAACCAGGAGATCGAGATATTCCGGCTCTTCAAGGACCGTCCGGTCGAGACCGCGACCGTGGGCTGGGTCGGCGTCGGCAACATGTCCTACAACGTGTTTGTCCCGTACTATCCCATGCTGATCGACGGCATGTACAAGGGTTATCAGGTCAGCACCGCGTCCGCGAAGTTTACGACTGAAAAGCCCGACACCTTCTGCACCTACGGCATGAGCTGGGCGCAGGATGCCGATGGCAACTGGCAGCGCGTTTCCGGCTTCAAGGCGTATCCGAGCAACTGGAAGGATTCCTATTACTTCACGTTTGAGGGTCTCGGCGGTTACATCGCCAACGCCGACAAGATCACCGGCAAGCCCCTGAAGGCCGAGGCCAAGGCCTACGTCGCCGATAAACTCGCCGCCCTCCAGCAGGGGCTCTACAAGGACTTCGTCACGACCGACCAGCTCGTCAAGGCGGATGATGCCCGCGCCCTTGCCACCGAGAACGGCAAGACTATGACTGAAAAGGCCCACAAGCTTGGCGTTGAGCTCGTCGAGTACATCACGAAGGATGAAGCGCTCCAGCCGAGCGTGTTCACCGATGTCAAGGAAGGCGCCTACTATGTGGACGCTGTGAACTGGGCCGTGGATAAGAAGGTCACCTCCGGTAAGACCGAGACGACCTTCGCCCCCAACGACTCCTGCACCCGCGCGCAGGCCGTCACGTTCCTGTGGCGCGCCGCCGGCAGCCCCGAGCCGACCGCAAGCGAGATGACCTTCACCGACGTGAAGGCGGACAGCTAAAGCTTCCTTAGTAGCTAAAAGCTCAGAGCGATCTTTCGTGAGATATTTGAGAAATGCCTTTGTCTGCTTGCCATCTGTTACTGCCATAAGTAATGCACTCTTTTCGTTATCTGCGAGAAAGTGCTTTTTCCAAGAATATAAGGTATCGTTAGAAACACCATATTTTGATGCTACCGAATCTGGATCTTGGGATTGGCACAATTCTATTACTGCTTCACTGATTTCTCCCAGAGAACATTTTAATAGACGTCCATTGTTATGACAAGCCCTTGTATAGAAAACATCCGGTGCGTCTGCCTTGATCCATTCATACATAACACCCTGCGCCGGATAACCAAGATCGCGGATAGCCTGCTTCACGCTGACGTGATGCTCGACATAGTATTTAACGGCATATTCCCGTTCTTCGATGGAGTATGGTGAACGCCCTACATAATGGGCAGTTATATTGTTTTCCTTTTGGTATGCAAGATACCACTTGCGAAGAGCTCCTCTTGATGCTGGATATCCTAATTGCCGAATTGTCTCTGAATAATTGCGACGGTGAGCGATTAGATATTCAACGGCTCTTTGCATCTCTTCTTTCGTATACTTCGGTGGTGCGGACACTATAATTCCTCCTTTGACTTCTGGGGGAGTCCAACTTTTCGTCCGCATGCCCGCGACAAAAGCAAACAGGAGAGCCCCCGAAGATTTTCTTCGGGGGCCCTTTTTGCGGAACAGTCGGGAGAAATATCAACAGAAGTTGATGCTGCGTTGAGAAAGAGTTCATCTACTTGCGGTAAAAATATAAAATCTGATGTTGTAAGTTCCGGCGGGGATGCCCGCAGATGAGGTTTTTATCTTTCAGGAAGGAAGAAACGAACGATGCGAGTGAAGATTATTTCCGACAGCACGTGCGACCTGTCGCCCGCGCTGCTCGAGCGCTATGATATCGCCGTCACGCCGCTGTGCGTCATCAAGGACGGCAAGGACTTCCACGATGGTGTGGACATCACGCCCGCCGACATTTTTGCCCACGTGGACGGCGGCGGAGACCTTTGCAGCACGTCGGCGGTCAGCCAGTACGAGTACGGCGAGATGTTCGCGCGCTACGCGAACGAGTATGACGCGGTGGTGCAGATCACCATCGGCGCGAATTTCTCCTGCTGCTATCAGAATGCCTGCGCCGCGGCGCAGGAGTACGAGAACGTCTTTGTGGTCGATTCGGAGAATCTGAGCACCGGCCAGGGCCTTCTGGTTGTCGCGGCGGCGAAGCTCGCCGAGCAGGGCCTTTCCGGCGCGGAGATCGCCGAGCGCGTGCGCGCGCTCGCGCCGAAGGTCGAGGCGAGCTTTTTGATCGAGCGCCTCGACTACATGCGAAAGGGCGGCCGCTGCTCGGCTGTGGCCGCGCTGGGCGCGAATCTTCTGCACCTGAAGCCCTGCATCGAGGTGCGAAACGGCAAGATGGGTGTGTGCAAGAAGTACCGCGGCTCGTTTGAAAAGTGCATCCGCCAGTATGTAAAAGAGCGCCTTGACGGGCGCGAGGACATCGCGCCGGAGCTCGCGTTCATCACCCACGCGGCGGCGGACGCGAACGTCGTGGCCGCGGCGAAGGAGGAAGCGGTACAGTACGGATCGTTTGAGACCGTCGAAGAGACGCAGGCGGGCTGCACCGTCTCGTGCCACTGCGGCCCGAACACGCTTGGCATCCTGTTTGTGAGAAAGTAAAGGAGAAACCACCGTATGGCTCGCCATACGGTGGTTCTTTTTCAGCATTTTGCGCTTTTTCGCCAAAAGATGACCGCGAGCGCGGTGCAGACCGAGATGGCGGCGGCGTAGGGGATGACGAGCAGAAACGCGGTGCTCGCCGGTGCGCTGTAAGAAGCATAGCGGATGCCCCAGAGCATGTCGCAATAGCTGAATGCGACGGTGGCGCACATCACATCGGAGAGCAGGATCGCCAACGCGGCGAAGGTACAGGACAGAGCTTTCATGGAGAGACCTCCTTATTTGTGTTTGGTGCTTTTGAGCAGCAGCGCCGCGCCCGCGGCAATGGCCGCGACGCAGAGCAGCAGAAAAATGCCACTGCCGTCGATGCGGATCATCGACGATCCGCTGATCTGCGCGGGAACGGACGGGACAAGGATCGACAAAACGCCATAGACGATCAGCGCGGCCGCGCCGCCGAAGCAGAGAATGAGGCTCAAAAGCCGCATCGTCCGGTGCTCCTCCTGCGCTTCGGCGGGCGCGGCATTCGGCGCACCGTCTTTTAGAAGGCAGTCGAGCGAGACGCCGAAGTAATTGCTCAGCGCGAGGAGCTTGTCGCTCTCAGGCATCGCGCTGCCGCCCTCCCATTTAGAGATGGCCTGACGCGAGACGTTCAGCGCCTCTGCAAGCTGCTCCTGCGAAAGACCGCTCTTTTTGCGCAGTGTGTAGAGTTTTTCAGGTAGTGCCATGGTTCCTCCTTTCGCAAAAAGCATAGCGTTAGTGTGCGCAAAATGCCATGTATTGCAGTAGGCAATCGCGCAACCGTGGGTAGCAATGAAGACTTTTTGCGGAAAACAGTCCTGTTTTCACCCATTTTACCATGCAGAGGGGGAAAGCGCCAGCGGAGAGCAAAAAATCGCCCGAACAAGAATTTGTTCGAGCGATTTCGTTTTAGTTCTGCTCCTCGGTAGGGGCGTTCTTCTTTTCAAGCTCCGCGCGCAGCATGCGGTTTTCAGCCTGCAGGGCGTCGAGCTTGTCATTCAGCGGGGCGAGCTGCTTTTTGAGCTCGCGCGCGACGATGCCCTGATAGAATTTGTACCGGCTCGCTGTGCCGGCTGCGGCGCACACGACAGTCACGCCGCCGGCGATGAGGCCGGCCTTTTTCCAGTCGACCTTGCGGACGACTTGCAGCACGGCGTGCTGGTCGAGCTTTTTGCCGCGCAGCGGCGCGGGCGCAGCGCTCTCCGCGCGCACGGGGAGAATGTGGATGGTTTCGAGCATTTTCATCGGATCGTCCTCCTTGATCCAGTTTATTTTTCGACTCTAAAGGTATCATGCCGCATGCGGAATGTCAACTGCGGCGATGCGTTGCAATGGATAGAAAAACGTGCTATGATGACCGAAGATTTTTGATTCGAAAGGAAGCGAGGGGAGCAATGCTCCCGCGTTGACATGATCGCGATTCTGCTTGCGCCGGTGTATCTGCTGGCGAATTACTATTTACTGCGCCGCGTGATGGGCTGGGTGAAGGCATGGTTCCCGTTTTTCCGCACAGCGCGCCACTGGGCGCTGCCCGTGGCTGTGCAGGCGTTTCTGGCCTGCTCCATCGTCATCGCGTTTTTCCTGCCGGAGGGGCGGGCGCGGCGCGTGATGAAGCTCATCGGCAACTACTGGCTCGGCGTACTGCTGTATGTGCTGCTCGCGGTCATCGCGGCGGACCTGCTGCGGCTGCTGCTGGGGTACGTGCTGCCGTTCAAGCACATTTTCGTCACGACACAGATGCACCGCATCGCGGGCTGTGTGTGCGCGCTGGTCATTTTAATCGCATCCATCTGGGGCGTCGTCAACGCGCGCATCATCCACGTGACGCCGTATGACGTGACGGTCGATAAGACTGTTGAGGGCATGGACGAGATGAAGGTTGTGCTCGTGGCCGACCTGCACCTTGGCTACAACATCGGCGAAAAGCAGATGCAGCAGATGGTAGACAGGATCAACGAACAGGACGCCGACCTCGTCGTCATCGCGGGAGACATCTTCGATAACGAGTGGGAGGCGGTGGAAGACCCTGAGACCATCGTCACCACGCTGCGCGGCATCCGATCGAAATACGGCGTTTACGCCTGCTACGGCAACCACGACATCGAAGAGCCGGTGCTCGCAGGCTTCACCTTCCGCCAGAGCGAGAAGAAGGAGAGCGACCCGCGCATGGACGAATTCTTGAAGGACGCGAACATCACGCTCCTGCGTGACGAGGGCATGCTCATCGACGGAAAGTTCTACCTTTATGGCCGCCCCGACGCGCACCGCCCGGGCCGCGGCATCGAGACGCGCAAGACGCCCGATGAGATCACGGCAGGTCTGGACAAGGATAAGCCCATCATCGTCCTCGACCACCAGCCCAAGGAGCTGCAGGAGCTTGCGGACGCGGGCGTCGACGTAGACCTCTGCGGCCACACGCACGATGGACAGATGTTCCCGGGAAATCTCACCATCAAGCTGATGTGGGAAAATGCCTGCGGGTATCTCCAAAAGGGAAAGATGCACAACATCGTCACCTCCGGCGTCGGCCTGTTCGGACCCAACATGCGCGTGGGGACAAAAGCAGAGATTTGTCCGATTACCATCTATTTTGCATAAATGCAAAGCACTTTGCGGCACTTGTGCCGCGGGGATCGCAGCGCCGAAGGCGCTGCACGAGTCAAAGGGGCCATTCTCTTTTGCGAAAGAGAATGGCCCCTTTGGAACCCCAAGAGAAAGGCTTAGATTGGCAGTCTCGGGCTCGAAGGGGCTTTTGCCTCCGGAATGCAACTGCCTGCGTGGCGGTATTGCTGACGCTCACCGCCATTGGTTCTGCTATACGACTTGCCTCTGCTTCTATTATCCGCTGCCGCTCTGCCAGTCTCGTGGCAGTGCAGCCTAATTTCCGTCTACCGAGGCACTCATCAATGCGGCGAGTGCAGTAATGCCGCATTCGGCACGCAGTCTGCCGCCGTGCTGTCGTCACACGCGCCTCACGATAGTAAGGCGCGGTTGCAAACGAAAACGAATCGTAGGGGCTCATGGCGAAGCCATGTACACCGCACCCGATTGCGCAGCGCGTGCAGCTCTTCAAGCCCAGCGCCGACAATGGCGGGGTCAAGGGGCAAGGCCCCTTGCGTTCTCTTGGGGGATCTAAAGTGGGACATTCTCTCACGTGAGAGAATGTCCCACTTTGCTCGCTTCCCCGCGTCAGGCGGGGAAAACCGCAGCCCTTTCGGGACGCAAAAAAGAAGGGACCACCGTTCGGTGGCCCCCAATTTTTTACAGCTTGCGAAAGCGGTCCGCAATGACCGCTGCGGCCTCGGCCGTCGACAGCGCACCGGTGTCAAGGTAAAGATCATACCCCTCCGGCGCGCCCCAAGTCTTGTGGGTGTAGCTCTCGTAATACTTGCGGCGCTGCTTGTCCATCTTGCGGATCAGGCGGATGGCTTGGTCGCGCGTGAGCTTTTCCTGCGCCATTTTGCGCTGGATGCGGTGCTCGTCCGGCGCGGCGACGAACACGGTGAGAAGCCTCACGTCTTCGCCGCGCAGCACATAGTCCGCGCAGCGCCCCACGAACACACACTCCTCGTGGCGGGCGATGCGGCGGATCTCGTGGCTTTGCAGGGCGAAGAGCACTTCGCTCGTCGGTTTGCCGCGCAGCACATGGTGGTTGCCCTCGTGCACGGTCTGGAAGAGGTAGGGGTTGGTCGCCTTTTCGTCCGAGGGGGAGAGCGTTTTTTCCGAAAGCTCGCCGTACTCGCACGCGAGGCGGATCAGCTCGCGCTCATAGACGCGGATGCCGAGGAGATCCGCTGTTTTCACGGCCACTTCGTGGCCGCCGCTGCCGAACTGGCGGCTGATGCTGATGATGCGATTTCCCATAGTATGAATCTCCCTCCGCTTTTCTATTGTTTCAGCGCGTTGAGCGCCGGCTGGGGAATCGAGAATGCACGATCCGCCGGGGTGATGACGGCGGAGAGCGACACCGGAGCGTCGGAGAGGATGAGGTGCAGCGCGCCGCTGCACGAGATGTTGACGGACTGGAGCTCGCCCTGCTCGCTCACGCGGACGGAAATGCGTCCGGAGGAGAAGGTCACATCCTGTGCCTTGATATCCGGCGCGATGGCGGCGGCGAGCTCGCTCATCGCGTCGGAGTCGAGCGAAAGACCGTAGAGATAGCCGTCGCTCGCCTTATCGCAGCCCGCGCTGCCGTTCAGAATGGACTGGTAGCAGAGGTCAATGAGCGACGTGGCATCGACGAGCTGCTGGCTCGCGGTGTCGACACTGTTGCCGTCCGCGTCGCAGATCTTGCTGCCGGAGAAGTAGACGGCGAGGGTGTTTTTTTGGATGCTGCCGTAGCTCTGGCTGTCGATGCTGCTGCGGTCGTACTGGAGCGTGCTGTTCAGCACGATCGGGCCGCAGTCGGCGGAAAGGGCGATGTCGGCGGACAGATCGTCCGCGGTCAGCTCGCCCCAGGCACCCAGCAGACGGAGCGCGTTGTCCGTCAGCGTGGAAGCGTCGTCATTGCTGCCCGAATGGATGGCGGTGAGCACATCGTCGGGGATCACCGGCGCGAGCGCGTCGGTGAAGTGCGCGGCGGCCTCCACGCGAAGATCTCCGGAGTTTTCCGCCGTGAAGCTTACGTCCATCAGCTCGCCGCTCTCAGCGGTGAGATCCACGCGGATCGCGGAAAGCGATGCGGCGTTCGCGATCTCGTCCGAGGTGAGAAGACGCAACAGTGTGCTCGCGTCGTCGCCCTCGGCGGTGAGGGTGTAGCGCTTTTCCTGCCCGTCAACGGATTTCGTCACCGTGAGCGTGCGGCAGAGCTCGGCGGTCTCATCCATGAGCTCGGCGTAATTTGGGAATGCGCCGCCGACAGCGTAGGACTTGCCGTTTTCAAGGTAGATCGCGCCGTCTGCATAGTAGAGCGCCGCGCCGTCGCGGTCGATGCAGGTGATGGGAGCGCCGTCCTTCTTCGTGCGGGCGACGGAGGCATCCGCGCTCAGGCTGATTTTGCCATAGGAGGCGTCGACCGTGACGTCCATGGTCATCGGGTCCTCTTTGACACGCGCCTCGACAAGGCGGTAGGCTTCGAGGTCCTTCTTAAAGTCGGAGTGGAGGAAGAACGCCGCAGCCGCGCCGAGCAAGACTAAAATCGTGATGAGAATAGGGAGAAAGCGGCGGTGCCTGCGCTTTTTCGGCGCGGGCGGTACTGCGGGCTGCGTGAGCACGTTTTCGCGTGCCTCGCGCTCCTCGCGAAGAAGCCGAGGTTCCTCTTCCGCGCGCGCAAGGCGCGCCTCGATGGAGTCGGGATCGGCTGCGGGAGCGGGTTCGGAAGTGGGAACGCTTTCTGCGCCCTCGACCGCGGCGGTGACGACCGGCGCAGCGGTCGCTGCTACTGCCACGGCGGCGGGGACTGCCGTAGATTCAGCGGACACAGGCGCATCCGCCTGTGTGGCATCTTCGACCGCTGTAGACGTGAGGGCACCCGTCTTGGCAGGGGCTTCGTCTGCTGTGGACGCATTGGCGTCCTCGCCGCGGACGATCTGCTCGGCCTGCGAGACGGCGCTCGCGCTGCGCGCCAGCGCTTCGGCGTGTCTGCGCGCCTTGCGCTTGTGACGGTGGACGAGCAGAACGATGATAAGGATCAGAACAGCCAGCACGGCGAGCACGCCGAGCCAGATGCCCCAGACGTCGAGCGTCCGCACGGCGGCAAACTCAACGCTGTCGCCGCTCGTGGAGAAGGTGAGGTAGCTGCCCATCGTGCCGCAGTCGGCCTCCTGCCAGCTGCCGCCGTCTTCACGGGTGTAGATGCGCAGCTCCTTCTGCCCGTCGGGCGGGAGATAGCGCACGGTGTGCGTGTCCTGCCCGTCGTCGGCAAGCTCGATGCGCCACTGCTCGAGCACTTCGGCGTTGGCAACCATCGAAGGCATTTCGCCGCGGCTGAGGCAGGAGAAGTAGCCCTTCACGCGGTCGAGCACAGTGCCGGACTGCACGTCGAACGCCGCAGGCGTGAGCGGCTGGGCGGTCACGGTGATGGTGTCGCCGTCGTTGTAGTTGCCCTCGACCAAGATGACAGCCTGTCCGCTCTCTCGCGTCTGTTCAGAGGCAAGGCCGGGGGTGTAGGCCTCGTAAACAGCGGTGACGACGGTGTCAAAGTGCAGATTCGTGAGGTCGGTGCGGTCCCAGTGGACGTGACAGCCGCTCTTGGTGGGCGGCTCGGGGATGTCGCTTTCGTCGATGGAGTCGCCGTAGTTGAAAGTGCGGCTGAGCACAGTTTTATCGTCAGCAACGAAGGTGAGCGTGAAGGACTTCATGCTCTCGGGCAGGTCGCTGAGTGCGAGCAGCTGAGAATAGCTGATGGGCTCGGCCCGTCCGGCGTAGCCCTGACGGTTGATGCCGGGGAGATCGTCGGAGACATAGTAGTTATGCTCAAATGTGCCCGTGTCGCTGCCGGAGATCGCACCCTGGTACTGCTGGCAGTCGGTGATGTCGACGAGCGAGTAGTTCCAGCGGACGCTGCTGCCGCTGCCGTCGACATTTTCCTGCACGCCGGAGCCGACGATGCCGCCGACATACTTCTTGCCGCTGAGCGTGCACTTGGAGAAGTTCCCGAGCACCGTCGCGCCGGTGAGACCGGCGATGCCGCCGGTATAGCTGCCGTTTTCGTTCGTGATGGTGCAGGACGACGTCTCACACGCAGTCAGATAGCCGAGGTCCATGCGGCCGACAATGCCGCCGACATAGCTGCGCTTGCCGGACACATCGCCGGTGTTGACACACTTCTGGATGATGGACTTGTATTCATACTGCTTGCGGTAGATGTTCGAAAGGTGACCCGTGACATCGTCCTCGGGGTCAAGCGTGTATTCGATGGCCATGGAACCGGCGATGCCGCCGGTGTTGACGTCGCCGTACACTGCGCCGCTGTTGCGGCTGAGCGATACCTTACCGAGCGTGACGGAGTTGATATCGACACTCGAGGCGTCGACGATCAGATCGCCCGTGCCGCCGGTGAGCGAGGAGATGGCGGAGAACATCGTGTTCGTGAGCTCGTTGAACTTGCTGCTGATGTTGCGGATATCGGCGGAAAGAGCCGTGCTGGTGTTTTTGACGTTTTCGGTGATCAGCGAGAGTTGGCTGTTCGCCGCGGTGACCGAGCCGACGACCATGTTGATGTTCGACACGGTGACGACGTCGGAGACGTCAAAATCCTGATCGAAGCTGACGTTGATATCCGGCAGAGTGGGATTCTCAGGATCGAAGTCATCGGGGTCAAAATCACCGTCGATACTGATGCTCGGCTGGGGGATGGCGTCGGGGTCGACGTCGATGGTCACGTCGTTCGCCGCGTCCGATGCGTCGGAGAGATAGCCGGAGATCAGGCCGAGACGGTCGGAAATCTCACTCGAGCCGTATTCGGCGTCGTTAACGGCCTTTTTGACGAGCGAGTCGAGCTCCTTGATCTGCGACTGGATGCGCGAGAGCTGGCTGGCAGAGACCTGCGTGCGCACATAGGGCTCCATCTGGCCGGCGATGCCGCCGACGTCCTTGCGTCCGCAGACCGCACCCTCGTTGCTGCACGCAAGGATCTGGCCGCTGCTGCGGCCGACCACGCCGCCGACATTGTAGCCGATGTGCTGGTAGCCGACAGCGGCATAGTTCGTGCTCGACGCGATCGCGCCGGAGGAATAGCCCGCGATGCCGCCGGTGTCGGTGGCGATATTGAGCGTGTCGAGTCGGGACAGACTTGCAAGGTCAAGCGAGAAATCGAGGCTCAGATCGCTCAGGTCGATGCTGGGGTCGGTGCTCTCGATATTCACATACGCGCGGCCGCGGCAGGAGACGATGGAGCCGAGGTTCTCGCCCACGATGCCGCCGGTCATGCTCTGGCCGAAGATCGCGCCCGAGGCTTCGCACGCGCGCACGATGCCCGTGGCGAGGTTGCGGCCCGCGATGCCGCCGACGCTGCGTTTTCCGGAAACACTTCCGTTGAATGTGCAGCTTTCGATCGTGCCGTGGTTTTCACCCACGATGCCGCCGATATTTTCGCTGTCGCCGGACGGGTTGACCGTGCCCTCAACATTCAGGTTTTTGATGACGGCGTCCTTTTGCAGCACGCCGAAAAGACCGGCGGGGGAGACGCTCTGCGTGATGGAAAGGCCGCTGATGGTGTGGCCGTTGCCGTTGAACGTGCCGCCGAACGTCGGGATGGGGAGCTCGTCATCGTCGGTCAGCTCGATATCGTTGTCAAGCACAACGGTTTTACCGCGCGACCAGGAGTCGAGCGTGCAGGAATGCGCGAGGGATCGTAAGTCTTCTGCGCTCTTGATGTGGATGGCGCCGTCCCCGTCTGCCAAGACCTGCGTGACAGGGAGAAGCGAGATGAGCAGCAGGCACGAGAGTGCAAGCGCGCAGAAGCGATAGAAATGATTAGTCTTCTTCATCGTCTTGCTCCTCATTTGCAGATCCGGAGATCAGATTCAGGTCGATGTCGCCCTCGACCGTGGCGTGCATGATGCCATGCACCGTACCATTGATGTTGCCGCGCACCATGCCGTTGACGGAGACCTTACCGTGACCCGATTTCTTTTCCGTGATGGACGGGACGGAGAACGAGGTCTTGTCGACGATGCCGCTGCCGATGAGCAAGATCTGCGGCAGGGCGAACATGACCATGATGATGGAGATGACCGTGCCGCGGCCAAGGCTCTCGCCGATGCCCGCGATGACGGGCTCAGATGTCATGCTGCCGATCAAAAAGCCGCAGATCGAGAGGATCGAGCCGGAGGTGATGATCGTCGGGAAGGCGAAGTTCAGCGTCTCGACGATGGCGTCGCGGTGGTGCATTTTGGATTTGAGCTCCTGATAGCGGCTGGCGATGACGATGGCGTAGTCGATATTCGCGCCCATCTGGATGGAAGAAACAATTAGATATCCTAAGAAGAAGATGTACTTGCCCGTGATGGTCGGGAACGAGAAGTTGAGCCAGATGCAGCCCTGAATCACGAGGATCAGCAGCACCGGCATACCGGCGGAGTTGAACGTGAAGAGCAGCACCAGCATAACCACGAGCACCGACACGATGCTGACGACCTTGTTATCCACGGCGAAGGACTTTTCGAATTCGTATTCGTTCGTCGATTCGCCCGCGAGGTAGACGTTTTCATCGGGGTAATACTTTTCGGCAATTTCGAGAATTTTGTCGGTGAAGGCGTAGGTCTCGTCGCTGCTTTCGGGCAGCGTGAGGTAGATGAGCATGCGGTCGTAATCCGTACCTTGAAGCTGGGCCTTGGCGCTGTTCATCTGGACCTCGGCATCCTGGAGCATCTGCGTCTGGTCGTCACTGAGCGTCACGATGCCGGAATCCACCTGATCGCAGACAAAGAGAAACATGTCGATGAGCGGGACTTTGTAGGTGGCGAGATTGCCCGCAAGCTTGCCATATTCTGAATGCTGCGCGGCGTAGGCGGCGTAGACGACCTGCGCGGCCTCATAATCAAGCCCCGCAAGCTCGGCGAACTGACGCGGCGTCAGCTTGTCGGCGAGCATGTAGCCGTCGAGCGCCTCAATGTTGGTAAGACCCATCGTGGAGTCGACCTCGTTGTACTGGCCGAGCTCGTCCAAAATGGCGGACTCCTTGTCGTAGTCGCCCGTGGGGACGATGAGCGCCAGCATGTTCTTCGAGGTGAAGTTATCCTCGATCATCTGCTGGGCAAACTGCGTCTCATTCTGCTTGGGGGCGGAGATGAGGCCATAGCCGTAGGCGTAGGGGCAGTCGGACGACAGGCGGTAGCCGATGACGGCCAACACCACGAAGACGATGGGGATGATGTAGCGCGTGGCATAGTCGAGCTTGCCGACGAACGGGATCTTCGGCACGAAGCTGCGGTGCTGCGTGCGGTCGATCAGCGGGCCGAAGAGCATCAGAAGGCCGGGCATTACGATGAACGCTGCGAGCAGCGCAAACAAGATCGACTTGATGAGGCAAAGCGCCATATCGGGACCGAGCTTGAACTGCATGAAGAGCATCGCCACAAGGCCGCCGATGGTCGTGAGGCTGCTCGCACCGATCTCGGGGATCGACTTGCTCAGCGAGACGATGACGGCCTCACGCAGCGGCAGCAGCCGGTGCTCCTCTTTAAATCGGTTGCAGAAGATGATGGCGTAGTCGATGGACAGCGCTAACTGCAAGATGCTTGTGACCGAGTTTGAAATGAACGAGATTTTGCCCATCAGGAAGTTCGTGCCCTGATTCAGCACAAGTGCGACCACGAACGTCAGAATGAGCACCGGCACCTCGCCGTAGGTCTCGGACGTGAAGAGCAGCACGAGCACGATGACGATGGCGACATACACCATGATGACGCTGATCTCGTGGTCGATGGTCTCCTGCTGCGTGTTGCCAAGGTCCGTGTCGACATACAGATCGTAGTCGGACAGGTATTCCTTCACGGCTTCGAGCGAGTCGAGGCAGGCCTCGTCATCCTCGCTGTAGGCAAAGGTGATGGAATAGAGGGCGGAGAGGTTATTATAATGTGCGGTGGTCTCGTCGTAGTCCACGCTCTGCACGCCCTTGATCTCCTTGATCTTGGGCTCGAGCGCGGCGGCCTGCTCTGGTGTGATGTTGGCCACCATGACCTCGGCCGTGCCATAGGTCGTGAACTGCTCGTCCATGATGTCGAGCGCCTGCTTCGTCTCGGAATCAGACGGCAGGTAGTACGTCAGGTCGCTCTCGACCTCGACCCAGTTGCGGGAAAAGGCGGAGAATACGAGCAGAATGATTGTGAGCAGAAAGATGAGATTTCGCTTGTCGACGATGACCGTCGACAGCTTTTCCATAAAGCTGGAGCCGGTCTCCTTGGTTTCGTTACTCATGGCGGTACGCATTGCCTCCTTTCTCGTGGGTGGGTCTTCGCTTCTTCATGCGCTCAAGGCCGCTTTTGATCGGCGGCTCGGGCGGGGCGAGCTGCACCACGTCGCCGAGCGAACAGTCGAGCTGGCGGCAGATGCGCACAAGCACCTCGAGCGAGACGAGCTCATTTTTCGAGAGCTTGGCGAGCGTGTTGGAGCTGATGCCGACCTCGCGCGCAAATTCCGTTTTATTTAAGCCCTTGTCGATGAGGAGCTTAAAAAGGTTGTTGTAGGTAACATACATGGTGGTACCTCCTGTTCAGTCGTCAACATTATATGAAAATATCCGGAAGAAGCAAGATTAAATTTGCGAAAGCAGATATTTTTTGAACAAATCTGGCGAAGTGACAAAAACAGGCCAGTACAGATGAACAATGCGCAGCCCCTTTTGAAGCGGGGATTTGTTGATCGAGTGAAGGAGAAGATGAAAAAGGGCAAGGAAGCACCGAAGAGCGGTAAAAAGACATCTTGACTTTTGCACTGTCATTTGCTACGCTTTAGTTAGAGATGACTAACTGACGTAAAACGAAAGAAAATCGGAACGAGAGCATAGCGAGACGGGGCAGAACGAAGGAAACAGGTATTTTTAGGATAAGAGGAGACCTGGCTATGAAAATTTTAGGGCAACACCGCACAAATAGCGTATAGGGAGAGCCATAGTAAGTTCGTCTGTAGGGCAGCCAGTATTATCCCCTCAGTTCGCCTGGCAGG
>NZ_JPJG01000021.1 GCF_000765235.1 Oscillibacter sp. ER4 | reverse complement strand
ATATCGTTTGTTTGGTACTCCTTTTGGCATAGCAAAACACCCCACTTGTTAGATAGTATACCATACTGTCTAACAAATGGGGTGCAGTTCAAAGCGTCCAAGTCCTTTTCTTTATTCCTCCGCTTTACTCAGCAGCTTCGGCGCGCTCGCGTCCATCAAAAACGCCCCGAGCGGCGCGGTGATGACGATGCCGAGCACCGCGACTGACAGCACGATGCTGCCGCAGGGCAGCCCCGCCGCAAGCGGCACCGAGCCGATGGCCGCCTGCACCGTCGCCTTGGGAAGATAGGCAAACACGCAGTAAAGCCTCTCTTTCGGCGTGAGCGGCGTTCTAACAAGGCAAAGGCACACACCCACGGCGCGGAAAATGAGCGCCGAGAAGATCATGCCGACCGCCGCAAGGCCCACGCCCGCCATATAGCGGATATCGACCGCCGCTCCGACGAGGACGAACAAAATGACCTCCGCCGCCAGCCAGAGCTTGCCGAATTTTTCAGAGAGCCGCTTGGCAACGAACGGCGTGCACTTCATCTTAAGTAAGCACGCCATGCTGACGACCGCGAGCAGGCCCGACACCGGCACGATGCCCTCGAGCCAGCCCTCCGCCGCGATGAGCAGCAGCGAGACCCCCAGCACGATGATGACCTTCATGCTGTTGCGGATGCAGTGCGATCGGGCATAGGCAGTCTCGAAAAAGTGGCTGAGCAACCACCCGACAAGCGCACCCAGCGCAACGCCGAGCACGATCGACGCAGGGATGCTCAAAAAGTCCGCGGCGTTGGCGCTGCCGCCCTGCGCCGTGTGCAGAAACGTTGTAAACAGCACAATGACGAAGATATCGTCGCACGATGCGCCGGCCAGAATCATCTGCGGGATGCTCTTGTCCGTTCCGCGGCCGCTTTCCATCAGCTGCACCATGCGCGGCACGACGACCGCGGGCGACACCGCCGCGAGCACCGAGCCCATGACCGCCGCCTCCACGCGCGTGATGCCAAGAAAGCACGGCGCGAGCATCACATAACCGATGATCTCGCACGTTGCGGGCAGGCACGACATCAGGATTGCCGGACGGCCGACCTTTTTGAGGTCGCCCAAATCGAGCGACAGTCCCGCCTTGAGCAGGATAATAACGAGCGCGAGCTTGCGCAGGTCGGCTGAGATCGACAAAATCGAGCCGTCCAGCACGTTGAGCACGCACGGCCCCAGCAGGATGCCCGTCGCCAGCATGCCGATGATGCGCGGCAGCTTCAGCTTCTGACACAGTGCGGCCAGCGCAAGACCGACCAAAAAGATGAGTGCGAGTGAAGTTAACATAAATTTCCTCCTCCGGACACAAAAAAGCTGATGCCCCCTGTGACCGTTCAAAATCACAGAAGTCATCAGCTCAAAAAAGCGGTTTCGGCAGTGCCGTGGGAGAACCTCATTCCCGATTGCGCAGTATAGCAAAGCGCGGGCAAAAATGCAAGCCCTTTTTCAAAAATCAGCGCTCGAACGTCACCTGATAGGCCCCCAACACCTGCATGCAGGGGATGACGGCGGCATTTTCGACCGTGAAAGCCGCCTTTTCATAGTGCGTCGTCTCCTCTTCGGGGATGGCGGGCAGCGTTTTGCCAAGGCTGACACCGTGCGCGCCGCCTGCAAAGCGCCAGGCGAATTCACAGTCGCAGAATTCCTTGTTTGCTGTGATCTTCTCCGCGGGCACGAGCGTAAACGTACCGTCTTTCAAGTAATAGCAGCCTACGTTGTCCTTTTCCGCAGGGCAGTCGCCCTCGATGCCGACGCCGGTGAACGAGATCGTCAGCTCCGGCAGCGTGAAGGTCGTCTTTTTGCCGTCCTTCGTAAAGGGAACATCGTCCCAGCGACCGATGTTGACTCAGCCGCGATTGTCGGCTTTTTCCGCGGCAGTGTTGAACTCGAGAGCCCCCGTTTTGCCGTCGCGCACCTCCGCGTTGATGCGCAGCACCGGCCGCAGCGAGGCAAAGCCCTCCGTCAGCAGGGCGCGCAGACGGTCCTGCTCCGCGCCGTAGGCCATGACAAACTGTTCAACGGTCATTGCGCTTCCTCTGTTTCCTTTTGTGCGCGCTCCGCGTCTTGCCTCAGCAGCCGCAGATAGGCGTCGAGATAGAGCTTGTGCGTCACGCTTAAAAGTGCCGAGCGCAGCAGTTCCTTTTCATCCGACTCGTCCTGTCCGACGCTTGCAAGATGGTCGCTCGCGCCGAAGACATAGCGGATGAGATTTTCAAATTCCTCGCAGAAGTAGTGATAAGCGGTCGGCAGATCGTAGGTCTCGTGCTGAATGCCGATCAGCGCGCGGATGTCGTCCATCGCGACGACGCTCTTGATGCACGAGACAAAGATGAGGTACGCAATGCTCTCCGCACCGTAGGCCTTTTTCTCTGGCCCGGGGATGATCTTCTGCTTAACATAATTGCTGACCATCGAGGCCGTGATGGGACTGAGCCCGCATCCCGTGATGGATTGATTGACATAACGCGTCACCTGTTCGAGATACAGCCCCACGTCGGGGATCTCCCCGAGCCGCGGGATATGAAAGCTTCGGACAGACTCCGCCAGACGGCTGCGCATATTTTCGTCCATAGCTGCTCCTCCGTTCAAACTGCGTTTTCATCATCTTAAACTTTGGTGAAAAAAATGTCAATAAGTTTTTCAAAAACCGATTGACAGTTATTGAAAATCGTTGTATTGTAGTCAAAGATAATTTCACCTGACAACAGGTTTTTGAATAACCGATTATTTTTTTGGAGGCTTCCCCATGATGAAACTGATCGCCGACTCCTCTGCCAACCTCACGATGCTGGAGGGCGTAACCTATCAGAGCGTGCCCATGACCATCCGCGCCGGCGAGCGCGACTTCGTGGACGATGAAACGCTCGACACACACGAGCTGCTCGACTATCTCGCGGCCCACAACGGCAAATCCAGCACGGCCTGCCCCAGCCTCGACGGCTGGCTCAAGGCGTTCGAGGGCGCGGATGAGATTTTCGTCATTACCATCACAAGCAGCCTGTCCGGCACCTGTGCCTCGGCCATGGCCGCGCGCGACGTGTATCTCCAGTCGCATCCCGAGGTCAAAATTCACATCTTTGACACGCTGAGCACGGGACCGGAGATGCAGTTGCTCGCAGAGAAGCTCGCAGAGCTGCACGCCAAGGGTCTCCCCTTCGATGTGATCTGCGAAAAGGTGCAGGAATATCTTGCCACCACGCACCTCTTCTTCAGTCTTAAGTCCCTGCACAATCTGGCGCAAAACGGCCGCGTCAGCAAAATCGCCGCGGGCGCCATCGGCATTCTCGGCATTCAGATCCTCGCCACCGCAAGTCTTGAGGGCACGATCCAGCCCGTTGAAAAATGCCGCGGCGAAAAAAAGACGTGCGCGGCGATGGTACAGAAACTTCTGGAAGCTGACTACCACGGCGGCAAGGTGCGCATCCACCACGCCGAAAATCCAGAGGCGGCTGAGGCGCTCGCCGCTTCGCTGCGCGGGCACTTTCCCGAAGCAGACATTGAGATCCGTCCCTGCCGTGGTCTTTGCAGCTACTATGCCGAGCGTGGCGGCGTGATCGTCGGTTTTGAGACGATGTAAAACCGAACAGACAGCAAAAAGCAGACGGCCTGCGCGTGAAGTGACCCCAAAAAGTTAGACAATATTCTGAAGTAAAAATTGTTCAAGCAGCTGAAAGGGCTTGCTGTCTGTGAATTGCAGGCGGCAA
>NZ_JPJG01000123.1 GCF_000765235.1 Oscillibacter sp. ER4 | reverse complement strand
GTGGACCTCATGCCCGCGAGAGTGGCGCTGAATCTCCGTGAAAGTGGAGCTGTTTTTCCGTGCAAGTGGTGCTCAGTGGCTGAAATTTACATTTGCGGTTTATTCCTGCGGCTGTTGCCGCAGAATTTCATCAAAAAGACAACTTTTTTCCCTTTTGATGAAATTCAGACATTGTTACAATGCGTATTTCCGCTGGAACGCTAGAGCGTTCCAGCGGAAGGTGCAAGGATTTCGGGCGGTTTTACCCGAAATCCTTGCACTTAAACAAAGCCATTTGGCCTTGAAAGCTATGGCTTTCAAGGCTTGCGGCTTTGTTCAGTACGCATTATTTAAGGTTGTGTTTGAGGTTTTTTTACTTTTTTATTGAGCGGAGAACCTCTCGAAGTCATCCACCTTTTTCACAGTACCGGTCACTTCAATGTAAGCTCCACCGGCTTTTCTCTCGTCCGGTTTGAAGTAGGTGAAGGTGACTTCCGGCTCATCGTCCAGACAGCGGGCAAGGATCTGAAACTTCATGTTCAGAATGTTCAGAGCCTCTTCGTCCATCTCAATCTTTTCGTCCGTCAGACGCCCGGTCTCTTTGATCGCTGCATCATAACTGGTAAGAGCTGCGAAGGGAGAGAACTGAGCTGCGCGATCCATCATGGACATCTGCGGTCTGGTCGTGGAGACATGGTGAGGCAAATTGATTA
>NZ_JPJG01000122.1 GCF_000765235.1 Oscillibacter sp. ER4 | reverse complement strand
TCACGTGAGAGAATACCCCCTTTTGATCCCCCAAGAGAACGGCAGGGGCGTTTCGATCTCGCCCCTGCACCCCTAACGACCAAAAGGGAGGGACCTTGCCCCTCCTTTTTGGATTATCTTCCCCGCTGTTGCTTCTGACGGCGCGGCATTGCTGCGCTCGCCGCGTTCAGAATTGCTTCTATTTTAGTTCTGTGCTGTGATATAGATCTCTTCTGTCTTTTGTTGAGCGGAGATAAGCAGTTCTTTTGCGTCACCGTAGTTTTGCACTTCCATTTTTTTGAGTGCATCGGTCACTGCGTTGAATAGCGTGGTGTACATTTTCTGATAGTCAGTCATCACAGACGCCTCCTTAACCCTTTTCGGTTATTTTAACTCAAAAGAGTTAATCTTTTCAAGAGGAAAACGATATTCTTTATGAAAAGAAAGCGGGGTGGTCGTGATGACAGTGGGTGAAGCCGTGCGGCGGCGCATTTTGGCGCTGTGCGAAGAACGAAGTATCACGATCAACCGCTTGAGCATCCTCAGCGGCGTCACGCAATCCACGCTTAATAACATTATGAGCGGCCGAAACCACACGACGACCGTCGCAACGGTCAAAAAGCTCTGCGACGGCCTGAATATCACCGTCGATGAATTTTTCTGCCCCGAATACTTCCACGATCTCGAACAGGAATTAAAATAAAACGACCGCCACTGCGGTCGTTTTTTGTTATGCAGCGAGCGAAGCAATGCCGCTTCGGCAGGCATTATCGAGACGGCATCATCCGAAGCAGGCACAGTTCTTACCGGAAGTGCCACAGGGAGGATAATCCAAAAAGGAGGGGCTACGCCCCTCCTTTTTGGTCGTTAGGGGGTGCAGGGGGCGAAGTCGAAACGCCCCCTGCCTTTCTCTTGGGGGTTCCAAAGGGGGAGGTTCTCTTTTGAAAGAGAATCTCCCCCTTTGCCCCGTGCAGCGCCATCGGCGCTGCCCTCCCCCCCCCCGCACTTTCGTGCAGAAAATCAAAAAGCGACGGCTTTTTCAGCCGTCGCTTCTCTATCTGCATTACTGCAAAACCTTTTTGTTGCCGTGGGTGGCCTTCATGCGCAGCTCTTTGTTGAGGATCGTCTTGCGGATGCGCAGGTTCTTGGGCGTGACCTCAAGCAGCTCGTCGTCGGCGAGGAACTCGAGGCACTGCTCCAGGCTCATCTGCTTGGGCGGGACAAGGCGCAGCGCGTCGTCCGAGCCAGAAGCGCGCATGTTCGTCAGCTGCTTCTTCTTGCACACGTTGACCGTGATGTCCTCCTGCTTGGGGGACTGACCGACGACCATACCCTCGTACACGTCGACGCCCGCGCCGATAAACAGCACGCCGCGCTCCTGCGCGTTGAAGAGGCCATAGGTGATAGAGGTGCCGGTCTCGGACGCGACGAGAGAGCCGGTATTGCGGCGGGCAAGCTCGCCCTTGTAGGGTGCGTAGGAATCAAACACGCTCGCCATGATGCCCTCGCCCTTGGTGTCGGTGAGGAACTCGTTGCGGTAACCGAACAGGCCGCGCGCGGGGATCAGGAATTCGAGCTTCATGCGGCTGCCGATTGGCGTCATCTCAGCGAGGTCGCCCTTGCGGGAGCCGAGCTTTTCGATGACTGCGCCGACATACTCCTGCGGCACGTCGCACACAAGGCGTTCGATGGGCTCGCACTTCTTGCCGTCGATCATCTGATACAGGACGCGCGGGGGCGAGACCTGGAACTCATAGCCTTCGCGGCGCATGGTCTCGATGAGGATGGACAGCGACATTTCGCCGCGGCCCGCGACGTTGAACGCGTCCGTCGAGCCCTCGAGCTCGGTGACGCGGAGCGAAACGTCCTTGAGCGTTTCGCGGAAGAGACGGTCGCGCAGCTGGCGCGAGGTGACGAACTTACCCTCACGTCCGGCGTAGGGAGAGTCGTTGATGGAGAAGGTCATCTCCATCGTGGGCGCCGAGATCTTGACGAACGGGAGCGGCTCGACGCACTCGGGCGCGCAGATCGTATCGCCGATCGTGATGTCGCCGATGCCGGACAGGCAGATGATGTTGCCCGCGGTGGACTCGGTGACGGGGTTCTTGGCAAGGCCCTCAAATTCGTACATGGAGACGGCCTTGGCCTTCTTCGGCGCGGCGTCGGGGTCGTGGTAGTTGCAGACCATGATCTCCTGGTTCTGCTTGAGCGTGCCGCGCTCGATGCGACCGATGGCCATGCGGCCGACATACTCGTTGTAGTCAATGGCGGAGACGAGCATCTGGAACGGCGCGTCCACATCGGCCTCCGGCGCGGGGATATACTCAAGGATCGTGTCGAACAGGGGCTTTAAGTCCGTGCCGACGACGTCGGGCGAATAGGACGCCGTACCGTTGCGGCCGGAGCAGAACAGCATCGGGGAATCGAGCTGCTCGGGCGTCGCATCGAGGTCCATCAAAAGCTCGAGCACCTCGTCCACGACCTCGTGGATGCGCTGGTCGGGGCGGTCGATCTTGTTGACGACGACGATGACGCGGTGCCCCAGCTCCAGCGCGCGGGAGAGGACGAAGCGCGTCTGCGGCATGGGGCCCTCAGCGGCGTCGACGAGCAGGATAACGCCGTTGACCATCTTGAGGATACGCTCGACCTCTCCGCCGAAGTCGGCGTGGCCCGGGGTATCGACAATGTTGATCTTGGTGTCGCCGTAGCGGATGGCGGTGTTTTTAGCGAGGATCGTGATGCCGCGCTCACGCTCGAGGTCGTTCGAATCCATAACGCGGTCGACGACCTCCTGATTTTCGCGGTACACGCCGCCCTGCTTGAGCATTTCGTCGACGAGGGTGGTCTTGCCGTGGTCGACGTGGGCGATGATGGCTACATTGCGAAGTTTTTCATTCTGCATAGGTGATCTCTCCTTCCTGCCGCTGGGCAGGGATATCAAATCGTAGGTCTTTAACTGTAATAGTATATTCTGCCGCTTCGTCATTTGCAAGATTTTTTGAAACTTTTTTTGTCTCTTTTGCAGAAAAATTAGGAAAAGAGGCTGCCTGTCCTCTCGGGCAGGCAGCCTCGCACAGTTTTTACCCGCAAGGGGTATGGGCATCCGTAAAGCAGCAAAGCTGCTAACGGTTGCCCAAGTGCCCGCAGGCACAAATGTTCTTGATCGTTTTCCGCCGAAACCGGTGCGTGGCGGAAAACACCTTGCGCATAGCGTGCGTCGAATCGCCCGTTTTAACGGGAAACCGAGGCGCAAAGCGACGCGAAACCTGCTCAAATCAGTGGTTCACCACTGATTTGAAGGCGTCAGCCCAGCAATGCACTCAGCTCATCGATCAGCTCGCCGAACAGCGACAGCGCGTCGTTGACGGGCGCGGGTGTGCGCATGTCGACGCCCATGTCGCGCAGCAGCTCGACCGGCTCTTTCGAGCAGCCGCCGGAGAGGAACTTCTTGTAGTCCTTGACGGCGCTCTCACCCTCGCGCAGAATGCGGTTGGCGATGGCGACGGCGGCGGAGAAACTCGTCGCGTACTGGAAGACATAGTAATTGTAGTAGAAGTGCGGGATGCGTGTCCACTCAAGCGCGATCTCGTCGTCGGAGATCATCGTATCGCCGAAGTAGAGCTTGTTGAGCGCTAAATACTTCGCGCTCAGCGCGTCGGCGGTCAGCGCCTCGCCGCTCTCGGCCATCTTGCCCATTTGGAGCTCGAACTCGGCGAACATCGTCTGGCGGTACAGTGTACCCTTGAACTGGTCGAGGAAGTGGTTGATGAGATACGCGCGCTGCTTGCGGTCGTCGGTCTTGCCGAGCAGGTGGCGCATCAGGAGGATCTCGTTGCAGGTCGAGGCGACCTCGGCGACGAAGATGACGTACTCCGCCGTATTCACCGGCTGGTATTTGCAGGAGTGCCACGTATGCATGGCGTGGCCCATCTCGTGGACGAGGGTGAACATGCTGTCGAGGTTATCCTTGTGGTTGAGCAGCACGTAGGGGTGGGGCCAGCCGTTGCCGGTGCAGTAGGCGCCGCCGCGCTTGCCGGTGTTCTCATACACGTCGAGCCAGCGGTTGCTAAAGGCCTCCTCAAGCACGTCTGTATAGTCCTTGCCGAGCACCGCGAGTGCTTCGAGCGCGGTCTTCTTGGCCTCTTCAAAGGAGATTTCAACGTCCGCGTCCGCGACGATCGGGGTGTAGACATCGTACATGTGCAGCTCGTCAACGCCTAAGATCTTCTTGCGCAGCTCGACATAGCGGTACATCTTGCCGAGGTTGCCGTGCACCGCGTCGATGAGATTCGTGTAGACCTCGACCGGCACCTCGGTCACGTCAAGGGACGCCTCGAGCGTGGAATTATAGTGGCGCGCGTCGGCGAAGAACTTGAGCTGCTTGAACTGCGCGTCCAGCGTGGAGGCGTAGGTGTTGCGGAACTCGCCCGCGCGCTTGTAGTAGGCCTTGAAGGCGTTTTCGCGCAGCGTGCGGTCGGCACTCATCAGCATGGGGACGAACGTGCCGTCCGTCAGCGTGTGGACCTCGCCCTTTGCGTCGGTCACGTCGGGATAACGCATGTCAGCATTGTGGAACATGCTGAACGTGCGGTCAGGGCTTTCGCTGATCTCGCCCGCGGCGGCGAGAATCTTTTCGCACTCGGGCGAAAGGATGTGTGCCTTGCGGCGGCGCAGCTTGTCGATACTGCGGCGATAGGTCTCGAGCTTCGGCTCCTCGGCGTAGAAGCGCGCAAGCGTTTCGTCAGGGATGGCCATGATCTCGCTCGCTTCAAAAGAGCCCGCGCTGTTCAGCGCGACCGCCGTGGAAAACGCCTTGCTGCGCATGCCTTGATAGAAGGAATTGCCCACGTCCTGATCGCTGCGGCAGCTCGCGTACTGCACAAACTTCGAAACGCGCACCGTGATCTCATCGCTGAGCGTGAACCAGTCGAGCAGCGTCTTCGCGCTCTCGCCGAGCTTGCCGGCGTAGGCGGCCATGCGCTCGGGATAGGCCTTGAGCGCTTCGAGCTCCTCGTTCCACTTATCATCGCTCGCAAATATGTCGCTTAAATTCCAGGTGAACTCCTCGGGCACCTCGCTGCGCGGGAGGATCGTCTTTCCGTCCATAGGTTTACCGCCCTTTTCTCAATATTTCTCACTGGTTCTGTCCGCCGTCTGCGGTCAGAGCCGCTCTTGCGTCCCATTATAACGGACGGCGGCGGTGAATACAAGCGCTTTTCTCCACCCCGCTCCCAGCAAATCAGGCATTGACAAATCCACTGCCAAAAGGGTAAAATATTTTTTATCACCTGCGTCTGTAGCTCAGTTGGATAGAGCGCGAGCCTCCTAAGCGGAAGTAAGTTCTCCCGCCTAAGAGCACACAAATTTGAATATTGACATAAGCCCACGTAGCTCAGCTGGATAGTAGCGATCGC
>NZ_JPJG01000020.1 GCF_000765235.1 Oscillibacter sp. ER4 | reverse complement strand
GATTTCATGAAATCATGATTGGCTATTTTCATCCGGCCATAATTGGCGATTTCCGCCCGGCCCGGAATGGCTAATTCCGCCCGGCGCTAACAGGGGCAATAGACATCCCCGGAAAGGACGAAAAAACGGCATAGCCGCATTTCACGACTATGCCGATTCTTTCAGGGAAAATCAAATCCCTAATGTAGGACCCCTTCCGAGGCGTTCTTCTTTCTTTGCTGAAAGGCGGGATTTTTGGCAGCGCGGTGCTCTGCACTTTGTTCCCTGCGTGCCGCAGGGTGCGCAGTAAGGGGGATATTCTCTCACGTGAGAGAATATCCCCCTTCCCTGGCAGCAGCGCCAAGCGCTGCACCTCCCCTCCGCGCAGCGCGCGGAACCCTCCCCGTTTCCCTGTTTAGGGAAACAAAAAGCCCCCGCCGGGATCGGCGAGGGCTTCTTGCTGTGTTGTGTGTGTATTTTTAGGAGGGAGAAAATCACATCGGGGGGAGTCCCCCTTTGCAAGTATTAAGATACCAGTCAATCTTGGCTAAAGTTTGAATCGGTTGTAAACAAATTATGAATACCACCGGAAATATTGCACATCTTCAGCCCATGAGCGCGCAGAGCTCGGAAAAATCGAGCGGTTGGAGCGCAAGGTCGATGCCGTAGCCGATGACGCGGGCGAGCTCGCGGATCTGCGCGTCGATGTCGCGCGTTGTGACTATGACGGTCTCGTGGCCGCGCAGGGCGGCGGGATCGACGTCCGACTTTCCGGCCTCTTCGAGCACATCGAGCGTCAGCGTGGCCGCGTCGACGACCGTGGGAACGCCGATGGCGTAGACCGGCACACCGAGCGTATCGCGGCTGAGGGGACACCTGTGATTGCCCACGCCGCTGCCTGGGACGATGCCCGTGTCAGAGAGCTGCACCGTGGAGCAGAGCCGCATGAGCGAGCGGGACGCGAGCGCGTCGATCGCGATGACCGCGTCGGGCTGCACCGCGCGCACCGTGCCGCGCAGCGTCTCCATCGCCTCAATGCCCGTCCGGCCCAAAACCCCCGGTGTCAGCACGCTGACAGAGCAAAATGCGGAAAACGCGCCGTTTTGCCGCAGATGGCGCGTTACAAGCACATGCTCCGCACTCCTCGGCCCGATGGCGTCCGGCGTCATGCTCGCGTTGCCGAGCCCCGCGACGAGCACGCTTTTGACGTTCTCGCCGAGCAGCGCTCGAAGCTCCGCCCCTACGGCGCGCGACGCGCGCTCGAGCAGATCGTCCGCGTTTTTTTGCAGCGGCGAGAGGTCGAGCGTCACATACCGCCCGCGGGGCTTGCCGAGCTGGCGCGCCGCGCCCTCGGTGTCGATGCGCACGCTCGTCACGCTGCACCCGCGGCGAAAAACCGTCCGGCTGTCCACGCCGGAGAGCGTCTGCGCGCGGCTTTTCGCGCAGAGCAGCTCGTGTACCTCCATGGCAAGATCGGTGCGGTATTGGAGCATTTTGCCTCTCTCCTTTTACTAAATCTTGTTTTCTTTCCCTATTTTATCCACAAAGTTTTGTGTCATACAAAAAAATCAGAAAATTTCGAAAAAATGCTTGCAATTTCTTGCATTCTTTGCTAAAATACCATTCTGCACGGTGGATTTTTTGTCCGCCGGCGCGAATTCCAACCGGAGGAGGTGTTTGGTTTGCCGAATATTAAGTCTGCCAAGAAGCGCGTTCAGGTGTCTGGTGTGCGTAATGAGCGCAACAAGGCCGACAAGTCCGCACTGAAGACCGCACTCAAGAAGTTCGAGGCGGCTGCCGCTGAAGGCAATCGCACCGAGGCCGAGAGCGCTTACAAGGTCGCAGTGAAGTCTGTCGATAAGGCTGCTGCTAAGGGTATTCTGCACAAGAATAACGCCGCGCACAAAAAGAGCGCGCTGACCCTGAAGTTCAACAGCGTTGGCTAATCGAGCGAAAATGAGAGCCATCCTTTCGGATGGCTCTTTTTTTGTGCCCAAAGGGGCACTGGCTGATCCGCGCGATGCGCGGAACCGGGAAAGCAGCGCCAGTGGCGCTGCACGGAGAAGGGGGATACTCTCTTTCGAGAAAGAGAGTATCCCCCTTGGACCCCCGAGAGAAAGGACGAGGGGCCTTCCCCCTCGACCCCGCTGCATTGGCAGTTTTAGGCTTGAAGAGCTACGCGGCCTGCGGAATCGGGTGCGGTGTACGTGGCTTCGCCACGGGTCCCTACGTTTCGTCACCACTCGCAACCGCGCCTTACTTCGTGAGGCGCGAGCGACGATAGCACGGCGGCGGACTGCCTGCTGGCGGCATTGCTGCGCTCGCCGCGGGACGGGGGCAAAAAACGACCGCGTCAGCGGTCGTTTTCTTCTATGGGAATCTCACCGTGCTCCTGTTCGAAAGCTGCGATGCGGCGCTTGATCATCTGCTCCAGTTCACGGTTTTTGGTGCGTCCCTCGTATTCAGCGATATATCCGAGCTTTTCCAGCAGCACTGGATCGGTGCGCAGGGTGTAACGACTTTTTGAATCCATTTGCCAACCTCCGTGACGAAGTATTGACAAAATTTTAGCGTCAAATTATACTAAAAAGAAAAAGTGACGCAACAATGACGCACAAAAGGAGGAAATAAAATGACAACTTATCGAAACCTTTACCACGGCATGGTGCGCAGCATGAGCGAGGCCATCGATCTCTACGACGAGGGCAAAGGCATCCTTGCCCGCGAAGTCCTGAAAAAAGCCCTGCTGGACGCAGAAGAGCAAATCATCGCGCAAGATATCATTCCCGACGAACCCATCAACAGTACCGACCCAGCGAAGGACTAAAAAAGAAGCAGCCCTGAGCGCGGCGAGCGCAGCAATGCCGCCCCCGCAGGCAGTCTGCCGCCCTTCTTCCGTCACACGCGCCTCACGATAGTAAGGCGCGGTTGATACCGCTAACGACTCGCAGAGACTCGTGGCAAAGCCACGTACACCGCACCCGATTCCGCAGGCCGCGCAGCTCTTCGAGCCTCAATCTCGCAATGTAGCGGGGTCGAGGGGCAAGACCCCTCGCGTTCTCTTGGGGTTTCAAAGGGGCCATTCTCTCACGTGAGAGAATGGCCCCTTTGGCTCGTGCAGCGCTGCGCGCTGCTTACTTTTTGTTAGGATTATAATAATCCGTCTCCTCCGGCAGGACGATCGGCAGCCCGTTCTGATACACCGGAAGCGTCTGGAACTTGAATCTCGACACCTTGTGCTTGCGGTCGATCTGCTCCTTGATGGCGGGGTCGACCTCGCCCTTGCGGATGTACTCGTTCACCGCATGGTAGGTAAAGCCGAGGTTGTCCTCGTCCGTCTTGCCGGTCAGGCCGTCGGACGGCGGCTTGATGAGGAAGCGCTCGGGCAGACCCAGCTCCGCGCCCAGCGCGATGACCTCCTCGGTCGTGTACATGCCGAGCGGCGAGAACGCGCCCGCGCTGTCGCCGTAGATCGTGCAGTAGCCGACCCAGTCCTCGGAGAGGTTCGAGGTATTGATGACGATGCCGCCCTCCTCGCTCTGCGCGATGGCGTACAGCGTCGCCATGCGGATGCGGGACGGCAGGTTCACCTTCGTCTGGCGGCTCGCGTCGATGCCCACGCGCGCCATCTCGTCGAGAATGCCGCTCGTGCCGCCGTGAATATTGAACGTGTAGTGGCGGATGTTCAGCACGTCGACAAGGCCGTTGGAATAGTCGATGTCCGGCTGCACGCCGTCGGGCATCAGCACGCCGACGACATTCTCGCGACCGTAGGCCGCCACGCTCAGCGCCGCCGTGACGGAGCTGTCCTTGCCGCCCGAAATGCCGATGACGGCGGTCTTGCCTCCGCAGGCCTTTATCTGCGCGCGCATCCAGTCGAGAAGTCCCGGAAGCTGCTGCTTTGCGTTGAATTCTGCCATAGTCTTTTGCTCCTTCATATTACTTCAGCAAAGCGGGAAGGCTCCCCTCCCTGCTGAGAAAAAATTTGCTTTTGTTGTACCACACTTCCGCTAAGCTTTCAAGTACCCTTCGGCCTGCTTTAAAAACATTTCCCGATATTTTCCGTTCTGCGCCATCAGCTCCGCATGCGTGCCGGATTCTCGAAAGCGGTTCACTTCACCGTTTTTCACGCGGCAGTCCGCGCGGGAGTTCTGCTTTTTTGCCTCCCTTACGGCGGCGAAGTGAATTCGCCGCTCGCGCCGCCGGACTTCCGGCGAAAGGCCACGCTATCCCTCACTTAAACTGATTCACCGTCGCGGCATTACGATTCCCGCGCCCGTTCGGGCGCGCCAATCGTGCCGATTCCTCGAAAGCGGTTCGCTTCATCTGTCACTGACAGCGCTTCACCGCTTTCCACTCTGCCACAGCCATCTCATCGCAGCGGTTGTTGTACTCATTCTCCGCGTGGCCTTTGACCCAGTGGTAGTGCATTTCGTGCCGGGCGATGAGGGACAAGAGCTGCTCCCACAAATCGACGTTCTGCGCGGGCTTTTTGTCGCTTTTGACCCAGCCGCGCTGTTTCCAGCCGTAGACCCAGCGCTTTTCCAGCGCGTCGATGACGTAGCGCGAATCGGAATAGAGCTCCACGACGCACGGCTCCTTCAAAAGCCGCAGCGCCTCGATGACGGCGGTGAGCTCCATGCGGTTGTTCGTCGTGCTCGCCTCGCCGCCGGATAGCTCGCGCTCGTGCGCGCCGTATTTGAGCACCGCGCCCCAGCCGCCGGGGCCGGGGTTGCCCGAGCACGCGCCGTCGGTATAGATAATGACCTGTTTCATGCGTTTCCTCAATAAGAGCTGATCTCGAGCGATGCATCGTCCTCGCCCGGCGTGATCGAACGAATTTCGACCGTGTACTTCATTTCCGGCGAGACGACGATCTCGACGCGGTCGCCGACCTTTTTCCCCAGGATGGCCTTGCCGACGGGCGATTCCTTGCTGATGAGGCCCTTGAGCGCGTTCTGCCGCAGGGTGGTCACGAGCTGGATGTTCTGCTCTTTCCCCAGTTTTTCGTTATAGAGCACCACGTGGTCAAAAAGGCCGACGGTGCCCTCTTTTTCGTTCACTTCGATGACCTTCGCCGTCGCGATCATGCGCTCCAAGTAACGGATGCGGCTCTCGTTGCGGTTTTTCTCCTGCTTTGCGACCTTGTACTCGTAGTTTTCGCTCAAGTCGCCGAACGCGCGCGCCGTCTGCACATCTTCGATGAGCTTGGGGCGAAGCTCCAAACGGCGGTGCTCCAGCTCTGCCTTCATCTTGTCAATGTCGACCTGTGTCAGTTCGTCATACATGGTGTATTCGCTTCCTTTTATTTTGCTTACCCTCTGCTCTGCGCGTGCTGACGCTTGACGCGCGCGACGCGCTGGGCGTATTCCTCGCGGTCCAGAATACCCGCGTCATATAAGACCTTCAGGCTTTCAAGCCGGTCCTCGCAGCTGTCCATGTGGACAGAATGCACCTCGCCGCTGTCGGCCTGCTTCCTGCGCGCGATCTCCCAGCGCTTTTCGCTGCTCTTGCGCTCCTGCGCGGCCAGATTCTTGTGGAAGTCGCGGATCTGCACGCCGCTCGAGCGCTTTTTGCTTTCGCGCTCTTTTGCGCGCATCGTGTCGAGGTCATCAAGCGTGCGGTTGACCTTTTTGATGAGCTCGTCGGGCGATGCCGAAACGCTGCCCGTTTCCCGATCGTTGACCTTTTTGTCCTCGTTGGCGACAACCGCCTTAAACCCCCAGACAAGTGCGATGATAATAAGGATCAAAACTTCTCCCATTGTCCGCGCTCCTTTCTCTTACAGCCGGTCCAGAATGTCCCTGCGCTTTTCCTGATACTCCTCTTCCGTGATGAGCCGACGGTCGTAAAGCGTCTGCAATTCCTCGAGCCGCGCTTCGGCGTCGGACTTGCCGCCCTTTGCGCCATCGTCCGACTCGTCGGTGATCTCGTAGCCGCCGTTGTACTTCACAACGCCCGCCGCCAGCAGAAAATTGTAGATGCCCATGCCGAACGTCATCAGGCACCAGATGACCTTGAAGCCGATCATCGCGCCGATGCTCGGGATCGTAAACAGGCCGAACACGCCCATCGCGCACGCGATGACGCCCGACAGAATGCTCGCGCTTTTGCTGGGCTTATAGTGGATGTTTCTTCTCATGGTAACCTCCTCACAGCTTCTTTCTGCGTTCGTCGTACTCTTCCCTGCTCAGAATGCCCGCCTCGTAGAGCCGCTTGAGATTTTCAAGCCGGTTCTCCCTGCTGTCGGTCTCCGCACTCTGCGGCGCGGCGTTTTCCACAGGCTTTGGCGAAACGGGGATCTCTTCTGCCTCTTTAGACGCAGAATCGTCAGAAATTGTTTCTGCCCGCTCCTTCTTTCTCCACGGCATCGCCGCGCGGACAAAGCAGACCGCCGCACCGAGGCCGAAGAAAATTGCACCGGAGCGTCCGCTCTGTTCCTCCTGCTTCCGATCGTTTTCCACCATTTCCTGAACGGTGCGGTTCATCTCTTCATCGCCGAAGTCAAAGTCGCTCATATCGATCACAATGCTGTTTGTATTGTCAGTCTCCGGCGCGATCTGCGGCCAGATCAACGCCAGCGCCGCACCCAGCAAAATCACGCCGAGCACGATCATGCCCGGGCGGGTATAGATAGCGCGCAGCACCTCCATATTGTTCTCGTGTTTGCGCTGCTGCTGGCGCTCTATTGCGTCGCCCAGCGACTGCAAAATATTTGCCATTGCCATGCCCTCCTCCTTTTGGCTCTATTCTACCGAAGAGAGTTTTGTCTTTCCAGCAAGCTGGGGTTTACATGGGTTGCATTTGCATGCAACTTTGATGTTACATCGTGTTTTTTCAGCGCAAAAGCGCTGAATGGGGGCTCCCATTGGCATGGGAGTGCGCTGTCAAAGGGGGTATTCTCTTCTCGAAGAGAATACCCCCTTTGTATCCCCCCAGAGAAGGACGAGGGGGGACCCCTCGACCCCCGACATTGCGGGTCTTATTCTTGAATGACTGCACGCGCTGCGCAGTGTGGGTGCGGTGTACATGGCTTCGCCATGAATCCCTGCGATTCGTCACCGTTTTCAACCGCGCCTTACTATCGTGAGGCGCGAGTGACGTTTTCTCGGCGGCAGACTGCGTGCGAAATAGCGGCATTGCTGCGCTCGCCGCATTGTGGAGTGCCCCGATAGACGGGAATTACTGCGCACTTCTACAAGATGAGCAGAGCGGCAGCGGATGATAGAAGCAGCGGCAAATCGTATAGAAACTCCAAACGCGGCAACGCCGCGCTATGGGCAGTGCAATCGGCAAGCATTGCAGCTCTTCGAGCTGCTCGCTTGCAATGGGAAACGCCTTT
>NZ_JPJG01000002.1 GCF_000765235.1 Oscillibacter sp. ER4 | reverse complement strand
TCTCCTTAGTCGGTAAGGCAGATTGTCTCGCACACTGCCGTGTGCGGCAGTACCTTAGACTGCTTTGCACAGCGCCCTATCTGGGCGCACCTCCACATTCTGTGTGATACCGGTAAGGGTCGCGCCGTATTTGCGGAAGCGCTTCCAGCACTTGTAGAGAAATTCGCCGCTGTAATTGTTGATGCTGCGTCCGCTGCCGCTCCCGTTGGCGAAAAACAGATAGATCTCGTCGATGTAGACATGGGTGTATTTCCCCGCCTTGCGGTTTTGAATGACGCGGTTATAGATAGCGTCCAGCATCACCAGCAGACCCACTGATTTCAGATTTTCGCCCAAATCCTGAATGTCAAAGCAGAGGATACGGCTTTTTGTATTGATATTGGTCTGGTGGGAAAAAACATTCAGACTGCCCACCGTGAACAGCTCCAGCGCCAGCGCGATCCGGTGCGCCTCCGGGTTGACCTGCTTCATCAGGTCGTCATAGAGGTCCTTCAGCGTGGGCGGCTCACCTTGATAGTTTTTCAGATATTCCCGGTAGATGTTGCCTACGCTGCGGTCAATGATGGACTTCTCCTGCGGCTCGATCTTATCCGAGCCCATGAGCTGCTCATACAGCGACATGATAAACTCGGACTTCATTACCAACGGCTCCCTGCCGTCGCCATACCCCTCGGACAAGTCCAGCGCGTTGATGTGGCAGCCATTTGGGTCAGAGGCGGAGATGGTAATGACCTCGCCGCCCAATGCCCTCACCAACTCGCCATATTCACGCTCCGGGTCCACGATGATAATATCATGGTCGGTGGAGAGCGCCAGCGCGGAGACCTCCTGCTTGGCCGCCATCGACTTGCCTGAGCCGGACACACCGGTAATAAAGCCGTTGCCGTTGAGCAGGTTTCCGCGGTTGCAGATGATAAGGTTGTGGGAAACAGCATTGACACCGTAGTAGATGCCGCCAGCGTCTTGAATTTCCTGTGATTTGAACGGCATGAGAACGGCGGTACATTCCGTGGTCAGGGTGCGGGTGGCATCAATGCGCTTGAGGCCGAGGGGCAGCACCGTGTTCAGCGCGTCCTCCTGCTGGTAGCGCAGAATGTTAAACTGACAGCCCCGCGCCCGCCCGATGGCTTGCAGAGCCTCGGTGTCCTGATCGAGCTGTTCGAGGTTATCTGCCAGGTGCGTCAGCGTCACCAAAGCCAGCATCATACGCTGGTCGCGGCTCATGAGGTCGTCCATGAATTCCTTCGTTTCGCTCCGCATCTGTTCCAAGTCATAGGGGATATTGGCGGTGAAATTGTTACTCTGATTTTGCCGCTGCTGCCATCTGGTAATATCCGATTCCACCGACATGATCCGCTTGCGGATGTCGCTCACTGCTACATCCATTGCCACAGGAATAATGTCGATGGAGAGCATCATGTTTCGGGGATAGTCCGTCAGTTCGGTGATCATGCTGTCAGAAATAAAGCTGGCGTATTCCCGCAAAAATAGGGTGCGGCCAACATGGTTGCCCAGCTCATAGTGATTTTTCTGAAAGGAGATACAGTCCGGGGCAATACTGTCCCGAAAGTCATGACACTTTCGCATGGCATCCTCCAAGTCGAAGCGGAAAAACCGCTCTTCGCCGGGGCGGTAAAAATCGTGCAGAAGCCGCAGCCGGTCATTGACCGTAATCTCGCGGACGCTCGACGCCATGCGGGACAGGCCGGTGGTGAGATCGGTACTGACTCGAGAGAAGAATGTCCGCGCCTCTTCAATATTTTTCTTCTCTACGGAAATTGTGATGTACTTCTCTTGGATCAAGTTGTTGCTCTCCGCCGCCTTATCCAGCAGCAAATCATTGTACTCGCCCCGGTACTGATCCTGCCCATCGCCCTTCATAGGCATGAGCAGCGTCCGCCCAAAGTCCTTTTGATTGAGCTGTCGGTTGAACAGCGTGATCTTCGCTGTAGCTCCAATGGGGAGCGAATTGAGAAAGGAGCAGTAGGTCATAAAGAGTTCCCGTTGTTTTTCCGGAGACGCCACAGCATAATTGACATCAAAAAAGCGCCAAGTCTTGGAAAACTTGCCGCTCACTTGAAATATACCGTCTTTGTAAATACGCTTAATGGGAATAGATTTTTGTACGCTGCGGGGAACGGAAAAGGCATCCCGCTCCGCGCTGCGCTGATGCTTGAAAAAGATCAATGTTTCTTCACCTCGCGTTTCATCGCTTCTTCATAGTAGTTTTCTGACTTCCAAACGCGCTTGCCCGCCATGATGACCTCGGATTTCAGCCACGCCCATAAAAACCGTTCTAGCGTGAGGCCGTTATACTGAAAGAATCCGGCGGCAGCCACAGGAGCCGCGCCGACGATGCACACCCAGCTCACCGTTTCACGATCCAGCACTCGGCTCAAGCTGAAATACAGCGTCACAGCAACGCCCACCGCCAAAACGGAACATACAAACTGCCGCATGGACAGTCCGAAAAAGAGCGTCTCGCGGTAGGCTCGAATTTCTTTGTTGATTTTGATTTCCATTGAATTCCTCCGTGTTGTTTTGTTATGTACGATGTGGTACGATAAAGAAAAAATGAAAGGAAACTTCTTCCCTATGGCATATAGTGAACAGCTATGGCAGGATGCAAAAAAGAAGTGTCGTCTGACTGATGAAGATATTGCCCGCGCCAAGCGGCTGGGTCTGAATCCTCGCAGCCTGATTAAGAACATTCCCAGCAAGAGCGAACCGTGGAAAGCACCGGTCAGCGAATGGCTGCGGGAAATGGAAGAAAAGCGGGAACGGAAGTCCGCCCAACGGCAGGCCCGGAAAGCAAGAGATCACTCATAACCCCAGCATTTCCTTGGCGATATGGTCGGCAGACTTTACCAAGCTCACCAGTACCAGCAGGTTGAATATGACTTCGCCCAAATAGCTCCACACCTGTGTCACCACGGACGCGCTGCTATCCACCACCGGCGTACCGCTGGAGGAAAAAGCCGAAAAGATGATGCAGGCCAGAACGATTACCGCCCCTTCCATGCACACGCCTACATAGCTCCGCAGAAACGCCTTGCCGAAATGGGAAGTCCCCTCTCCGGCAAAGGATGCCAGTGCCACCGGGGACAGCGCGGCGTACATATAGATCTTAAAAAAGCGCCCATAGACGGTGAGGATCATAATGAAGGCCAGCACCGTAATAAATAGACTTCCCAGTAGCGTCACCAGCCAAAGGAGGATGCTCGCCAAAAAGCCCACATATCCAATGGCGTCCGCAATCTCCTGCGGCAACGCCACGGATGCGCCAGTCAAGCCGCCGATGCTGCCCGCCGCCGTTGCCACAATGCCGCTGCACACATCAAATACATCTACCAGCAAATCCATGCCGTAGGTGATACCCAGCTTTGCCAGCACAAAGTAGATAAAGTGCCGCAGCAAATGCTCCGGCCTTTGAAAGTCCCGAAAGCCGGAGGCACTGCGAAAGATACCGATGGCAAAGAACAGCACCAGCAGCCCGTAGCCGATGGCCTGCATCCCGCCGTTGATGGTCACAATGGTCTGCCAGATGGTGCCGCCCTTGAAGGTCTGGGGCGATTCCGTCAGCAGCGACCACATTTCCGTCATTTTACTATTCCAAACGCCAAAGGCGTTGGTCAGATTTTCTACGATCCAGTTGTTATCCAAGTCTCACCACCTCCATAATTGTAATGACATTGTATTGACATTTCTTCTTTTCAGTATATACTAAGGTTGAGGTGAATGCTATGAACACGATCAATGTCACATCTGCACCCAAGACCGCAACCTTTCAAATGCGGATCAATCCCGAGGTGAAGCAGCGCGTGGAGGACATCTATGCCCGTCAGGGCCTTTCCTTTACCGACGCAGTCAACATCTTCATTCAGCAGTCCCTGAACATGGAGGGCCTGCCGTTTCTGGCTTCGCCTGAGAACGCGGAATATATGAAGGCAAAAGCCTTGCGCCGCCTGCTGGATGAAGCGGAAAAAGGCTGGGCGTCTGCGGAAAAGGATGGCTGGGTCTCCGAGGAAGATGCTTACCGCACCCTTGGGGTGACGTAATGAAGCTAAGATATACGCCGGAGGCGCTACGCGACATCCAGGAGATCAAACGGTATATCAAAAGCGAGCTTCATAACCCCACCGCTGCAAACCGGATCACAAAAGCCATCCTCGACGGCTGCGCCCAACTCAAGCAGTTTCCTGAAATGGGCGTTTCCATTGGGGCAAAGACCGGCTATGAAACCGATCTGCGGATGCTGGTGGTGGAAAGCTATATCGCCCTCTACCGCATTGAAACGGAAGTCGTTTCTGTTGGCCGTATCATCAACGCCTGCCAGGACTATATCCGCATTTTGTTGGGAGAAGTCACACCATAACGAATGAAACCGCACCCTCTGTTTTCCATAGACAGAGGGTGCGGTTTTTCTATCAGATCGCGCCGATGGCGGTCAGAATTTCCTTTGCAAAGGCGATCATTAAGCCACCAAACAGGCAGAGGAAGCCCTGCGTTCTCTGGCTGGCATCGTGGGACTGGATCGACATACCCACCTGCACGATGCCCCAGCCGAGAATGATCACGCCCAGCGCCTTGATGATGCTAAAAATAAAATCGGAAAGGTTATTCACAATATCCAGCGGATCGCTGCCCGCCGCCATCGCGGGCGTGACGCAGCAAAGGCAGAGGGCAGCAGCCCCAGCCGCCGTCCAATAGCATTTTTTCACCTTACTCAGTCTTGTCGGGTTTGAAATCTTTTTCTTTCTCAGATAATTCATGTTCAGGTTCCTCCATATCAATAAATTCGTAATCGTCCAAAGACCGGAACGCATAGGGCAGGTCAGGCAGCGCATAATCCGGCGCGCCCTGCGGCTTGTGGATATAAGGCTTTGCCTTACCGTCTGTTGTCAGCTTAATGTTTGGGTGGCGCTTGATGTTGTACTTTTTGTCCAGTACAGGATCTTCCCCTCGTATAAACAAGATCGCTTTATGGGTGTCCAATTTTCGTACCTCGTCAATGGTCATCAGGTCGCGTCCCGTCTGTTGGAAGTTGGTAGAGCTGGAGCCGCTGCGTCCCTTCGTCTGCCCTCGTGTGCGTGTGGCGATGGTCTCCTTGCCCAGCAGCTTTACGATAAACTCCAACGAGGTCGGCTCGTTGCCGCCGCCGAGGAACAGCAGCGTGTCGCAGTTGCCGATGATGCTCTCCCATTCCTTTTCGTACAGCGCCTTGATCTGCTGAATGTTCTGCACGATGATGTTCAGCCCGATATTGTAGCTGCGGCAGGTAGTCAGAATCTTCGGATAGCTCTCCGGCTGGGCCACATTCGCCCATTCGTCCTGAATGACACGCACCGGCACAGGCAGACGCCCGTTGTGCTTCTCGTCCGCCCTGCGGTAAAGTGCCTGAAAGCATTGGGTGTAGAGCATTCCCACAAGGTAGTTCATGCTGCTGTCATCAACAGGGATCACACAGAAGATGGCTTTTTTCTTCTCGCCCAAACTGCCAAAGTCCATCTCATCCACCATTGTCATTCTGGCATACTGCGGGATATTGAAGGTGGCCAGCCGCACGGCGGCGCTTACCAAAATGGATTTTGCAGTCTTGCCCGCCGCCTGCTTGAAAGCCTTATATTGCTTCACCGCCACATGATTGGGCTGTTCTTCTTCCAATGCCCGAAAGAGCATATCCAGCGGGCTGCGGTATTGATCGTCCTCCTCCCGCACCTCGGCAAAGTTCATCATGTAGATCAGCATTTCAAAATTCTGTTCCTCCGGGGGCGCTTCGCTGACGAGGTAGAGCATAAGGGCTGAGTCCAGCGCGATCTCCGCCTTCTCCCAGAAGGGATCGTTGCTGGAAGCGTTGCGGGGCGTGGTATTTTTGATGAGGTTATCAATGAGGGTCAGCACATCCTTTTCACTGTGAATATACGAAAAGGGGTTGTATCCGTCAGACTGGCTAGGGTCGATTAGGTTGAACACCCGGACTTCATAGCCCTGCGCTGCCAACAAAGTGCCTGCCGCGCGCAGCAGCTCGCCCTTGGGATCTGTGATAAGATAGGAGCAATTTGCACTATAAATATTAGGTTTGCAGAAAAAGCGGGTCTTGCCGGAACCGGAACCGCCCACTACCAGAACATTCATGTTGCGCTGGGTGATATAGCCGTCCATGCCCAGCCGGACGCGCTGGGTCAGAATGATGTTGGCGTCCTTATGCCGGTGATCCATATACTTCCGGTTCAGTTCCTTGGGGCTGCCCCATTTAGCGCTGCCGTATTCCTCGCCCGGTCGTCGGTTCTCCCGGCTGGAGTAGTAAAGTGCAATGCCGCAGCCGTAGAACAACAGGCTCCCCAGCATACATTTCAGTGTGTAGGGCGTCCAGCCTATGGAAAAGGGGCGCTCCAGCACTTGGCTGAAACGCCCTATCCATTGAAAGAGGTTCATACCGTCCTCGTAGGCATAGGCGGCGATTGCCGCCAGCCAGAGGACCAACGGGGAAAGCGCCGCCCACACAGGGGCAGCGCTGCGAAAGTCATTCTGCCGCAAGGCTTAGTACCCCGTCTTGGGCAGCTTCACCGTTGTTTTGGTGTAGACGGTAGTGAGCCAGCGGGACACCGCCTGAATCCACTGCCCATTGTAAAGGCCACCCACATCCGCCACATTCACAACGCTGGCATTGTTGGCAAGACCGCTGCGGGCAGTGGCGTAGATATAAGGCGTTTCTACCTGTGCAAAGCCCGCCTTTACATTTCCGAACACGAACATGACTCCGGTAACACGCTCATTGGCGGCAAGGCCGAGGACAGCGGGGCGGGCGTCCAATACGTAAACCTTGCTTGTACTTAGGTTGTCCGCCAAAGCGCGGTAGTCCCCGGAGAGGTTGGTCTTATAGACCACCTTGTAGGAAAGCGGCTGATTGTAGCTGCCGGTAACGATTTTGCTCAGCGTCACCTGCGCGGGAAGCTGATCGCGCCAATAGAAGGAGTCGAGGGCAACGTTGGAGCTGTTCTTGATCTGTGAGAACACGTAGCGGATCGGCTGACCGGGGACAGCCTGCACAGGGCCGGTTTTCTTAATGGATACGCCGGTGGAAACGCTGGTATTCTGCACTTCAAAGGTGACGATCTGTCCGTTGAATTCCAGATAGGCGGTCATCACTGTGGGGTTAATGGAGTAATTCGCAGGCGCTTTGATCTCGCGGACGGTATAGCGGGACAACGGCAGCGTCTTGGAAACGGCGCGTCCGTTGCGGTCGGACTTGATGGTGTCCACCACATTACCCGCCTTGTCGTAGATCTCAAACACCGCGCCCTCCAGCAGTGTACCGGCAGGCAGGCCATTGGTCGCGTTATCGTCTGCGGATTTCTTGATGATCTGGATCTGGCCGCACTCCGCAGTATTGCTCCACTCGATTTCTGTGGTGGAGCCGTAACGGACATAGATCGTTTTCAGTTCAGGATCAAGCACATAGCCGGGGGCGGCTTTGATCTCACGCAGATAATAGCGGCCATCGGCCAGTCCCTCGTCGGCGTAGATATAGCCATCCTGATCGGTCGCATACTCCCCGATGGGATTGTGATTGCTGTCGTAAAGCAGAAACACCGCGCCGTAAATCCCCTTGCCCGTGGCCTTATCCACCTTGTGGAGCAGGATTCTGGAAGACTTGTGATTGGTAATCTCCAATGTGGCCGTCTGACCGTCCTTGACCTCAATACGGTGGGGCGTGGTATCCAGCAGGTAGCCGGACGCAGCTTCCAGCTCCGTCACAGTGTACCAGCCGCTTTCGGCTTTGGGGAGATAGATGACACCGTCGCTGTCCGTTGTGTAGGTGCCGATGATCTCACCATTCATCTTGCGGATCTCGAACTTGACACCAGAAATACGCTTGCCACTGTCTTTGTCGCTCTTGATGATCTGCAACCCGCCTACAGGCGTGTTGTAAAAATAAAGCGTCTGCGTGTCGTTGGGATTGACCACGACAGTCTGCGTGCGGCTGTTCTCGTCAATGGTGTAACCGGGGATCGTTTCAATCTCTGTGACCACCACGGTGCCGGAAATACCGGAAATGGTGATTTTACCCGCCTTATCCGTCCGGTACAGGCCGGTGGAGGACAGCGTGCCGCCCTCGGCATCTACATACGAGCCATCTGCGTAGGTGATCTTAAACTCGACACCTTCCAGCGGCTCCTTTGTAACGGAGTCCTGCTTTACGATGATGAGATTGCCCTTGGGGGCGTTGCAGAACTCCACCGTGACAACTTCATTGGACTTGACCTTGACTGTCTGAGGCGTATCATCCAACAAATAGCCGTCCTTTGCGCGAGTCTCCTTAATAATGAGTGTTGTGCCGGGAGCAATGTCCGTAATGGTGAACGTGCCTGCGCTGTCCGTCACGAACTTGCCGTTGGCGTTGCCGATGAGATTGCCGTCGGAATCCGTGACAAGGAACTCTACATCAGAGATGGGAGCGTTCGTCACAGCATCGACCTTTTTCACCAAAACACCGCCCTTGGGCTGGTTGCGGAACTCCAGCGTCATCACGGAATTGCGCTTGATTTTAATACTCTGCGGGGTATCGTCGAGGATGTAGCCATCCTTGGCACGCACTTCTTTTGCGATGACCGTCATGCCGGGTGTCAGGCCATCAATACGGATAGTACCTGCGCTGTCGGTCACGTAGCGGCCATTCGTCGTACCGATCACACTTCCGTCCGAGTCAGTCACAAGGAACTCAACATCGGAGATGGGTGCACCGGTCACGGCGTCCTTTTTGACGATGAGGAGGGAACCCATCTTATCATTGCCGAAGGTTACGGTGATCACGTCCTGATCCTTGCCGGAGAGATAAACGGTTTCCGTGGCGTCGGTGATCACATACCCATCCGGCGCGGAGATCTCCTCGCAGACATAAGTGCCTGCCTTGAGGCCGGTTGCAACGATGGTGCCATTGCTGGATGTTTTGTACTCGCCAACCACAGTGCCGCCTGTACCGGAGGTGCCGCCGAGGTAGCGGATGCGGAACCATGCACCCTCCAACGGCTGACCACTCTCGCTGTCCACCTTGCGGATGATGATTGCGGAAAGAGGCGTGTTCTCAAAGGTTAGGATTTTGCTCTCACCACCGGAGATGAAGCATTCCTGCGTGGCAGCCTCCTTGATGGCATACCCGGACGCCGGTTCCAATTCAGTTACTTTGTACCAGCCATCCTTGATCTCAGGGAGAATGATTTTTCCGCTTGCGTCAGAAAAGTAGGTGCCGAGGTCATTGAGCTCGCCGGTGTCGGTATGGTTGCTGGCATACCAGATCTGGAACTTGGCTCCCTTGACGGAATCGCCGGTAACGCTGTCTACCTTGCGGATCTCCAGACTGGGCTTGAGCGCGTTAAAGAAGGTGACGGTAGAGGTTTCGCCGGGCTTCAATGCCACTTCCTGCGGGATGGGGCAGAGAATGACATGGTTGGGAACATTGATCTCCGTTACTTTGAATGTGCCAACAGGAACAGAGTCGAGAAAAATCCGCCCGTGGTTATCGGTCGTGGCGCTGGTGGAAAAGCTGCCGTCGATCTGCTCGATGCGGTAGGTCACGCCCTCGATGGGCTCACCATTGGCGATGTTCTTCTTGACAATTTCAAGACCGGGCTTTTCATAGTCAACGAAAGTGACCTCGGAGGTTTTGCCGGGGCGCAGCGCCACGGTCTGCTCGGTATTGGTTACGATGTACGGCTCGGGAACGGATTCCTCACGCACAACATAGACACCGGCAGGAATGGCCAAGAGCGTTGCGGAACCGTCCGTCCCAGTCGTAACGGAGGTGGAATAGCTGCCGGTAACGGACTTAATGGAAAACACCGTGCCGGCAATCGGTTTGCCGCTCATGGCGTCGCGCTTGGTGATCTTCATATCGGGCTTTTCGTAGTTGATCGCCGCAACGGTGTATTCGCGGTCACCCTCAGTTACATCTACGTACACGCTCTTCGGCGTAGGATCGACGCAATAGCCGTCCGGTGCGGAGGTCTCGACAAAGCTCCAAAGGCCGGTGGCGGCATCCTCAACATAGATCTCACCCTGCACATTGGTGATGTCGCTGCCGACGATCTGGCCGTTAAAGTAGATGCTAAAGCGTGCTCCAGCGAGACCGGTTGTGGTTCCACCGGCAGTCTTTTTCAGCACGATCTTGCCTGTGCCACCCGTAGGCTGCTCGGGCTGGTCGGGCGCAGGCTCGCCCGTTACGAGCTTGCGCGGGCCGTAGTAGTTAAAAAACGACTGATTTTTGCGGTTGCTGGAGATCGCGTACACCGCTCATCTTACGTTCTCATCCTCCACGATGGTTGCGGCAATGCCCTGCGCAGCGTACTCCTCAATCTGACGATGGAACTCGGCATCCTCAGCTGCTTTTTTTGCAAGAAGAGAGTCGATAAGACTCAGATACAGCTCGTAGGTGTCGGCGTTGGCGTAGCCGCCCGCATCGCCGTCTCCGCCGGGCTCGCCTTTATAGCTTTGATTCTCCCAAACGTAGGTCTGTACCGCCATAAAAAGCTGGCCGACGTTGGATTCCTTGCAGTCGTTGAGGTAGGTCATCATCCACTTGACATTCTCAACGGTCGCGGCGTCCATTTCACTGAGGCCGCTGTTCGTGACAGCCGACTGCAATACGGCATCTGCGTCCGCGCCGGTACCGGACGTCCAGGTGAAGGAATTCAGGTACGAAGGCGTTGCGTAATGATAGCCGAGGCCGCTATCCATGCAGTACACGAGCTTACCGTCCACAAGCGGAGGACGGTAGCTGTACGGGGTCCCGTTGGCGAGCAGGCGCGTGCTCCAATATGCCTGATTGGTGGTAATTTTGAGGCCGGAACCCGTGTTCGACGCAGCGAAAGCCGCAGTCGGCAGCAAGCTCAAGATCGTCACCAACGTCAAAAGCAGTGACAACAGGCGTTTTTTCATAGGTTTCATAGGGTTCTCCTTTCTAAACAATGTGTAACAAAAAGAGCAGACCTTACCGATCTGCTCTTGCGTGAGAGTTGATGATTTACTTACTTGCGGGCGTATCCACCCAAGTGACTTCACAGCCGTCCAGCAGGAAGACCTGCACGCAGTACCAGCAGTCAAGGCCGTTTTGGTTAATGCCCCGCGCCAGTCCGACGCCGATCTCGCCGTAGCGGGAGCTTGTCATGTTGTCCGCGTGAGACTTGGAATTGGACCACAGATTGACCACCGCTTCGGAGAGCGTTTTACGCTGTTGCTCGAGGTACAACTCCGATATACTGTGAATATTTTCTCCAGTGTATTTGCTGTCGGTGACGGTGTTGCTCTTGCGCCCATCCGGACGGGCGTGAGAGTAGACGCCGCTCGCGGCGATCTCATCCGCGCGGACCTGTGCCGCCTGCATGAGCTTGTCGTTGACACGCAGCACAGCAACGCCATTTTCGCACCGCAGCGCATTGGTGCGGTCGATGATGTCCTGCTTTGCAGCGGCAACATCTGTCTGCGCAGGCTGCTCCACGGGCTTTGCCTCCGCAGACGTTACCGGCGCTTCGCCGGTGTACGGCTTTTTCGATTCGACCTGTACACATTTGGTGTTGCTGTCCCAGCAGACATTGAAGCCGACCTGTTCGCCAATGTCCCGCAGCTTCACATAGTTGTTTCCTTTGATACGATAGGCTTCCATCTGTACTTCCCGTCCATCGACAAATATACGGTGGGTGCTGCGCTCTGCCATGATCCCGGCGGCATAGGCCGTGGTGGTGACGCCAGCCAACAGCAGGCAGGTGAGAAAACCAGCTGCAAAACTTCCTCGCTTCATGGTGTGTACCTCCAAATCCTTTGATGGGTTCATGGTATCGCGGAAGCTGCCGTGTGTCAAAAAATCCGCCCTGATTTTTCAGAGCGGATTTTTAGTTACACTTCGCTGAGCAAAAAGTCCAGCGCCTTTACGATCTTGATACCGTCCACGTCGCTGATAAGGTCGCAGTCCATGGCAATCACGATCTTCTCGTAATTGTCCTGCACAGCTTGCAGCGGTGCAAGCTCCCGTGCGCGGGTTTCGGGGGCGTTCATGTTGTCGGTGACTTGGATATATCTTTTCTCGTTCATCTTCGTTGCGATGAAGTCGATCTCCTTTTCACCAACCTTGCCGATGGCCACCTCATAACCGCGCCGCAGCAGTTCAAAATAAACGATGTTTTCCAGAATGTGTCCCACATCGCCGCCCCGGTTTCCTAACAGATAGGTGCGGAGGCCGGGATCGACGATATAGTATTTGCCCAGCGTCCGCAGATAGTCCTTTCCCTTGATGTCAAACCGCTTGACCTCATAAAAGATATAGGACTCCAACAGTGCATCAATGTAGGCAGAGATGGTCTGCACCGCAGGCTTGGTCTTTCTGCCATCGTCCAACAGGCCCTCGCTGACAAGGGTGCGCCCAATGGATGCAGCCGAGGTGTTGTTGCCGATGTTGTCAGCCAGAAACAGGATAATTTTGCGGAGCAGCAGCGCGTCGGTGACGGCCCGCTGTTCTTTCCGCTTGCCGCGTTCCAGAATATCTCGCACAACAACAGCGGAATAAATGCCGTCCAGCAGCATATTGGCGCGCTCTTGATCCAGCTCCGCCTCGGCCAGTGCGGGCATACCGCCAAACTGTGCGTAGGCTTCAAACAGGTCTCGCAGCTCATACGCTTCGCCGTCTTTTCCCTTGGCGCGCTGTTTCATAGTGCCGTTGGGGGCTTTGTACTCCTCCAGCAAATAGCCGTGGAAGTCCAAAAACTCGCGGAATGACAGCGGCAGCATTTTGATCTCCACATAGCGTCCGGACAGATACGTGGACAGTTCGGAGGAAAGCAGGTAGGCGTTGGAGCCGGTCACATAAATGTCGCAATCCAGATCCACACGGAAGGAATTCACGGCATCCTGCCAGTCCCGAACCTTCTGCACCTCATCTAAAAACAGGTAGAGCCGCTTTTCCTTGGGTGCACGCTCCATCACATACTGATAAAGGCTCTTACTGTCCATGTCTGCAAACTGCATGGACTCAAAGTTCATCGAGAGTATTTGTTCCTCCATGACGCCCTGTTCCCGCAGATGTGCCATCATCAATTTCAGCAGGCTGGATTTGCCGCAGCGCCGGATTCCGGTCACGACCTTGATGACCTCCATATCCTGAACGGAAATGAGCTTATCAAGGTACTGCGATCTGTTTTTTAACTCCATGATTCTGTCACCGCCTTTTGAAGCCATTATATCACCCCCTTTGCGTCAAGTAAAGTTTTTAACATCAATGTGAATAACTTTTTTCTTGTCGGAATTATTCACATCAATACTACTTCTGTCGAGCCTGCACGCACCAGCGGTAATCCGGCTGATTCATCACGCAGGTGACAAGGGTGATGATGTTCTCCGTGCTGTCACTCAGGATACTGGTATCATCCACGCCGATCTTACTGACAGAATATACCTCATAGTTGCGTGTGCCGAGCTGGGTAGTCAGCTTGATGGTGTCGCCAATGTCAAGGGTGTGAATTTTGCCAAAGTGATTGTTGACGCCCCGATTATGGCCCGCAATCGCCACATTGCCTTCCCAAATGGAGGTACTGGCAAAATGTCCTGCGCCCTTGCGGAGCGCGTCTGCATCCGTCCCCTGATACACATTGACAGACAGGCCGAGGGTGGGGATTTTCAGTGTACCGAGGTAGCCGCCGCTGTAATAGAGGTCTTTTGTGACTGCCGTGTACTTAGACTGCGTGTAGGAGCCGGTATTTCCACCATCGGTGCTACCGGAAGTGGAGGGCGGCAGGACGGTCACGCCGCCTGTTCCGCTGATCGTTCCCGTGACTGAACCGCTCACAAGGTTTGGCGTCAGCAGATCCCCAGCGTTCAGCGTATAAGAGGTAGGCGAACCAAAAGCAGGTGGGATATAGGCAGCGTTTTTGCTGCGGTCGGTATTCGCAGGCTTGTCCATCGTGACATAAATGGTATCGTCCGAGGTGGGGCGTCCGAACAGTCCTGCGTCCGGGCCGTCAAAGTGATACTCCAATGCCGATGCAGGCATGGAAAAAGCCGCCAGCATACAGCAGGCGGCCAGCAGCGTGGTCAGATATTTTTTCATGCGGCGTACCCTCTTTTCTTATTGATGTAGTGGCGATAGCCCTTATAACCAGCGTAACCGCAGCCGCCCAGCACCGCAGCGCCCACGGGGATCAGCAGCCACAGCCAGTTAAAATCAACTCCGCTCTTTGCCGATGCCGCAGCGCTGACACTGGAAAAAACGGCAGTATAGACCACCGTATCACAGCTTGTGCGGGTGACGTCACCCTTATAATCCGCCGTGACGGTGTAGCCGGTGGCGTACTTGCTGGTGGCGGTGCCGGTGTAGCTTGCCACAGCGGTGTAGCGAATGGGAATGTCATAGCCGTCCGTGGGATCGACTGCCGCCTCCTGCCAGCTTACATCGGCAAGAGTCAGGGTGCGGCCATTTTCGTTCACAGACTTAGGAACAAGGGACACATCCGCGTCTGAGAGGTTGGGATAGGTGCGCTCCGCCGTCACCGTGCGGCTGCTGGTCCCGTAGCCCGCGGCCTCCACTTGAATGGTAGTGTGGTCAAGGGACAGGACGCCCTCATAGCCGTCCTCGGTCTTGACCTCCAGCTTCGGCTCCAGCATTTTCAGAATTTCTACCATGTCCTTGGTCTTGCTTTCCAGCGTGACCACCTCGATATGCTCCCGCGTGTCCGTTTCTGTCTGGTCATTTTCCAGCAAATCAAGGAGCGTATAGGTACGCCCTTCGCGCTCAAAGTCAGCGGTGGGGATCGTGGCGGGATCGTCCTTTGCGGTCAGGTAGTAGACCTTTTCTAATCGGTACACCCCGTTTTCCTCGCTGGCTCTGACCTCGGCGGGATAGGCGGAAATGCCGGGGAGTGTATCTGCGGCAGAGATCATTGTGGATACCGTATCGGCTTCTGTCATGGGCTCTGCGGCCATCGCCGCGACGCTCATGCTGCACAGCATCAGCGCCGCGCAGAAAGCAAATGCAAGTTTCTTTTTCACATTATACCTCTCTTTCTTAACGAACGGGCCGATTCTGTTCCGGCTGCTTGCGCTCCTGCGGAGAGATCTCACGCTGAATATCATTTTGCAGCTTACGAAAATACTTTTGCAGGCTGTCCACCACGCCGCGGCGATCCTGCACCTCCATACCGTCAAACACCTGCCCCACGCGGCTCACATCGGGCTGCGGGGCCTCCACGCCGAAATTGCGGCAGAGCATATAGCTGACGCTCTCGGCATCCATGGCGCAGTCCTCACGGGTATAGTAAGGATAGCGCCCGTGGTCGTGGATACCGGCGTGGACGATCTCGCGGGAGAGCGCCGCAAAGATCTTGCTGTCGATCAGGCGGCTGGATACCGTAATGCTCTGCGTTTTAGGATCATAAACGGCGTCCTGGTACATGGTGCTGCTGGTGACCACGGGAACGGGGGAGCTGTCCAGCAATCGGCGCAGGGCGGCGTCCATTTCCGGCGTATTGTCTTTCAGGCTCAGCGCCGGAACGCCGGCCTTGCCGTGGGTCTGGGAAATATCGAACACGCGCCCGATCTTATAGCCGTGATACTCTCTTCCGTCCTTCATATAGGTGTCCGACACGCGGATCTTCATGCCGTTCTCGTCACGGTTGACGCTGCGCCCCAGCCGATTCCACACCTCCAGACTGTTGATGTAGGTGATCTCCGGGTTCTGCGCCATCGCCAGCATCACGTTGGATGCGCTGTATCGCGGGTTGATGGCCTGCGTATCCAGATAATGCAGATATGCGCCTGGTTCGCTGGTGACGTGCATGACCGCATCGTCGGAAAGCTGCCCCAATTCCTCGCGCTCCGCTGTTTTCTTTGCCTTCCAGTCCTCGTCCCTCTGCTGCTTCTGCTGGATCAAATCGTCTAACTTTGCCATGTTCGTTTCTCCTTCTCAAAATCAATTTATTCCCGCGTGGGCATAGCCTTTTGAATGGCTTCCCGCACGGTGTCCTTGGTGGGGGCCGTGCCATCCCGTTCTGCCGCGGCTTGCAGTGCCATCAGGCGGCTGCGGACAGAGGGGCGGGCATCAGCTTTCTCCGCAGCCGGTTCCGTAGACACTCTCGCACCAGTCCCGCGCTTGATTGAGCTGTTCTCGGACGGAGCGCGGGCGTTCTCTTTTTTTGCGGCAGTATCCTCCTTCACCGGGGCAGGATAGCCCATGCGTTCAAAAATGCGGTTGATCTGCTTGGCATCCCTTGCCTTCGCCATGATCTCCACCGTACCGGTCTTTTCCACCTTATTGACGATGGGGTAAAACAGGACGCCGTAGCGTAGGTATCTCCGCCGATATGCACCAACTCTTGCGGTTCAAATCGCCGCAGGTAGGTCATCAAATCCATCTCGCGGGCAGCGGCGATCTGGTCTTTTGATAAGTAAGGCGTAATGTTCACCTCCTGGGGACATGAAAAAAGCGCAAGCATTTCTGCCTGCGCTTCCAATATGATTTATTTTTGAATGATTACGCTCTCTGCAAGTAAAACTCACTTTCCGCCACACGGATTACGAAATCATATTCCAGTCTGGTTGCCTTGGACATATTGATGTTGTACCGTTTACAGACTTGACGCAAGTGGGCAAAGTACTCTTTGTCCTCTTTTGTCAGTGGAGCTACCCAGCCGGTTTCAGCAGCGTGCTCCTCAATACGCTGGAGATATTCAAATCTTTTCTGATCCATCATCTACGCCCCCTTCAAGATAATCTGCAATAATGTCTGCTGCGGCATCCTCCCATATTACCAAACGAAACGGGTCATAAGACGCGACCTGCCTCGCTCCAAATGCTTCCGTATAATAAGCCAGAAGTTCACTTGTTTTTGCTTTGAATATCAGAACGCCGTCATAACCTGCGTTCAAGGAGATCTGTACCGCATAAGCAAACAAGGCCCTTGCAATTCCAATATATTTCTTTACCTTCTTTTCGGCATGAAGAAGATTTGCATTGCTGTGACTGGCATTCTCCAGATAGATAATTTCAACGGCCAAGCCATCCTCATCCATTTCGTATGACATCAGCCCCAACAGTTCATCATTGTCCGAACGGTGCAGAGAGACCTTATTGGGAAGCTGGCTCGCATAAGGCGTCGTCCAGTCGGTTTGCCAGCCTTTGGTTGTTGCCATATCCTGTTCAGTTGCAGCCTTTACGATTGCCGGAATCTTACCTCTTGAGGCGGCATCTAAAACGAACAAACTCAGCATGGTCATCCCACCTTTCACAATGTAGATTATCATAATCGAGCACAAAAAACAAGCACACCGCGTCAGTTTGTCGCAGATTGGCTTTCGCCATACGCCATCACAGCATTGACCAGCCGTTTAAATCTATCCTGATATTCAGGAGCAAAAAAAGGCCGTCAAAGATTTCCACGTGGGAATAGTAATACTTGCTGACTGCTTCAGTAACACCCTGCATATCCTGAATAGCTTCATTGGCAAAGGCTTTGATGTTGCGAATGTCCGCGGTACTCTCCCGCAGGCAGTCCAGCACATACTCGATGTGGGAGGAATCAAGCTTCAAAAAACGCTCCTTCACCAACGCCGTATAAAGCTGCTTTCCGCCGATGCGCATGAAGCTGCCCTGTGTGCAGAGAACCTCCAGCATGAGGTCCGCGATCTCGTCGATGTCGTCATAGGGATGCTGCCGGCGCAGGTGGTCATACTCGATATTCTCCCGAATCTCTTTTCGGTATCTCTCGATCAACTCCTCCGGCTGCGCGCCCGGATGGATAGATGGATCAGTATTACTCAACTCAGTATTATTCTTATCAGTCTTATTACACTCGGTTTTTCCGAGGTCTTGACTTCTGATTTTCCGAGATCCAGACTTCGGTTTTTCAGAACTCTTGACTTCGGTTTTTCCGAAGTCTAGATTTCGACAGATCGGAGGCTTTGGTTCCGGTGTATCCTCGCCTGATTCGTCCTCCATGCCCATGAAGCGGAGAACGTAGATCTTGGCCGGTCTGCCAAGCCCCCGCTTGACCCGCCTAATGAGTCCAACGCCTTTGGCGCCGTCCAGTTCCGCGAACAGCTTGACCGCCTTATCCATCTTGCAGCAGAGCTGTTCGCACGCCTCCTCCAGCGTAAAATAGATATACACATGGCCGTCATCGTCCATCCAGCCGTTTCTCATGGACAGGCTCATGCGGTCCAGCATGAGGCCGTACAGCAGCTTCGCGTCGGTGGAGAGCCGTCGAAAGTACGGCTCGGTGATCAGGAGCTTGGGGATGCGGAAAAAGGCGTATTGCTCGGCGTCCATGCCGAGATGGTATGCAAAGATTGCCTGCGGCATATCTGACACCTCCGTTCAGCCACAGATTTTTATATCTCAACGGCGATCCGCAGCACAGGAAAAGGGAACATTGATGCGTAATGCTCCCTTTTCGTTATCGGACCTGCCGGTGGATTCTTATTCAGTTTGACTTAACACATCACTGTCAGCCGTTTGTCAGATAATTGTGTTTCCCGCACGGGGCTTTCCCTTGATTTTGCCCTTATCAGCTCACGCGGTCAAGGGTAACAGCGTGTAAAGGAAGATAATTTTGGGCGGTTTTGATTTCTCAATAAATCCAGTGATTTCAATGCTTTGCGCCGATTTTGACAGTTGTTTATAACCGCTAATAACGGGTGAAATATTTGGGCGGTGCGAATTTAAGTTTGCTCACACCTTTTAGATGTTTTAAGGTCGCCGTAAAAGGCGACCTTTTTGTAATATTGGCAGCTTTTTTGATTGATGAAATGAGCGATGCTGTGGTATAATATCATAAAAGAGTTTTGATGCGAGGAACACCATGAAGAATAAAAAGCCTCCTTTTGAAATTACTAATGCGATTATCGGTTATGTTGCTGAGATTGCGGAATTGACAGGAAAGCTGTCATCCACTAACAAGCTTTCTGCCAACCCTACTTTGCGGCGCACCAATCGCATCCGAACAATTCATGGCTCACTATCCATCGAGCAGAACACGCTGACTTTGGAGCAGGTTACCGCTGTTCTCAACGGCAAGCAGGTTCTGGCTCCGCCTAAAGATATTGCAGAGGTCAAAAACGCTTATGAGATCTATGAGCGATTGGAGGAGCTTGATCCCTACTCTGTGGATGATCTGCTGACCGCCCATAGCATCATGACACGGGGTCTGGTGGATGAGTCTGGTGTGTTCCGTTCCAAGCCCGTTGGCGTTGTAGATCAGGAAGGGCATGTCTTGCATTTTGGCACTCTGCCGCAGTATGTCCCCGATTTGGTCATGGAGCTGCTGGACTGGGTTAAGAACAGCGATGTGCATATGCTGATCCGCAGCTGTGTGTTCCATTATGAGTTTGAACTGATCCATCCCTTTGCCGATGGTAATGGCCGTGTGGGCCGTCTGTGGCATACGCTGTTGCTTTCCAAATGGAACCCTGCCTTCGCATGGTTGCCAGTGGAATCGATGATTCATGCCCGCCAGCCGGAATACTATGCGGCAATCAACGCATCTAACGATGCCGGAGAGTCTACGGAATTTATTGAGTTCATGCTCTCATCCATCAAAGCATCGCTCATTGATGCGATCAATGCGAGTGATGAAATGAGCGATGGGCCGATGGATAAAGCAGCAATGCGCTGGAAGCAGATTGAGAAATTCCTGGAAACACATGAGTTTATTATGAACGCGGATGTGAGAAACCTGTGTGGCGTGTCAGCCGCAACGGCAAATCGCATTCTTGCGGGGTTGGTTACAAAGAGTAAACTTGTCAAATATCACATAAGTGGTCATTGGAGATATAAATTAGCGCCCTAAAAACTCCCTATATAAAACAACCTTTAAAGCGAGGATAGTATTATGGCAGATAAAGTTGGTGGCTTTATTTCAAAACTTCAATTCAATAATGGAGAAACTGTTGATATCAGCAAAAATGATATTGTTGTCTTTGTTGGCCCTAATAATGCTGGCAAAAGTCAATCTCTAAAAGATATTTATGCTTTAGCCCAAGGACCTGTACAAGGGACGGTAATTACGAGCATTGAGATAACGAAAAATACGCCAGAACTTATACCGCTTCTTGATACATTAGATACACCTAAATCCGAAAGTGATTACAAAGAATGCTTTATTAAGTCAGTTGGAGGTCATGGCCCTGATTGGGTAAATACCGTACTTGAAAAGTACCCCGATTTAGATGATCCAGTATATGCCGAAATAAAGGAGTTTGTCAGTAGTATGGGGATATAAGATTGACCTGATGAATGGCCGCTTACGTTAATTTTCTGCCCCGCTTACAATAACCACAGCGCTACCCTAACATGCTCGATGCCCGGAAAACCCTTGATTTTCAAGGCTTTCCGGGCATCGCTTACATTAGTTCCGGCGGGATACATAGCTCCTCGAGATGCCGAGCTTTTTGGCGACCTCGCGCTGTGTGCGGGGCATTCGGCCGCCGAGGCCGTAGCGCGAAGTGATGACCTCTTCCTCCCGCTCGGTCAGGCACTCATGCACGAGCTTTCGCACGCGCAGGCAGTCGTCGCGGTCCTGAATGTCCAAGTACATCGTGTCCTCGACGCCGACGACGTCCATGAGGTAGAGCGACTCGCCGTCGGCGGCGGAATCGAGCGAATCGTTGAGCGACACCTCGCCCTGTAACTTCTTCCGGCTGCGAAAGTACATCAAAATTTCATTCGCTATCCTCTCCCAACGGATACATAGATTGGTCAACAGGCGGCAAATCCGCCTCTCCATCCTCCGCAAAGAGGTACACATAGGCATTTTTGCCGTCCCAGACCACCTTTTTGACGATGGTGCGCAGCAGGCGGCGTTTTTCCTCCAGCGTGGCAGAATCCACCGCGCTGGCGAAGGATTCGATCATTTCCTGATGGAAAGCGAACTCCTGATGGAGCATCCGGCTCTGCTCGGTGAGGGCTTCCAGCTCGGAAAGTCTTGCCTGCTGAGTCTCGCTCTCCCGATGCAGTTCGTCGATCTGCTCCATGACGTACTTAGCAGAGGTGTCGCTGGCAACGGACAGGGACTCCACCAGCCGCTTGATGCGGTCTTCCGTTTCGGTGTGCTTTTCCCGGAGCAGCGCCAGCTCTGCGTCGTAGCCCTCCTTGCTGCCGCTGATGACCTTCTTTGTCTGCGCCAGCAGCCGGGTAAGGGTCTCCTTGTCGGCGTACAGCTTGCGGATCTCCTCGATGATCTTGGCGTCCAGCGTGTTGCCGTTGCAGTTTTTCATAGAGCAGACCGTGCCGTGGCTGCGCTCCTTGGTGGAGCACATGTAGGTGTAGATCAGCTCGCCCTCCGCATTCTTGCGGTTGGTCAGCTTCGGGCGCATATAGTCGCCGCATTCGCCGCAACGCAAAAGGCCGGACAAAAGCGCCACATTACTGCGCGGTTTGCGGTAACTCTTGGATTTGTTCACGTCCAGCATAGACTGTACTCGTACCCAGTTTGCGCCGGAGATAATGCCGGGATGCTTCCCCACTGCCACAATCCAATCTTCCATCGGGCGGATCTGAGTAGCCTTGCCAGGGCGTTGGAGCGTGCGGTTGTAGGCCATAATACCGTGCTCACCGTCAAACTCCCATTGCTCGGCAAAAAGGTCAACGTGGTTCTCCTTGAGATACTGATAAGCCGTATCGTCAGCAATCATATAAACCGGGTTTGTCAGAATACCCCGGATAGCAAAGCGTGTAAATTGCTTGCCTCGCTTTGTGACACAGCGGTGCTCCAACAAGTACTGGTCAGTTTTACTGAGGGAGCCACTTTCCGTGAACACAGAAAAAATTGTCTTGACCAGCTGAATCTCCTCCGGAATAGGTTTGAGCTTACAAGCTTTCTTAACCTTGCCATCTACTGTTACGCTGGACAAGCTTTCCGAAGCGTAGCCAGTTGGTGTCGTGCCGCCCAGCCAGCGTCCGGTCTTGGACAGCTCATGCATGTTGTCGCGGATACGCTCAGCTATGGTTTCTCGCTCCAGTTGGGAGAATACTGACGCGATATACATCATTGCACGCCCCATGGGAGAGGACGTGTCGAACTGTTCCCGGATGGAAATGAAGTCAATGTGGCGATCGCCCAGATCCTCGATGAGCTTCGCAAAGTCTCCAATATTGCGGCTAATCCGGTCGAGGCGATAGACGACAATGGCAGCGAACTCAATCTTCTGGGAATCCCTCATCATCTGCTTAAACTGCGGACGCTCCAGATTGCCGCCGGAAAAACCCTCATCCTCATATACAAGCGCATGCTCTGCCTCGTCTTCGCCAAAGTGCATTGCAATATACTGGCGGCACAGCTCAATCTGGTTCTCAATGCTTTCACCTTTCCCTGTAAATTTGGATTTGCGGGAATAGATGACGTATTGCTTCACCTGCGGCTTATCTGTTGTTTTCATAGCAACACCTCGATTACATTGTTAGGTTGTTAGATATATTGTAACGGATTGGAATCCATTTGAAAAGGTGTAAATGAGAAATTTTGGAAAGTTCTCTAAAGAACGTTATACCCCTTTATACCCTTTTGAAAAGGGTATAAAGGGGTATAACGCATTCTCACTGCCAGTTTCGTTTCAGGACTTCACTTTTGAGATACAGCGTGCTCTTCTCCGATGTTTTGATTGGATGCAGCTTCCCGCGTTTCGTCAGGTCAATGATATTCTGCCGGGAGCAGCCCAATATCTCCGCCGCCTCCGCTGCATTGATAACTCTGTGCGTGGCAAAGTTCCGGAAATCCTCAATAGTCAGCGGAACGCTTTTGCCGACCCGGTAGAGCATCGCATCCGAGACGGTCATGTTCACATCCCATGCAACGCCATATCCGCCTGTCTGCATCTGCACATGCTGAAAATAGTCCGGCTTCTTGAGAAGAATCTGAAATGCTCTTGTCTTTTCAAAATGCTTCTGCAAATCGCATTTCTTCACTACGCCATCTCGGAAAAATACCAGTAGACAATGATTCTCTAGTGGCAGTACATCTTCAATTCTCTTGGAGAAGCGCTTCGTAATTTCCTCTGGCAGTTCCTTGTCATCAATGGGAACAAGGTAGTAATCATCCTGTGCACATCGCCCCATTGCCAGCATCAGAAGCTCATACTCATCATATTCCTTCAGATGATTGTCGCGCAGAATCTCACCGATGTTCTGGCGGTCGATCGGAACGATCCGCTACTGAACCCAGATCTTGCTCCAATAGGAATCGACTGTGGTTTCCCCACGCTTCACAAAGGAGTCCAGCAACAGCGGCGTTTCCCATGCATCCGCATTTTCAGGCAGCTCAATATAGAACTGCTTTTCCTGCCCGTAATACAGGAGGTATGCCAGATCCTTCTGCTCCTGCACCAATTCATCTCGAATTGCATAAATCTTCATATACAAAGATCTGCTCGGTAGCTGCAACTACGGCGTGGATCGCAGCCGTATCACACTCGAGCAGGCTGGAATCGATGTCAGTCGGCAAACGGTTTATCATGTCATGAAGGAGAACGGCTAGCTCTATAAAAGGCACTTCTGCACCGTCTTACCAGGACTGCAGCAGAAGCTCAGGAATAAGAAAGCCTTTTGAAGCGAAGCTTCGGCCAGAGCATCCGATGGTGAATTTCCTTGCTACGCTCTAAAAGGAGAAGATCCGCCGAATCGCGGTGTACAAGCTGCCGTGATCTTAGGTCAAGACTATCATTTTTCTCTACGTTTTTGCCTATTGCAACCATATCAAAATCTATACGCGCAATCCACCGGGACTGCCGCCCATGCGGTTCCAAGAGCGAGCGGAGGCGCATCGGCCCGATGCCACTTAGCCAATTCTCACCGTCAGTAGTTCAGATTTTGGACGTTTCCCAACTGCACATTTCTTATTCTTATACTTTCTGCGCCATCCACTTCTTATGATAAAAGCGGTGGCAGGATATGGCGGCGCGCACAGCCCAATCCGCAATCGCAGCCCCCCAGACAGCAGCAAGTCCCCAGTCAAATAAATGAATTAGAGTGTATGCCAGCGGCAAGCGAACCACCCACATGCCAAGCAGAGAAATGACAAATGGCCAGCGGGTGTCACCAGCTCCGCGCAGCACTCCACCAAGAACAACGCCAATCGCCAGCAGTGGCTCTGCAAATGCCTCAATGCGCAACATCTGCGCCGCTAGCAGAATTGTTTCTGTGTCATCTGTAAAAAGATCAATAATCGGCACTGCAAACAAAAACATTGCTGTACTGGTGACAAGCATCACGATAATACCTAAACGATTACACCAACGTCCGTAGTGCAGGGCAAGGTCTTTTTCCTCCGCGCCCAGCGACTGTGCCACCAGCGTTGTTCCTGCCGTTGCAAAGCCATAGACTGGCAGATAACAAATCTTTTCCCCCGTATCCGCTAAAAGATTTGCCGACAGTGCCATTGTTCCGAGTCCGGTAATCATCGAGGTCGCTGCAATTTGGCCAAACGATATTGTCATGCGCTCCATTGCAGTCGGTACAGCCAGGCGAATTGCCCGCCGAATAATAAAACTGTCCGGAGAAAAGTCTTCCTTTAGGCTGATCTGATAAGGTGTTTGCCGTAAGAAAAGAATCAGAAGAAGGCCTATACCGGAGAACGCTATAGACATTGAAGTTGCCGCTGCAGCACCGCTGACACCCAGTCCGGCACGCTGCAGCAAAAAATTTTTGCCAAATAATTGTATTTCCTTTGAGGGATAAATCAGCAGGTAATTTCCACCCACATTGATAATATTTGTTAAAATATTGAATTTCATCGGTGTCTTGGTATCCCCGGCACAGCGCAGCAAGTTTGAACAGACGATGAGAGAAATATTAAACAGATATCCCATGCCGATAATACGCAAGTAACTTCTAGCAAGCGGCACAACTTCCTTTTCCGCATGCATCCAGACAGGAAGATTCGGCGCAATGAAAAGGGTGACAATCAACGTCAAAAAAATACCAGCCACGCCGATCGCCAGAATGGATTGGCGGATGATAACTTTTGCCTGCTCATAGTTTCCCTCTCCGATGGAATGTGCTGCCAGCACAGAGTATCCAATGCCGACTGCATTCATAAAGCCATTGATGAGCCAAATTGTCGACATAGTTATACTGACTGCTGCTGTTGCATTTACTCCGATGCTTCCAACCATAGCAGTATCCACGTAGTTAACAGCTGTCTGCAGCAGAAGCTCCACAATGGTCGGCCAGGATAGAAAAAGGACCTGCTTCCAGGCAGGAATGTTTCTGTCAAAGAAATTTTGCTGTTTCAGCATGCTGCTTTCCTTTCGCTATATAATAATGCAAAGGCTCACCGCTGACGTCTGCACGCGGTAAGCCTTGCATAACATTCATATCACTATTTTTTCATTTTGTCAACGCTTGAAAATGCGGCGAACCCGGTGGTTGATAAGGCTGAAGAAGTAGGTGCCGGAGTGCTTGGAATTGGCAAGCAGCTCTGTCAGCTCGACCTCCTCGCCGCCATCCTGACCAATCAGAAGCATCTGATCATTGACGCAGACATCGGGGATATCCGTTATATCGACAAAACCCTGGTCCATATTGAGTGACAGAATCGGTGCTTTTTGTCCCTTTATCATGACGAAGCCACCATTGCCAGGCAAATCATCCGGATAACCGTCTGAATAACCAAAGCTAGTCACAGCCACTTTCATATCACGGGATGCTGTGAGTGCAAGTCCGTAGTCAAAGCGTTCACCGGCCTTGACTTCATTAATCTGGGCAACAAAGCCGCGCCAGTACAGAACCTTCTCCAGCCCAAGCCGATTAAATTGATCCACTGACCAGTCATATCCAACCAGAAGAAGCAGGCTGCGTACCATGTTGTAATGATACTGTGGGAAGCGGACGGTTGCCGGAGTGTTCGCTGCGTGACAGTATTTCAGCGTAATGCCTGCCGCTTTGATCTGTGCAAGGCCGCTGTCAAATGTAGCCGCCTCCTGTTCGATGATGGCGGTGTCGATTTTTGCTGAATTAGAAAAATGAGTGTAGGCACCCTCAATATCAATCCCCGGCAGCCCATTGATGTCATTCAGCAAAGCCGCCAGTTCGTCACCCGGTTTCGCACCCATACGGCCTAGCCCGCTGTTGATCTTGATGTGTACTTTCGCCGTTGTTCCACGCTTTACTGCCTCTGCGGAAAGAGCGCGCGCATAGTCCGCATTGGAAAGCGTGGTGGTAATTTTATTTTCAACCACATAAGGGATATTGTTAAACGGGGTTCCGCCGAGCACTAGAATGTCACAGTTCACTCCGAAATTACGAATGCGTTCCGCCTCAATGGTATGCCCTACACAGAGCATATCAAACTGGCATTCACTTACCAAAAACTCTGCAATCTCTTCGAGTCCGTGCCCGCAGGTAGCTCCCTTGAGCACAGGCAGGAACTTAACATTTTCTCCTATGTGCGCACGTATTTTCTCCACATTGCGTTTGATTTTTTGAAGATCAACCACAACATAGGAATTGCCGGTGATGCCAGTCAGGTCTTCCATTACATAAACACTCCTTTATGGTTTCATTCATCTGTTAGTAGATAGAGGGGGAAAGGAAATCTTTCCCCCTCTCAGTCTGTCGAGGAACCCGGTCTGTACTCAGGAGCAGACTGGGTCTCGAACATATATGAGCGAAAAAACAGCAAAACGAAACGAGGACAACAGATTTCTCCATTTCCATGTGGCCAATTTTTTCAAGTTCATGGCAACAAACTTAAGCTTCACCCAGTTCGTCACCTGAGCCAAGCCTCTGTATTGCGTATAACGCATCGCGTGTTTTTCCTTGGCGTCCGCGAAGACCCGTTCAATGATTTCCTTTCGGCACTTGTAGAGCTGCGCGTACGCAGGCGTATATCTGGCATCGTCCGCCAATTCCTCATAGTCCTTCCAGATATGCCGCTGCACCGTTTTAACACAGTTCTTGGAATGCGTACACCGTTCTCTGGTCGGACAGGCGGCGCAGATATTCGGATCACTCTTGTATTCCCTATATCCATCACGGTTCGTCGTGCTGTATTTCAGCGGCTGGTATTCGGGACAGAGCATGCAGTCGTAGAATTCATCATAGACATACTTCCACCACTCATGTCCATTCTTCATGGTCTGCGGGAGCTTGTAGGCTGTGGAAAGGACTCTGCCATCGCCGAACACTTTCTTGCAAATATGAGGCGTTTTGTATGCGGCATCGGCCACAACGGCCTCTACCTGTGGGAAATTTTCCGTTACTTTGTCGTAAACTTCATCAAAGGCCACGCTGTCATGGACATTGCCGGGTGTCACGACTGTTTCCAGCACGAAACCGTTCTTGTCGCAGGCGGTATGCGCCTCATAGGCGAACTGTCGCTTATGCTCGCCCTTTACGAATAAGCCGCAGTCCGGATCTGTCGTGCTTTTGGTTACAGTACGAAAGCCTTGCTTCTTCCTACGGGCCAGCTTCTTCTTAGAGGTGTTGTCTTTGTGCTTCCTGGGAGAGGCCGGAGGATCGTTGTCATCATCAAAGGGCTTCTTGCCATGCGCTTCTCTATCCGCATTGACCTCTCCCATCAATTCTTTTGCATAGTGCCTAGCAGCTGCTGGGATCTGTTCCTTCATCTGCTTCTTCGTGTTGGCGTTGGCCTTGATGTGAGTACCGTCAATGAAGACGGCCTTGGGCGACAGATAGCCTGCCTTGGCTACCTCATCCAAAATCCACGCAAATACCCGATCCACGGTCTCTTCGGTGAACCGATGCCGGAAGTTATAGCTCACCGTGGAAAAATGCGGCGTTTCCACCTGCAAGGGATAACCGAGAAACCAGCGATAGCAATTGTTTGCGCTGACTTCTTCCGCTGTCCGCCGCAGCGAGGGAAGGCCGTACAGATGCTGGATCAGCACCATCTTGAACAACACCACCGGATCGATGCTGGGGCGCCCATTATCCTCACAATAGAGCGGCTCCACCATTTCATACAGACGTGTGAAGTCCACCGCTGCATCTATCTTTCGCAGCAAATGCTCCTTCGGCACCAGTTGGTCTATGACTACGAACTCTACCAGATCTCGATCCATTTTCCCGCGTTCCAGCATCTTTCATCACTCTTGCCCACTCTACCATATCTATCAGAAAAAGCCCAGCTCCAGCCGCTCTTTTTTGACAGACTGAGAGGGGGAAAGGAAATCTTTCCCCCTCTGTTTTTCAGCGCTTATCTTCCGTAAAACTCACAGTTGGGTACGCCATGATTCTCAACAACCGATTTCAGCCCAATTTTGCTGTCTTCTGTTGCGAATACAATTTCGGCCGCCTTTAGCTCAAATGCGCGCGCTTCTTCAATGTTATTCTGTGTCGCTTTCCTGACGCAGTCCTTATAATATTTTACCGCAATTGGTGCGGCCTTGGACATCTTCTTTGCGGTTGCAAGGCCTACAACCTCAACGAGTTCATCTGCTACAACCTTGCTTGCAAGCCCCAGTTCGTAACACTGCCGGCCAGTAAAGTCCTCATTTAAGAACATATAGTCCAGAACCTTGTTCCGCCCGATCCACATAGGCAGGCGCAGAGAGCTCATGCCCCAAGAGCCGACCGTACCATAGTAGATATCGCCATCGTGCATCCGAAAGCCTTCTCCAACAATACGGATATCAAAGGCGTTGAACATCGCCGTGGAGCCGCCGATGCACCGTCCCTTTGCCGCAACGAGCGTCGGTTTAGGGCAGCAGTCGATACGCTCAACCAAGCGGTTGCCAAGAACGGAAAAGCTTTCCGAAATCTCCTCTGCTTCGCCGTTAATGCCCTTTTTTACATCGCCGCCGTCCGCTCCATAGGAAAAATCAGGCCCATTCGCTTTTACCATGATAGCGCGAACAACATCATTCTGTTCAAATTCGTCCAAAGCGCGCATCATTTCAACCATCATGCGTTTGCTGACCGAGTTGAGCGGCGGGTGATCCAGCGTGATCACTCCCACGCGCTCTACGATCTCGGTTTTGATTGTCAAATAATCCATATCTGTCCTTTCTGTGGCTCTGCCGGCTCATTCCGCCAGAGCCGCCGCTTTATTTTTTGTTTCACTGAACAGCTTTTTCGTCAGTTTGCAGCGTTATTGCTCTTTTCGCTGGCGGAAGCCATGACAACGTCTGCCACCTTTGCAGTGTTTTCAGTCGGCGCATGCTTGGTGCAGAGGCTCACAACGATATATGTCACTGCGCCGGGGAGCACGGGGAAAATGCTGGAGAACGGAACTGTGATCACGCCGAAGATACTCAGCAAAGCTGTGATCATACCAACTGCCGCAGAAGCTGCCGCGCCCTTTGTCGTGCCGCGTTTCCAGATGATGCCGCCCAGCAGCGGGACCAGCGTACCGGAGAGCATAATGGTATAGCCGACCGAAAGAAGATCAATAACATTTGTAAACGCAAGCGCGCATACAACGGCTGCCACCGAAACAACAATATTGACGATGAGATTCAGGCGCTTCTGCTGCTTTTCCGTTGCATTCTTATTAATAAAGCCGCAGTACAGGTCATGAACAACAAGCGCATCCGTCGCCACCAGCGCACCACTGGCAGTCGACATGATCGCCGCCAAGATCGCACAAATCATTACAGCACAAACGATCGGGGAAACCTTGTTCATCAGCATGACAATGAACGCATTTCCGCCAGCATCAGGGAACTCTGCGCCGCTCCACATGCCGATATAGACCATCAGCCACCCAAAAAGGAACAGAGGAATGCAACTGAGCAGATGTCCCCAAAATGCCGTTGCTTCCGTCTTTGCGGACGCCGCGCGCTGAACAGAGGTCTGGTCGACCAGCACGGAAAGAACCATCGGGCCAACAAACATCATCCAGAGTTCCGGAGAAATGTTGAAGAGGTCAAACTTCTCCGCCGGATAGAACGCATGGATCTCCGCAATGCCGCCCTGTGTGAACATTGAGATACCTACGACCAGAACGCCGACAATGATTACGCCGACCTGAAATACCGCCGTTGCGTAGGAACCCCAAAGGCCTGCAAACATCGTGTAGACCAGCATAACTGCCGCTGTAATAACAAGTCCGATCGTCGGGTCAATGCCGAACGCCTGGAAAATGGCCTTTGCGGCAACCAGCTGACCGCCCATGGAAGCAGCGCAAGCAAAGGGGCCGATGCCGCTGTAAAGCAGGATGATGAAGTTGCTGTCATATCTTCTCTTAAAATAATCCGAAAAAGAAACCAGCTTATTGCGGTAAATAAAGCGGGTCATTACAAACGCGTGGACAAGGCAGGCAAGGCCGCACGCGATCGCATACCATGCACCGGCAACGCCCAGCTTTACCGCGTACTGCGTCGTGCCAATAACGACACCGGAGCCAATGCTGGCGCCTACCGCCGATGCGATAATAAACCAGATGCCGGACTGTCCGGATGCCGTGAGGAAGTCCTTCGTCGTACTGGCGTGCTTGCGCCCGCGCAGTCCGATGATTACGTTGATCGCCATAAAAACGATAAAGGTGACGATAATCAATGTGTACAAGCTCATCTCGATGTGATCCTCCTAATTTACAAAATATGTTTTCCTACACTCCTAACGGGGAATGCGCTCGAAATTCTTTGGTTCATCCCTCCCTTTCTGCGCTCTGTAAAAGCTTCTCTTTAAAGCTGCTCATAAAATGTTTTAGCGTTATTGTAGAGGATGTGTTCCTTCGCATCATCGCTGAACGGAAGCGCTTCGACCTGAGCAATCAGCTTCTCTACCGGCATGCTCTGCGTACCCCAATTGGAAGCAAAGCAAATGCGCTCTTTCAAAGATGTTTCTCCATAGTAGAGATATGGTTCATAACCGGAACCACGCATTGCGATCTTTTCAGGAGCATGCGTTTCAAAATTCAGATAAACATTTTCGTGGCGGATAGCAAGGCACAGGAAGTCCAGCACCCACGGCCAACCGCTGACGCCCGCCATAATTTTTAGTTCTGGGAAATCCCTTGCCACCTGATCGATATAACGGGGGTGTCCGATATCATACGGCACCGCCTTGGAAAGATTCAGGCTGGAATAGATATGGACCGGAATTCCCAACTCGCACGCCTTGCTGTAGAGCGGATAATTTTTCCTGTCCGCCGCATTGAGCTTTGTGCGGAACGCCGTTAAATACAGCGCATGCAGGCCGTATTCTTTCACGCACACCTCAAGCTCTCGAACAGCCTCCTCCCCCCTGTTGGGATCTACAAAAATAAAACCCTTGAATTTTTTGGGAAAAGCCTGTACGATCTCAGCCGTCTTGCGGTTGTCGTGATCGCCGTCGCAGGTGATTCCCCATTCCACGCCGACCTCGTCAAGATGCCGGACAAATTCCGCAGGTTTAACCGCGTGCTTCTCCGCCGCCTCGCGGATGATCCGCAAAAAACCGTCGCGGCCCTCGGACTCATAAATCGCATCAATTTCCTCCACCGTGAGTCCTACCTGTGCAGCAACTCCCGCCCCGTAGGTCTTTTTGTAGCCCCTGTAAAGCGGGTCCAAACACATGGCTCCCAGCATATTGGTCAGCGCTTCCGCCCCCATGGGCATATCCAGACACAAATCAATGACTTTTCTCATGTAAGCAACATCTCCTGCCTTTTCAAATTTTGTTGCAATTCAATATTGACTAATGTCAAAATACACGTTTTTTTGACATTAGTCAATATTCTATTATGACAAAATAATCATTTATCTTTTGTATAATCAGGAAAAAATTAAGGGCTGAAACGGTAATTTTATACCGTTTCGGCCCTTAATAGATCTTTTTACAATCCCAAATCCTCATTGATCAGGACAACTTCCATCTCCATCCGAAACATTTTCCCCAGTAAAACACTGACTCCGCGGCAAATACGTTCCGGACTGCTGCAATCATGGCAGCGGCCAGTCACAGCACATGGCGTTTTCATGTGCAGCCTTTTCGCATTTTGGGGTGCCGCAATATTCCGCGCCCTCCAAACAGCCTTTTCAAAATTTTCTGCAATCTTATTGCGTCCAATTACCAAATATACTTTTTTATGCCCGTACATCATTGACGCCACTCTGTTGCCAATGCCGTCAATACTGATCATTTCTCCCGTTTCTGCGAGGGCATTAACCGATGTGAGAAATACATCTGTGGACATCGCTTTGACCGGATCCACTTCACCCAACACATCGTCGTACATCTGCGATGGAAGGCACAGCGTATTATGCAATGCCAGGAGCTTTGGTAGATTCATTTCCGAAAGCGTTAATGAACCGCCAAACGATACACTCATCCCATTTATCTGTTGGTCCAGATAGTCTGCGGCGTCTTTTGCTGCTTCGAAAGATGATACCGCATAGCCTCGCTTCTTAAGCGCAGCTTTAACTCGATCAAAATTCATCATTCCGCCTCCTTTTTTGATTTCATCATAAATCCAATATTGACCCTTGTCAATATTGGATTTGCCCTTACGTCAAAAATCAAGGGCGTCCCGTCATTCAGCGGGACGCCCTTGTACCATCGGTTTTGCTGCCGGTTTTGCTGGGTATGTTATTTTAAGAGTTCTTTCAACAAATGCACATTCTGCAAACTAACGTTATACCTTTGCACCCTCAGCCAACTCAAATGAACGGTCAACGATGGCCGCAAACTGTTCCTTTGTCAAATCAAACGTCGGCATAATCGCCCGTTCGCCAAAATATGTCATATATTCTCGATCACTCAGCTCGATCATCCCGTAGAATGAGCCAACGATTAGTCCACGTGCAATGCTTTCAACCATGAGTGCGTGAATGTAAAACTCGTTCCCGTCAGTTGGCTTACCGAAATGCTCAAAAGCATCTTTACTGTCACCATAATACAAAGCGATTTGGTCTTTGGAATAGTCCTTACCGCGTGAAGCATATTCCGGAGCTGTAGCAATATACTCTGCAAACAATGGATCGCAGATTATATTCCTGCGGTACAGCAAATATTTCAGCATCAAACGAACCAGCGGCTCTTCACCGCGCGGCAGAACCTTTTCCGCAAGCTGCTCCGTCATAGAAAATCGTTCGTAATACAGCACGTGCATGATATCATCTTTGTTTTTGAAGTAGTAATAAATCAGCGAACGCGGGATATTCAAATACTCGGAAATATCTCTGATATTCGTCTTTTCATATCCGTTCTTTCTGACAAGAAGCGCCATCGTTTCTACGATACTCTTCCGCATTTCTGCGCTCTTTTTATAAACAGCCATCAACTACACCTATTTGTTGCAATATTTTTGTTATTATACCACTCTTTTTCCCCTGCGTCAACCAAAGCAATATTGACGCGAGTCAATATCTATGCTACTGTTAATTAACGGAAATCAATTTTTCTGTGTTTTGAGAGAAATGCCATTTTGGTAAATACATAAAATAAGGAGCGAATAATCATGGAAAAGAACGAAAAAGCATTTGAATCATTTCTTCAGGTATGTACGGTAGTCAAAGATGCAAAGAAAGCCGCAGAAACATGGGAAAAAGTATACGGAATCGGTCCATGGGAAATTGTTCACGCAACCGAGGAAAATTGTCGTGGACGTAAATTTCATGGCGTTTCAATTCCAGATGATGAACCGCACGACGCAATTGTTGCGATGAGCGAACTCGGTAATCTTTATCTAGAGATTATTCAGCCGATTTCAGGGAGCAGCCCCTATGCTGAGTTTCTACAGGAGCACGGCGAAGGAATTCACCATCTGGCGATCCGGCAGAACGACCGATTTGTACCTTTGATGCAGGAGCGAGGGAACGAAGAGATTTTTAGCGTTTGGATCGGGGATAAGTTTTACGCATATTATGATACACGCAAAGACTTGGGCTTTATCACGGAAACATTCTAATCATACTCTCACATAAGATGACGATACCGTCACACTGAATTGTTTCAGTGTGACGGTATTTTTTCGTAACAATTCAAAAAGGCTTGATAAATGCCAAATTTCGTGAAGACATTTATCTTTTCGCTCAAGGCCGCATCTTGGCTGTAGACGGCTCGGTTCTGCAAATTTCTACAAAACCAAATGATGCAGAAACCTTTTATCCCAATGTCATTAAGTCAAGGCACTGGTCTCTGACACCGGCATTTGTTGGTTCGAATCCAACCACCCCAGCCATACTTGGAGAGTGAACCCAGAAGGTCTGGGGACCGCCCGCTAAGCGGATCGCACCGCATGGTGTCAGATTCGAGTTCTGCGCTCTCCGCCACATGGGTCAGTACGCGTAGTTGGCTAGCGCAGCGGTCTGTAAAACCGTGACATGAGAAACATCGTTGGTTCAATTCCAACCTGGCCCACCAACAAGAAGAGGGATACCCTTAAAAAGGTATCCCTCTTGTCATTTATGGTCGCATTGGAGTCAGGACATTCTTTGCATTTACATTTCTGAATCGCTCCTGCAGCTTCTTGATGACGTCAGGTTTGTTTAGATTCATATTGGTAAGTCCTCCTTTCAAGTTGAGCCGAAAAGAAAAGCCGGGAACTCGGGCAGTACGACCTGAGTTCCTGGCTTCACATGAAAAATGCCTCCCGATAAAAGGAGGCTGTCCATCAATGAATCTTTTCGACGCTATCATCTTACCATTAAGGGGATACAGATGCAATTATTGCGACCTACTTCGTTTCGGATTCTGTATCAGAAGATGTGCGGGTCAGATATTATGAAACGCATCAACACCTCCAAGACAACCGAACCGGTTATGAGGATTTAAGGAACATAAAGGAGGCCCTTTTCTTTTTGGCTCCCCTATTTCATGGGAGTATCCAGTTTGAAAAGGATATTTGGTCAGTCATTGCAAAGACGCAGCAATTATTAAAAGAGTGTAGCCTGGTTGCAGAGTAAAATGCAACTGGGCTGTCTCTTTTTCCCCCCTATTTTCCTGCATAGTCAATCGTTAGAATAATTTCATCCCGTTGGGGTGGTCAAAAGGGCCTCTTTTTCTACATTTATTCTGAAGAGCTCTTTAGTTTATGTAGAAGGAGGTCTACATGCTGAATTCGAAGTCTGGGAATATTCAGACACGGCATATGCAATGGAAAACGCACATAGAGTTAAGCATCAAACGCTCGGGGAAGGAGGGCAACAATGGAAGTATTTCTTATCTATCCCAAGTCAGAGCAAGCACAAAAGGAACTTGCCCATGAACTAGCAAAATTTCAGGCAGAGCAGGCACTGAAGAACATCTTGAAGTTGCCCTGTTCCACGGAGCAAAAATTGGAGCTGGTAGATGCAGTAGTGAAGCATTTGAAAGAACAAGCATAATAAATCCACAGGGTTCTCATGAACGCTGACCTGATAGAAAACCGAGCAGACTGATTATCAAGACCAGTCTGCTCGGTTATTCTGTATACGACAGTCACGCAGTACATTCTCATCGCAGTTAAGAGCATTTACCCTCTATTTGAAGTACTTCTCCCATGTGGATTTGAAAAGTTGTTTTCTGTTCTGCTCCCATTGTTTGAGGTTGCAAAGGCTGATGCCTAGCCTATCAGCATACTCTTTTTGCGTTAGGCCAAGCTTCATTCGAATTGCCTTGATCTGCTTACCCTGGCCGTTTCTCAGAAAGAGATTATAGTCATCCAGAAGTCTTTCAACTGGGACCTCGAAAAGCTGTGCAATTCTCCCCATGTGCTCCGGGGGTAAAAGTCCTTTCCATATTCTTCGTAGTGAATATAAGTACTTCGGTATATGCCGGCGTAGTCAGCTACATCTCTCTGCCGCAGGCCTTTCTGGTATCGAAGCCAGCGGAGCTTGTCCGCTGTTTCGGTGATTTTTGAGAAGTCCGAGAACTGCAGATTGAACTTTTCTGCATCCTGAAACTTGTGCGGCAGTATCACCGGAAATTGAAGAATTTGCAGCGGGGCTACTTTTACTGAACCTGATATATTGCAAATCAGAATGTAGCAGCGGACTTCCACTTGCACCAGCAGACGCCATTTTGCATCAAAAGGTGCCTGTTTTGCTACTTCAACCATCGATTGTTCTGTTGTGTTAGGATAGCATTCTCCACGCATTTAGCAGCGTAGGTCGCGAGCCTTGTACCCTTTTCCGGACGGTAGCTCGAAACGCCTTTGATAAGGCCGATAGTGCCGATGGAAATGAGATCATCCTGCTCATCGGACTGGGTATAGTATTTTTTGGCGATGTGCGCCACGAGGCGCAGATTGTGCTCAACGAGCACGTTGCGCGCCTCAATGTCGCCCGCAAGCATGCGCTCGACGTATTTCTTTTCCTCCTGTGCCGAGAGCGGGCGCGGGAACGAGCCGCCCGACAGGTGGAGCGAGAGCAGCATGGCGTGCGTAAGCAAATAAAGTGCAATCGACAGCATAAAAACGCCTCCTCTTTTTCTCCATCCTATGGCCGCACGGGAAGTCCCTATGCAGTGCTTCTTTCCATGGCATGAAGGAACCATTAGGATTCATTATGTCTTTTTAACAATGTCGAAAAGTGGGTATTTCCGTTTTTTGTGTACTCGTCCAATCTTGCATAATCAGTCGCTTTTCCCCCTTGCAGGGTGAAAAAATGTGTGTTAAGATGCGTTCATCTTTAGGAAAGGAGAAACGTCTGATGACTCAGTTCTTTGCCAATGCAGCTGCATCTCACTTCGCACAGGCCGCCTGTGCCGCTTTCTCCTGTTCTGATATGAACAGCATGATTATTCTGGACGCCAGCCTTATTCTGCTGGCGTCCTTTATTATTCTGCCTCTGGCAGTACTGGTAAGAAACAAAACTGAACAGCCCGTCCGAATCGCGACGCAACTTCGACTTCTCTCCCGATTCTCCGCACGAGATAGAGACTGATATCACGAAAGAGGCTCCGTCGATTCGACGGAGCCTCTTCCTCTTAGCTTTTTCACTTTTTCTCGTTCGGCCGGCGAAAAAAGCGGAAATAGATCCCCCCATTCCACATTTTTCAGAAAGAGAGATCCCTCCAATGGACTTTTTAAACTTCCTCATGGCGCTCAGCCCAATTGTCGTCGTGCTTGTCGGCATCCTGGGCTTCAAAAAATCCGCAAAAACCGTCTCGCCCATCGCCCTTGCCTGGACGCTTATCCTTGCCTTTACCTATTTTAACCTTGACGGCCTCACGTTTGCTGAAAACATCAAGGTGCTCGACCCTCTGGTCTGGAAAGGCATCAAGGAAGGCCTCAAGATCGTGCTGATGGTCTTCGGCGCGTTCACCATTTTGAACCTGCTGCGCGAGACCGGCGCCATCGAGGATGTGAAAGCCACCATTGCGCAGATCAGTGATGACCGCCGCGTGCAGGTCGTCATCATCGGCATGATGCTGCCGATCTTCCTTGAGGGTGCAGCGGGCGCGGGCGCTCCCGCCGCCATCGCCGCCCCGTTCCTCGTGGCCCTCGGCTTTAACCCCACCACCTCCATCGCCATCGCGCTGCTCGGCGACGCGACGCCCGCCTCGTTCGGCGGTGCGGGCCTGACGACCATCAACGGCGGTGCGGCCCTCGTTGACGCGGGCCTTGCCACCGTCGCGCAGAACGCCGCGATGGCCGGCCGCTTCCACATGTTCGGCGTGCTCGTCATCCCGTTCATCATGGTCGGCATGGCGTTCGGCAAAAAGGGCTACAAGGGCATCCTCCCTTACCTCACCTTCGCGGGCGTGAGCACGTGCCTGACGATGTTCGTTCTTTCCAACTTCGTCGGCGCAGAGGTCACCTCCATGGGCACGGGCCTCATCTCCATCCTTCTCTCCGTTGCGTATGTCAAGCTCGTCGGCGTGAAGACTCCGGACGAATTCCGCAATGAAAGCGCCAACCATCAGCGCAAGTACAGCTCGTTCAAGGCCATGTCGCCTTACGTCTACATGCTCGTGCTGCTCCCGCTCATCCGCTACGGCTTCCCCGCCGTCGTTGAAAACGGCTTTGCCATCATGTGCACATTCGGCTACATCTTCTGGGTCGACCTTGTCATCCTCGTGTGCGGCATCCTCGGCGCGCTCACGCTGGGCGTGGACTTCAAGACCTATAAAGCCGTCTGCAAGCGCACCGCGAGCGGCGTGCTGCCGGTCCTCATCACGATGGGCAGCCTCCTTATCGTCGCCTACATCATGCAGTCCTCCTCCACGGGCATGATGAACCTCCTCGCCTCTGACATCGCCGCCGTCGTCGGCCGCTTCTATCCCGCGGCAGCCGTCCTCATCGGTTCGAGCGGCGCGTTCATCACCGGCACGGGCCTTGGCTCCAACATCATGTTTGCTCAGATGCACATCGACGCCGCGGCGTCGCTCGGCATGAACCCCATCACGATCTTCGCCGGTCAGAACGCGGGCGCTTCGCTCGGCAACCTGATCTGCCCGAACAACACGGTCGCCGCCTGCGCGACGGTCGACCAGGTGGGCAACGAAAGCGACGTCATGAAGAAGACCTTCAAGGCCTTCGCCATCATCCTTGTTTTGTACATGGTTCTCGCCATGCTTTATACCCGCGTGCTCTTCCCCAACTTCGGCATGTAAGGGCCGCACAAACGATCAGTTAACTACACGGGCACACCGTTTTTGAGAAAGGAAGTATTCTTATGGCAAAGAAAAGAGTTCTCGGCGTGGTCGGCATGGGTCATGTCGGCGCACATGTGGCTTACGCTCTGGCGATCCAGGGCATCGCGGACGAGCTGGTGCTCGTCGACCAGAACGAGCAGAAGCTCGCAAGCGAAGTGCAGGATCTGCGCGACGCAGTCGCGTACATGCCCCACCGCGTGACGGTGCGCGGCGGCGACTTCTCCGACCTTGGCGTGTGCGACGTCATCGTCAACAGCGTCGGCAAGATCGACCTGCTGCGCGGCACGCATGACCGCGTGACCGAGATGGACTTCACCATCCCCGCTGTGCGCGGCTACGCGGAAAAGATCAAGGCCAGCGGCTTTGACGGCGTGCTCATCAACATCACCAACCCCTGCGACATCGTCACGCGCGAGCTGGCACTGCATCTGGGCCTGCCCCGCGGCCGTGTGTTCGGCACCGGCACGGGCCTCGACACCTCCCGTCTTCTGAGCGCGCTGGCGCGCCAGACCGGCCTTGACCACAAGTCCATCACCTGCTACATGATGGGCGAGCACGGCAACCAGCAGTTCGCGCCCTGGTCCTGCGTCAGCTTCCGCGGCGTGCCGCTGGATGAGTGGGCCAAGACCGACGAGCGCTTCCGCTTCGACCGCGACGCGCTGCAGAAGGAGTCCATTGGCGGCGGCTGGGTCACCTTCTCCGGCAAGTTCTGCACCGAGTATGGCATCGCCACCACCGCCGCGCGCATGGCCTACGCCGTGCTGCACGACGAGAAGGTCATCCTGCCCGCCAGCACGGAACTGTGCGGCGAGTACGGCGAAGAGGGCCTGTTCGCGGGTGTTCCCTGCGTCATCGGTGAAAACGGCGTCGAGCAGGTCGTCGAGCTGCCGCTGACCGCCGACGAGAAGGCCACCTTCCACGCCTGCTGCGAGGGCATCCGCCACAACATGGAGCATCTTAAGGAAATCTAAAGAGCAAACAAATTTCGACAGGAGGTCATCCTTATGAATATCACGATCACTAAGACTACCCATCCCGGCACGCTGCCCCCGTCCGACCAGCTCGGCTTCGGCACCGTGTTCACCGATCATATGTTCCTGATGGACTACAGCGCCGACAAGGGTTGGCATGACGCGCGCGTCGTGCCCTACGGCCCCATCACGATGTCCCCGGCCGCGAGCGTCCTGCACTACGGCACCGAGGTCTTCGAGGGCATGAAGGCTTACCGCCGTCCCGACGGCGGCGTGCAGCTCTTCCGCCCCTGCGAGAACGTCGCCCGTCTGAACCGCTCCTGCGAGCGTCTGGGCCTGCCCCAGCTTGATCCCGACGATGCGCTGCAGGCCATCAAGACCGTCGTCAAGGTCGACGAGAACTGTGTCCCGAGCGATCCCGGCACGTCCCTCTACATCCGTCCGTTCCTGTACGGCACTGACCCGACGCTTGCCCTGCACGGCGTGCATGAGGCCACGTTTGCCATCATTCTCTCCCCCTCCGGCAGCTACTTCAAAAACGGCTTACAGCCTGTTCCCATCATGGTCGAGACCGAGGACGTCCGCGCGGTGCGCGGCGGCACGGGCGAGGCCAAGTGCGGCGGCAACTACGGCGCGGCCAACCGCGCGGGCGACCGCGCCATCGAAAAGGGCTTCTCTCAAGTCCTGTGGCTCGACGGCGTGGAGCGCAAGTACGTCGAAGAAGGCGGCGGCATGAACGTCATGTTCAAGATCAATGGCACCGTCGTCACCCCCGCGCTGACTGGCTCCATCCTGCGCGGCGTGACGCGCAAGTCCGCCATCGAGCTCTTAAAGAGCTGGGGCGTGCCCGTCGAGGAGCGTCTGCTGAGCGTGGACGAGCTCTTTGACGCCGCAGCGTCCGGCACGCTGGAGGAGGCGTGGTGCATCGGCACCGCCGCCGTCATCTCCCCGATCGGCGAGCTGAGCTGGGGCGACAGAGACTACAAGGTCAACGACAACAAGATCGGTGCGCTGTCTCAGAAGCTCTACGACGAGCTGACTGGCATCCAGTGGGGCACAAAGCCCGACCCGTTTGGCTGGGTCTGCCCGATCGACTAATTTTGCTATTCTCTCATCTCTCTCATATAGGGAAAAGGCGGTGCGCTTGCACCGTCTTTTCCCTATTTTATCGTTTTGTTATCGTTTTAATTCATGCAAATTGTAAAATAGTGCTCAGCTTATTTTGACATATTTTAAGATTTTGCCTCGTTTTCTATGTCTGACTATTGATTTTTTAAAATTAAATGATATACTAACCTCATCAATCAAAATAAAAAGGAGGAGCTTTCCATGCCTACGCAAAAAAGCACCGCACGGCTGTCGAAAAAGCCGCCGCTGTCGCCCGAGGAGCTCAAACAGATCGACGCTTACTGGCGCGCAGCAAACTATCTGACCGCCTGCCAGCTCTATCTTCTCGATAATCCTCTGCTCGAGCGCCCGCTGTGCGAGAGCGACTTAAAGCAGACCATCGTCGGCCATTGGGGCACCTGCCCGGGCCAGAACTTCATCTACACGCACTTAGACCGCGTCATCAAGCGCGATGACCTCGATATGATCTACCTTTCCGGCCCCGGTCACGGCGGCAACGCCATGGTCGCGCAGGACTGGCTGGACGGCAGCTATACGGAGGTCTACCCCAACATCACGCGCGATAAGGAGGGCATGCAGAAGCTCTTCAAGCGCTTCTCCTTCCCCGGCGGCATCCCGAGCCATGTCGCGCCCGAAACGCCGGGCTCTATCCACGAGGGCGGCGAGCTGGGCTATTCCCTCTCCCACGCCTTCGGCGCGGTGGCGGATAACCCCGACCTGATCGCGGCCTGCGTCGTCGGCGACGGCGAGGCCGAGACCGGCCCGCTCGCAACGTCCTGGCACGGCAACAAGTTCATGAACCCGATCACCGACGGCGCAGTCCTGCCGATCCTGCACTTAAACGGCTTCAAGATCGCAAATCCGACCATCTTCTCCCGCATGAGCCACGAGGAGGTCGAGTGCTTCTTCCGCGGCTGCGGCTGGGAGCCGCGCTTTGTCGAGGGTGACGAGCCCGAGACGATGCACCAGCAGATGGCCGCCGCGGTCGACTGGGCCATCCGCGAGATCAAGCGCATCCAGCGCACCGCGCGAGAGAGCGGCAAGGCGAGCCGCCCCCGCTGGCCGATGCTCGTGCTGCGCACCCCGAAGGGCTGGACCGGTCCGAAGGAGGTCGACGGCAACGCAATCGAAGGCAGCTGGCGCGCCCATCAGGTGCCCATCTCCATGGGCGCGGATGAAAGCAAGCACCTGCCGCTGCTCGAACAATGGCTGCGCTCCTACAAACCCGAAGAGCTCTTCAACGAGGACGGTACGCCGGTCGAGCTGATCGCGTCCTTCCCGCCCAAGGGCGAGCACCGCATGGGCGCAAACCCGCACGCCAACGGTGGTCTTCTCCTGCGCGACCTGCGCACGCCCGACTTCCGCGACTACGCGGTCGATATCCCCGCCCCCGGCGAGGTCGAGGCGCAGGACATGTACGTCCTTGGCACCTATGTCCGCGATGTGATGAAGCTCAACATGGAGTCGCGCAACTTCCGCATCTTCGCGCCCGACGAGACGGCGTCCAACCGTTTGCAGGCCGTGTTTGACGTCACGGGCCGCCGCTTCCTCGACAAGCAGATCGATGGCATCGACGAGCACCTTGACCCCGACGGCCGCGTGATGGACTCCATGCTCTCCGAGCACTTCTGCGAGGGCTTCCTCGAAGGTTACCTGCTGACGGGCCGCCACGGCTTCTTTGACAGCTACGAGGCCTTCATCCGCATTGTCGACTCGATGTTTTCCCAGCACGCCAAGTGGCTCAAGATGTGCAATGAGCTCCCCTGGCGCCACGATATCGCCTCTCTCAACTATATCCTCGCCTCCAACGTCTGGCAGCAGGACCACAACGGCTTCACGCATCAGGACCCCGGCTTCCTCGACCACGTCGCCAACAAGAAGGCCGACGTCGTGCGCATGTATCTGCCGCCCGATGCCAACTGCCTGCTCTCCTGCTTCGACCACTGCATCAAGAGCCGTAACTATGTGAACGTCATCGTCGCGAGCAAACACCCGCGCCAGCAATGGCTGACGATGGAGCAGGCCGTCAAGCACTGCACGCAGGGCATCGGCATCTGGGAGTGGGCCTCGAACGATCAGGGCCAGGAGCCCGACGTCGTCATGGCCTGCTGCGGCGACACGCCGACGCTTGAGACTCTCGCCGCTGTGACGATCCTGCGCCGCGAGCTGCCGGAGCTCAAGATCCGTGTCGTGAACGTCGTCGACCTGATGAAGCTCCAGCCGCACACCGAGCATCCCCACGGCCTGACCGACGCAGAGTACGACACGCTCTTTACCAAGGACAAGCCCATCATCTTTGCCTACCACGGCTATCCCACGCTGATCCACGAGCTGACCTACCGCCGCCACAACCGCAACCTGCACGTGCGCGGCTATAAGGAGGAAGGCACGATCACGACCCCGTTCGACATGCGCGTGCTCAACGATATCGACCGCTTCGATCTCGTCATCGACACGGTGCAGCGCCTGCCGCAGCTCGGCAACCGCGGTGCTTACCTCATCCAGAAGATGAACGACAAGCTCGTTGAGCACCGCCAGTATATCAAGGACAACGGCGTGGATCTGCCCGAGGTCCGCGCGTGGAAGTGGAACGACGGCAAGGGCGTTGAGGTGTAAAAGGAGGAAAGCAATGCGTATTGCGATCCCTGTTGTGAGCGGGGAGGTTTTCTCCCCGCTCGCCAATGCCGAAGCCTTCCATTTTTATGAGGACGACCACGGAAAGATCGTGCGCGAGTTCCTCGAACCGATGGAAGAAAGCGGCACCGACGCTGCCGTCGGCCTTTTGGAGCGTTACGGCATCGACGCGCTGCTCTGCGGCACGATCGACGACACCGAGCGCACCGCTGTCGGCATGGCGGGCATCATGCTCTTCCCCGGCTATTCCGGCAAGGCAGACGACGCCGCGCTGCGCTTTCTGAGCGGCAGCGTCGTGTCCGACCCGAACAACCACTGCAACGCCTGCGGCTTCAAAGGAGCGTGCTCCCTGAAGGATAAAGGCGGCTGCGGCGGCAACTGAACAGCAAAAAGGAGCAAGCTTTCGGCTTGCTCCTTTTTTGCTTGATATTGTTACGATGCGGGGCGCGTGGTGGAGAGGAAGTTCGAGTTGATCCAGCCAAACTTACCGTCCACGCTGACGAACGTCCACCCATCCTGCTTGGCCGCAGCCTGTACCTCACTGCCGAGCGACACGGTCGTGACCTTGTCATAGCTCGTGCCCGGGCCGCTCCGCAGATTCACGCCGCCGGTCGTGTAGTAGATGTAGTACTTGTCATAAACCGAGCTCGGCTTGACGGAGATCTCGTCATGGCCCGTGAGATCGAGCCAGTCGATCGTGTCGCTGCCCGTCTGATTATCGCCGGTCGTGTTATCGCCCTGCGTGGGGTCGCTCACATTGTTCTCGTCGTTGAGCGAGCCGTCTTCGCCGTTCGTGATCTGGCCGTCCTCGCCCGTCTGCGAGCCGCCGCGCAGCTGCTCGATTTTCGTCTGCGCCGCGGCAAGATCGCTGCGCGCGCTCTTGAGCTTGAAGCCCAGCACGACCACCGTAATCAGGAGCACCAGCGAAAGCGCCAGCAGTCCCATAAAAAGCACATAAAGCGGATTGCGCCGCGGTTTGCGGCGGCTGACCCGACGTCCTTCCATAATGATTCCCCCTTATCGGTTTGTTCGCCTTTATTGTACATAATTTTCACAAGTTATGTCAAGTGCCTTTCCTCTTTAGACGCGCAAATTCACAAAAAGTTCCCACCCGGTGCAAAAAAAGGAGATGATCAAGGCCATCTCCTTTCAGCGGATTCACTTTTTGTTTGCGCGCTCCTTGCGGCGCTCGAGGAATTCCTTGGGCTCAGCCTCGGCGAGCTTGCGCTCGCGGCGCTCGAGGACTTCCCTGGGCTTTTCGGTGATCGCGCCGGCGGCCTTGAGAGATTCCTTTGTCGCCAGCGGGCCGACCAGCTCGTAAATCAGCACAGAGAAGAGGATGATGTTGCGGATCAGCTTGCCATCCGCGCCGAGCGCCTGCGCGCTCACGCACATACCGAGCGCCACACCCTCCTGCGGCAGCAGCATGATGCCAAGGTACTTCTGCACCGTGTGGTCGCAGCCCACCGCCTTGGCCGACCAGCGCGCGCCGCAATACTTACCGGCCGAGCGCGCGATGATGTACACAACGCCGATGAGCACGAGCACACCCTGAGAAAAGACGCTCAAGCGCAGGTTTGCGCCGCTCACGACAAAGAACACCGCCAACATCGGCGTGCTCCACTTGTCCGCGCGGTTCATCAAATCGTCCGACAGCGGGCAGATGTTGCAGAACACCGTGCCGAGCATCATGCACACGAGTAGCGGCGAAAAGCCGCAGTCCACGCCCGCGACGGTGAAGTCCACTGCGGACAGGCCGACCATCAGAAAGATGAACGCGATGCTCAGCGACAGGCGGTTCGAGTTCGAGCGGAACATCGTCTCAAGCTTCGTGAGTACGAAGCCCGCGATCGCACCGAGCAGCAGCGAGCCGACGATCTCAATGAGCGGGGAGAGCAAAATGCTTGCGAGGCTGAACTGTGCGCTGTCCATCGCGCGGGCAATACCGAAAGATACGGCAAATGCGATGAGGCCCACCGCGTCGTCGAGCGCGACGATCGGCAGCAGCAGATCCGTGAGCTCACCCTTGGCCTTGTACTGGCGCACGACCATCAGCGTCGTCGCAGGTGCGGTGGCCGTGGCGATCGCACCGAGCGTGATGGCCGCAGGGACGGACAGCACATCGGGGCGCAGGAAGTGGAAGATTACGAGCGCAATATCGACAAAGGCCAGCGCGGCCAGCGCCTGCAAGACGCCGATAATCATCGCCTGCTTGCCAGTCTTTTTGAGCTGGCTCAGGCGGAATTCATTGCCGATGGAAAAGGCGATGAAGCCCATCGCCACATCGGAGATCATGCTCAGCGCCTCGACCTGGTCGTAGCTTGCAAAGCCGAGGCCCGGAATGCCGAGGCGGCCCAGCACGAACGGCCCGATCAGAACGCCCGTCACAAGAAACGCCGTGACATCGGGCAGGTGCCAGCGGTTGAAAATACGGGTCATCAAAAGCCCTGCGAGCAGCGCAATGGCCAGATTCAAAATCGCAGTCATGGTTACACCTTCACAACAGAAAAAGTACGGGCGAACAGAGCCGCCCAAGGCCCATATTGTAGTCTGTTTGTTCGCAAAAAGCAAGCACTATTTTGCAAGTTTCCTGTCAAAGTAAGAAAAAATGGCAGCTTTTTGGGCAAAAGCTGCCATTTTGTTTCGTTTCACACAATTCAGTCTGTGTTCGCGCGCACACCGGCGAAGTAGCTGTTGCCAAAGCCGTCGGTGTAGACGCCGCGCAGCGTGTCGCGCAGCATGTGCGCTGTGCCGTCAAAATACACGGGCGAAAGCGCCGTCTCACCGAGCAGCATCGTCTCCGCATCGTGCAGGAACGCTGTGCGCGCCACAGGATTTTCCGACGCTCTGGCGACGCCCATCAGCACGTCGTAGGTGCCGTTTTCATAGCCGATCAGGTTCTGCTCATCCTCGCTGCACCAGCGGTCGAGGAAGCCCATCGCGTCGTCGTAGAGCGCGGTGACCTTTTGCAGCGCGAGCTCGTAGTTCCCCGCTTCCATGCGCGCGTTGTACTCCGACTGCGTCACGCCGCGCAGCATCACGTTCACGCCGAGCGTCGTGCTCCACATGCTTTGCAGCGCGCTCGCCACAGTGTCGTTTTCCGTGCCGGTCACATACAGAAGCTCGACCGGCGGGAACATGCTCGTGCTGTAATAGCCCGCGTAGGTCAGCTCCTCCTGCGCTTGCGTTGCCCGCGCGCTCATACCCTTTTCATCGATGGCGCAGAGCTCGCCGCCCGTCGTGCGGAAATCGTCCTCCGTCTCGCCGGAATCCGGAATGCCGTAGGGAACAAGGCCCGTCGCGGGGCTGTTTTCCGCGCCGCCCGTCGCCGTCGCGGCCGCGCGGTCGATGGCAAGGTCAAAGGCCTTGCGGATGTGCTCGTTCGAGAATGTGTCGCTCTCGTTGTTGTAAAGGACGCTCGCCGTCGCGTACACCGCCGTCGGCTTCCAGCTCTCGTCCTGCGAGAGCTCGGCAATCACGCTGTCGGGTAGGTGGGCGATGTAGTCGATCTCGCCCGCTTCGTAGAGCTGCCACGCCTCGTCCGCGTTGGCGGTGAAGATAAAGTTCAGCTCGTCGGGCCCGACGAGACGTGCCTCGTAATACTCGTCGTTGCGCGCCGCCGTCAGCTCACTGCTCTTCGTCCACGCGCTCACATGGTACGCGCCGTTGCTCACAAGGTCCGGCGTGTCAAAGCCTCCGCCGTTCTCTGTCAGATCGCGGCGCAGCGGCATCGTGGCGACCGCTGTGCAGACGCCCTCGATAAAATAGGCGCACGGCGCGCTCAGCGTGACGACGAACGTGGATTCATCCTTGGCCGAGACCTGGAGCTTCGTCTTGTCGCCCGTCTCGCGCACGTCGTCATAGCCCGCCACCACGCTCATCAGCGCGTGGTTCGGCGAATCCGTCGCGGGGTCGGCAAGTCTCTGCCAGGCATAGACGAAGTCATCCGCCGTCACCTTTTCCCCGTCCGACCAGCGCGCGGTGGAGCGCAGCGTGAAGCGGTAGGTCACGCTGCCGTCGTAGTTCGTCTCCTCAGTGTACTCCTTGGCCATGCCGTTCGTCAGCGTCACCTCGCCGCTGCCGTCATCGCTCTCGCGCATCAGATTTTCATAGAGCGCGTAAAACACGCTGTCGGCGTCCGTGTCGGTGTTCATCGCGGGGTCGAGCGAGTCGATCACGTTGCAGACACTCGCGTTCAGTACAAATTTCTCGTCCCCCTGCTTCTTCTCCCCGCAGCCGGAGAGAAGGCCCAACAGCATCAGCGCACAGAGCGCCAGAGCTGTGATCCTCTTTATTGCTTTCATCATGCCTCCCATTGGCAAAACGCAGCGAAGGCTGCTTGGTTTTTTGTAATACGGAGATATTATAGCGAAAATCGTTCGCCTTGTAAAGGTGAGGAAAAAAAGTTACAGTTTGTTACCATTTTCATTTTCCCGAAAGGAGAAATACCGCTTTTTGCGCCCACAGGGCGCAGGGGGAAAAGCAGCGCCGGAGGCGCTGCACGGGAAACGGGGGATATTCTCTCACGTGAGAGAATATCCCCCTTGAACCCCCAAGAGAACGCGAGGGGAGGTCCCCTCGACCCCCGACATTGGCAGTTTGCAGCTTGAAGAACTGCAAACGCTGCGCAATGTAAGTGCGGTGTACATGGCTTCGCCATGAATCCCTGCGAATCTTGACCGTTTTGCAACCGCGCCTTACTATCGTGAGGCGCGAGTGACGTTTGCTTGGCGGCGGACTGCGTGCGAAATAGCGGCATTGCTTCGCTCGCCGCATTGTGGAGACTGGCGGTAGACGGGAATTACTGCGCACTTCTACAAGATGGGCAGAGCGGCACCCGCAAGGGGTGTACCGCATCCGTAAGGCGGCAAAGCTGCCAACGGCTGCGCAACAGCGGATAGTAGGAGCAGAGGCAAATCGTATAGCAACGCTAAACGCGGCTCCGCCGCGCGCAGGCATTTTCATTCCGGAGGCATAAAGATTGTTCGAGCTCCAGACTGCCAATCTAATCCCTTTCTCTCGGGGGTCAAAGGGGGATATTCCCTTTCCTCGGAAAGAGAATATCCCCCTTAACCGCGTCCCCTGCACGGTGCAGGGGCATAAAGCTCTATTAGTCTTCGACTAACTTCCCCTCCGCATCCAGATGTGCCTTTTTCACTTCATTGCCGGTGAACTTGGCGATTCCATCCAGCCGCATGCCGGAGGGATAATCCGACACCAGTGTGTACGCCACGCCGCGGCGCTTGGCGCGGCCCGTGCGGCCGATGCGGTGGACGTAATACTCGTTTTCAAGCGGCACATCGTAGTTGAACACCGCGTCCACATCGTCGACGTCGATGCCGCGGGCGGCCACATCGGTCGCGACGAAGATCGGCAGCTCGCCGCGGCGGAAGCGCGCCATGACGGCCTCGCGCTTTTTCTGCGGGATATCGCCGTGGATGCAGTCGGCCTCGAGGCCTTCCATCATCAAAAACGCCTTGAGCCGCTCGGTCATGCCCTTCGTGTTGCAGAACGCCATCACGCGCTCGTGGCCCTCGGCGCGGATGATCTGCGCCATGACATGCGCCTTGTCGTTCTGGCCCACGTCGATGCGGTACTGCGCGATATCAGGCTTATTCTCCTCCTTCGCCTGCACGGTGATCTCCTCGGGGTCGCGCTGGTACATCCAGCTGATGTCCATGACCTCGCGCGAGATCGTCGCGGAGAACATGCCGAGATTGCGGCGGGAAGCCAGCTTGTCCAGAATGCGTGTCACATCGTGGATAAAGGCCATGTCGAGCATGCGGTCAGCCTCGTCGAGCACGACGGTCTTGACGTTGTCGAGCTTGACGGTGCGGCGCTTCATGTGGTCGCTTAGGCGGCCCGGCGTCGCGACGACGATCTGCGGGTGCTTTTTGAGCGCGTCGATCTGCTTGCCGATGGGCGCGCCGCCGTACAGGCACACGATGCGCACGCCCGGAAGATAGACGCAAAGGTCGCGCAGCTCCGCCGTGATCTGCATGGCGAGCTCGCGCGTGGGCGCTAAGATGACAGCCTCGGTCTCCTCGCTGCCGGGCTCGATGTGCTCAATGATGGGGATGCCGAAGGCAAAGGTCTTGCCCGTGCCGGTAGGCGCCTTGGCGATGACGTCCTTCCACTCGCGCATCGGCGGGATGCAGCCCGCCTGCACGGGGGTACTCTCTTCAATATTTTTCTTTTTCAGTGCGCGCTGGACCTCTTCGGTCAGCCCGAGAGAGTCAAAGCGCACGCCCTGTGTGAATTCCATAGCGTTTTCCTCTGTTTTCTCATATTTTCAGTCGTGTATGATTATATCATGGCTGTCAACCTGTTTTCCTCGCCCCAGATGCAAAGCTGGTCAAGGACCTTCATCAACGACTTTCCGCGCTCCGACAGCGAATACTCCACCTTCGGCGGAATCTGCGGATACTCCTTTCGCACGATGAGGCGATCAGCCTCCAGCTCCTTGAGGTTGCTGCTGAGCGTCTTATCTGTGATCGTCCCAAGATAGCGCTTCATCTCGTTGAACCGCACCGGCTCATACTCCATCAGGCAATATAAGATCACCATCTTGTGCTTGCCGCTGATGAGCGACATCGTGTAGCTGAATCCGGTGTCGGCAAAATTTGCGCTTTTAATATACTTCTCCATGCAGGACATATTTACACTTCCATTTCAGAAAGTACCTGTATTTATTAACAGTACTTGTGTTTTTTCCGATGCATGCTATGATGATAGCAGGATGACCATATGAAGTCAATCCAAAATGCAAATGGAGGTCGTTAATAATGAAAAAAGAATTGGGTGTCCATCCCTATCTGTTTCCAATGCCCGTGCTGATGATCGCCACTTACGGCGACGATAATGTCGTCGATGTGATGAACATGGCGTGGGGCGGTATCTGTGCCGAAAACATGGTTTCTCTCAACATTGACGAGGATCACAAGACCTCAGAGAACATCAAAAAGCGCGGTGCGTTCACGCTGAGCATTGCGGACATTCCCCATATCGAAGCCGCCGATTTCTTCGGCATCGCCAGCGGCAACAAGATGCCGGACAAGTTCGAGCGCAGCGGCTTGAGTGCTGTAAAAAGCGAAAAGGTAAACGCTCCTATTGTGCAGGAGTTCCCGCTGACGCTGGAGTGCAGGGTCGTTGAGGACAAGATGGAGGTCTACGGCCACCACATCATCGGCGAGATCGTCGGCGTGCTGGCGGATGAAGCCGTGCTGGATGAAAAAGGCAAGGTGGACGCCGCAAAGCTGAATGCATTTGTGTTCGACCAGTTCCGCAGCGGCTACTATGCCATCGGCGAAAAGGTCGGTCAGGCATGGCACACCGGCGCACCGCTGATGAAAAAATAAAGATAATCCCTGCACTTGCAGGCAAACTGCCAGCTCGCTATGCCGATCTTGCTTTTCAGGATACGACACGAAGGATGCCAGAGCGTTTTACGCCAACAATGAAGCGCTGATGGGCAAAAAGAAGGCCGTTTTCCTCACCGCGATGGCCGATGAGGATCAAAAGACTGCCTCCGGCGCGAACTCTTCGTTTGACCTCATGGCCGACTATCTCGGCTGGGAGATCGTGGGCAGGCTGAATGTCGGCGGCTGCTCCACGGTGGACGATCTTCACGAAGAAGACCTGACCGCCGCTTACGAGCTCGGCAAGAATCTGTAAACAGTTGATCGTATAAAAAAAGAGGACTTGCTTTGCAAGCCCTCTTTTTTATTGTCGAAACATTCTGCTGTTGTACACGGCCAACGCCGCAATGAGCGACAGAACAGTGGAAAAGATCAGCTTCACCGGCGCGAGCGCTTGCAGACTGACGAGAAAATACGTCCAGCCGTCGGCTTCCAGCTTGATGCGAAAGGCCGGAATGCAATAGCCCATCGCAACATACGCCGCGGCAAAGATCACGGCAAACGCTATGATCGTCCAGCGTCTCTTTTTCATCTCCCACGCTCCTTTCTTATCACTGTACCGCGCAGCCGCCCCATTCGACGACTGTGAAGCCCGTGCGCTCGGGCGCGGAAAGCCCCTGCGCGGGAAGGTCGACAAATTTTTCCGATGGCTGCCACGCCATGAAGACGCGCAGCAGCGTGTCAGGCGCGGGATCGACCGTGAGCTTGGCAGAATCCGTATAAACGTCCTGCTGGAACGAAATCAGATTGTAGGCGTTGTCCTGCATCTGCGGCAGCCAGTAGATGATAAACTCGTTCGCCTCCTCGCGATTAAGGCCCAGCTGCGCGAGCGCATCCTCGAGGAACGCCGCGGTATCCTCTCCCGCGACGCAGAAGCCGGTGGAAAAGTCGTAATCCGTCCCCGACGTGCCCTCCCAGTAGAGGTAGCGGTAGGTTTGGCCGCTCTCGTCCGTCAGCGTGCCATCCGGCGCGGCGCGGACGCTCCAGCCGTCACCGTAGGCGGGATAGGCGCACGTCAGCTCGCCCGCAAGATCAAGCGTCACACGCACATCCGTCTCCTGCTCGGGATATAGATAAATCACAGGCTTTTCGTCACTCACCTCTTCCTTCGGTTCCCGCCCGCAGGCCGAGAGCGAAAAGAGCAGCAAACACGCAAAAGCTAGGGAAAACAACTTCTTCATGGCAGAGTTCTCCTTTTGTTGTTATATTGATAATAGACGTAAATCTCCACGAAAAAGTTCCAATTTTCGCGTCCGCAGACGTGAAATGATCTTGATTGTTATTTCTGACGACAAAAGGTGAATTGCCGCAGCACGGCAAGAGAAGTCGCCCTGAGGCGTGCGCGTCAGAAATAACACCCTTGCACGGAGCGAGTGTCGAGGGAACCGAGGCACAGAGCGCAGTGCATCCTAAATCAAACGCGGAGCGGCATAGCCGCTCCGCGTTTGAAGTATTCATTTGTGCGGTACCTGCCAGATCGTATCCGCATACTGCGCGACGGCGCGGTCGGCGGCGAAGATGCCGCTGCGGGCGATGTTGATGAGCGACATGCGGTTCCATTCCTCGCTTCTTGCGTAGGTGTCTGCCATGCGCTGCTCGGCGGCGCAGTAGGACGCGAAGTCCTGCAAGAGCATGTATTCATCGTTCATCAGCAGCCGCGAGGCGAGATCGTCGTAGGAAACGCCGTCTGAGAAGCCCGCCTTGAGCTTGTCGATCACCGCGCGCAGGTTCTCGTCGCGCGCGTAGAGCTTCTGCGGGGCGTAGCCCTCGCGCTTGAGGCGCACGACCTCGTCGGCGTGCAGGCCGAAGAGGAACATGTTCTCGTCGCCGAGCCTCTCGTGCATCTCGACGTTCGCGCCGTCGAGCGTGCCGACGGTCAGCGCGCCGTTCATCATGAACTTCATGTTGCCCGTGCCGCTGGCCTCCTTGCCTGCGGTGGAGATCTGCTGGCTCACCTCACTCGCGGGCATCAGATGCTCGGCGAGCGACACGCGGTAGTTCTCAAGGAACACCACCTGCAGCTTGTCGCGGCAGATGGGGTCGGCGTTGATCTCAGCGGCAAGGGAGTTGATGAGGCGGATGATGCGCTTGGCGACCGCGTAGCCCGGCGCGGCCTTCGCGCCGAACAGGAACACGCGCGGCTGCATGGCGCGGTTCGGGTCGTTTTGCAGCTGTTGATAGAGGTAGATGATATGCATCGCGTTCAAAAGCTGACGCTTATACTCGTGCAGGCGCTTGACCTGCACGTCGAAGATCGCGTCGGTGTTGAGCACGATGCCCTGCGTCTTTTTGACGTAGGCGGCAAAATCGAGCTTATTCGCGCGCTTGATCTCGCCGAGGCGGTTCAGCACCGCGGTGTCGTCTGCATAGGCCTCGAGCTTTTTAAGCGCTTCGGGCTGCAGGAGGTATTCATCCCCGCCCGCGAGCGCGCGCACGAGCTCGTCGAGCCGCGGGTTGATCTGCGCGAGCCAGCGGCGGTGGTCGATGCCGTTGGTCACATTTTTGAACTTCTCCGGCTCCATTGCGCACTGGTATTTGAAAACGTCGTTTCGCAGGATGTCGGAGTGCAGGGCGCTCACGCCGTTCACGGCCATGCCGCCCGCAATGCACAGGTTTGCCATGCGGACCTGACCGTCCCAGATGATGGCCATTTCGCGCGTCTTGGCCTCGTCGTGGTAGTAGTTTTCGATTTTTTCCTGATAGCGGCGCGCGATCTCGGTGATGATCGTCCACACGCGCGGCAGAAGCGACTGCATCAGCTCCTGCGGCCAGCGCTCGAGCGCCTCGGAAAGCACCGTGTGGTTCGTGTAAGCGACGGAGTGCGTCGTAATGTTCCACGCCGTGTCCCAGTCGAGGCCCGCGTCGTCCATCAGGATGCGCATGAGCTCGGGGATGACGAGCGCGGGGTGCGTGTCGTTGATCTGGATGACATTCTTTTCGTGGAAATTCGTGGCCGTGCCGTAGACCTCGATGTGCTTGCGCACGATGGACTGCACGGTCGCGGAGACGAAGAAGTACTGCTGCTTTAAGCGCAGGCTCTTCCCCTCGGGATGGTTGTCCTCGGGATAGAGCACCTTCGCGATGGTCTCGGCCATCGCGTGCTGCTCCTGCGCGCGCAGATATTCGCCCTGTGAAAAGAGCGACATGTCGAGCGGCACGGGGGACTTCGCGTCCCAGAGGCGCAGCGTGTTGACATGCTTCGTGCCGTAGCCCGCGATCTCCATGTCGCAGGGGATAGCCAGCACCTCGGTCTCACCCTCGGGCACGACATGCAGCCGCCCGTCGTCCCAGAACTGGCGGACCGTGCCGCCGAAGCGGACGGTCTCGGTCTCCTGCGGCTTGGGCAGCAGCCACGCGCCGCCGAGGTCCTTCCAGTTGTCCGGCAGCTCGACCTGCTGGCCGTCGACGATGCGCTGGCGGAAAATGCCGAGCTCATAGCAGATGGAATAGCCCGCGGCGGGGATGTCGAGCGTCGTCATCGAGTCGAGATAGCACGCGGCCAAGCGGCCGAGGCCGCCGTTGCCGAGACCCGCGTCGGGCTCGCTTTCAAAGATGTCCGCTGCGCGGAAGCCCAGCTCGTCGAGCGCTTCGGTCAGAATTTCGCCGACGCCTAAATTGAAGGCGTTTTTCATCAGGCTGCGGCCCATCAGGAATTCCATCGACAGGTAGTGCACCTGACGGCGGTGTTCCTCGCGGGTCTCGCGCATGGTGTCCACGCTGCGCTCGGCCATCACGTCGCGCAGGACAAGGGCGCTCGCGCGCATCATCTGCGCGTCGCTCGCCTCCTCCACGGTGCTGCCGAAGCTGACCTTCAGCTTTTCGCACAGCGCGTCTTTCATTTTCTTCACAGAGTCAATGGTCATAGATCGTTTTCCTTTTCTTTATCGGCAGATAGATTCGTAAATGTTGCGGTATTCCTGCGCCGAGCGCGTCCAGCTGAAATCTGCGGTCATGCCGCGCTGCTGGAGCATCGCGTAGGCGCCCTTGTTGTCATGGTAAAGGTCAATGGCCTCGCAGATCACGTGGCACATGTCGCCAGCGTTGTAGTTGGCAAAGGTGAAGCCGTTGCCCTGTCCGTTCCAGGCTTCATACGCATGGACAGTGTCCTTTAATCCGCCGGTCTCGCGCACGATGGGCACCGCGCCGTAGCGCATCGCGATCATCTGCGAGAGCCCGCACGGCTCGCTCTTCGACGGCATCAGGAAGAGGTCTGCGCCCGCGTAGATCTGCATGGCGAGCTGCTCGGAATAGCCGAGGTAGACGGCCATGCGTCCGCCGTAGCGCTGCTTGGCGTACTCAAAAAACGTTTCGTACTTCGCGTCGCCCTTGCCGAGCACGACGAACTGTACGTCCTTGCCCATAAATGCGTCGAGCGTTTCGCACACAAGGTCGAGCCCCTTGTGGGAGACAAGGCGCGTGACCATCGCAAGGATGGGCGTGTCGGGCCGTTCCTGCAGCCCCAGCACGCGCTGGAGCGCTGCCTTGTCCTTCTTCTTTCCGGCAAGGTCGCCGGGCGAGTAGACCGCTACGAGATTCCTGTCGTGCGACGGGTCATAGCGCTGCATGTCGATGCCGTTGAGCACGCCGTGGAGCTTGCGCGCGTTCATGCTCATCACGTTTTCCAGCCCGTGGGCAAAGTACGCGTACTTGAGCTCCTGCGCGTAGGTCGGGCTCACGGCGGTCACGGCGTCCGCCGTGACGATCGCGCCCTTTAAAAGGTTCACATCGCCGCCGAATTCGATCGTGCCGCCGTCGAACCAGCCATGGTCCAGGCCGAACAGGTCTTCGACCGTGCGGCTGCCGTAGCGGCCCTGATATTCGATATTATGCACCGTAATGACGGTTCGGATTCCCTTATAAAAGTCGTCGCGCACGGCTTCATCCCTGATGTAGATGGGCACAAGCGCGCTCTGCCAGTCGTTGCAGTGGACAACGTCGGGCTTTTGCGGCAGGGACTTGAGCAGTTCCGTCACCGCGCGGGAGAAAAAGCCAAAGCGCTCGCCGTCGTCATAGTAGCCGTAGAGCTCGCTGCGGCGGAAATACGTCTCATTGTCGACAAAGTACCACGTGACGCCGTCACGCTCGAGCGAAAAGAGCCCGCAGTAGACGCTGCGCCACGCAAGGCGCACGAACGTCCACTTTTCAAAGTGGAGCTGCTCGCCCCACTTGTCCTTCACGCGCTCGTAAAGCGGCAGGATGACGCTCACGCGGTCTCCGTTTGCCGCGAGCGCCTGCGGAAGGCTGCCGGCCACGTCGGCAAGGCCGCCCGTCTTGCAAAAGGGGACCGCCTCGCTCGTCACATACAAAATGTTCATCTGCAAGCTCCTTTCTTCTGTTTGCTGCTTTTATACAATGCTGCCCTTGCTCACGGCGAGCGGGTAGCTCTCGTGTCCGATGAGTGTGCCGCCGCGGCGGATGCGGACATCCTTGTCGGCGATGACGCAGCCGAGCGTCACACCCTCCTCCACCACGGTGTTTTTAAAGAGGATGCAGTTTTTGACGGTGCTGCCCTTGCCGACCTTGACGCCCGGGAAGAGGATGCTCCCCTCCACGCTGCCCTCGATCTGGCAGCCGTCGGCGATGAGCGAGCCCACACAGCGCGAATCCGGCGCGATGTAGGACGCCGCCTCGTCATCCTCTTTAGCGAGGATGGGCCGCTCGGCACACAGGAGCTCGGAGCGGATGGCGGGGTCTAAGAGCTGCATGCTGCGCTCATAGTATTCCTGCACCGTGCGCAGCTGCGCGGCAAAGCCGTCCCACAGGAAAGCGCGCAGGTCGAGCTTGTCGCCCATGGCGCAGAGCACATCGCTGCGGAAGCTGTATTTATCCTGCGCAGCGCACTCGTCCACAAGGGAAATGAGCAGATCGCGGCTCAGAAGGTAGATCTCCAGGCTGCGGCAGCCGCTCGCCTTGTGCGGCGCGCAGCGCGTCTCGGTGATGCGGCCCGCCTCGTTGACGGTGAAATACGTGGCGTTTTCCACAAACTGGCCGCTCTCGGTGCAGACGCAAGTGATGTCCGCGCCGCTTTCGATGTGCGCGTCCAGCACCTTCTGCAGCGGCAGATTGATGATAAGGTCGCTGTCGGACAGGACGACGTACTTCTGCCGGATCTCGTGCAGGTACGACCGAACGCCCGAGAGCGCCTCCATCTTGCCGCGGAATTCCTCCACGCCGAACTTGCGCGCGTCGGCAAAGGGCGGCAGCAGCTTGAGACCGCCGTTCTTGCGCGCCATGTCCCACGTCTTGCCGCTGCCGATGTGCTCGAGCAGGCTTTGATAGTTGCCGTGCAGCACAACGCCGACGTCTGTGATGCCCGCGCCCGCCATGTTGGAGAGCATGAAGTCGACCACGCGGTAGCGCCCGCCGAACGGCACAGAGCCGGGCATACGCGCTTCGGTCAGCTCGCGAAGGCCAGGAGCCTTTTCATAGGCAAAGATGATGCCGTGCAGTCCGTTCATCGTACCGTCTCCTTTCCGTCCACGCTGCGCATGCGGTTGGCAGGCAGCACATAGTCATCCGCGACCGCCGCGCCGGGGCCGAGCACCGTGATGCCCCACTGCTCCGGCGGCACCGCCTCGGGCGGCGCGCCGACAAAGGCGTGCTCGCCGACGACGCCGTTCTCGCCGATGATGGCGTAGGAGACGCGCGCGTCCTTTTTGACGACCGCACCGGGCATCAGGATGGAGTACTGGACGCTTGCGCCCTCCTCCACCGTGCAGCGCTCAGAGAGGACGGAGTTCTCCGCCTCGCCCTCGACCGTGCAGCCGCGCGCGACGACGCTGTGCTTCACGTGCGCGTTCTGCCCCAGATACGCCGGCGGCGCAGAGACGGAGCGGCCGTAGATCGGCCAGTCCTTTTCGAGTAAGTCAAGTCCACTGCCGGTCGCGAGCATATCCATGTTCGCATCCCAAAGAGAGTCTAGCGTGCCGACGTCCTTCCAGTAGCCAGAGAAGCGGTACGCCGCCATCTTTTCCCCGTTTTGCAGCATCTTGGGGATGATGTTTTTGCCGAAGTCGTTGCTGCTCGCCTCGTCGCTCTCGTCCTCGATGAGGTACTCACGCAGCTTTTTCCACGTGAAGACGTAAATGCCCATCGACGCCAAGTTGCTCTTGGGATGCGCGGGTTTTTCTTCAAATTCCGTAATCGTGTCGTTTTCATCCACATTCATAATACCAAAGCGCGGCGCATCCTCCCATGGCACCTCCATGACGGAGATGGTGCAGTCCGCGCCCGCTTTTTTGTGGTGAGCGAGCATTTTAGCGTAATTCATCTTGTAGATGTGGTCGCCCGAGAGGATGAGCACATACTCGGGGTCGTACATGTCGACAAAGCCGATGTTCTGGAAGATGGCGTTGGCCGTGCCCTTATACCACGACGCACCGCCCGCGCTCTGATACGGCGGCAGGATGTGCACGCCGCCGTCCGCGCGGTCGAGATCCCACGGCTGGCCCGAGCCGATGTAGCGGTTGAGCTCCAGCGGGCGGTACTGCGTCAGAACGCCGACGGTGTCGATGCCAGCGTTGGCGCAGTTTGAGAGCGGAAAGTCAATGATGCGGAACTTGCCGCCAAACGGCACGGCGGGCTTCGCCATATTCTCCGTGAGCACGTAGAGACGGCTGCCCTGGCCGCCGGCAAGCAGCATAGCGATACATTCTTTCTTCACGCTTGTTCTCTCCTCCTTGTTTCGTTGCCGTCCGGTCACACCTCGGGCGGCTCGTTGGTTTTCTCCTCTTCCTGCCATTCGCCCTCGCCCGCGAAGAACACCGCGCCGAGCGGTGGGATGGTCACGCACAGCGAGCAGGGCTTGCCGTGCGAGGGGATGGACTCGGTCAAAAGCTCTCCTTCGTTGCGCCAGTCGCCCGTGCCGCCGTATGCGGGAAGGTCGGTGGTAAACACCTCGCGGTATATCTTTTTCGGCGGGACGCCGAAGCGGTAGTCCGCGCGTCCGACGGGCGAGAAGTTGACCGCCGCGATGAGCTCGCGCCCTTTCCGGTCGCGCCGGACGAAGACGACGACGTTGTTGTGGTTGTCGTCGGCGACGAGCCACTCAAAGCCCTCCCATGAAAAGTCAATGTCCCAAAGCGGGCTCTGCGATAAGTAAAAGCGGTTGATGTCCTTGAAAAACCGCTGGGTCTGCTGATTTTCTTTGTTTTCGAGCAAATACCAGTCGAGCTGCGAGGCAAAATTCCACTCATGCCACTGGCCGAGCTCCGCGCCCATGAATGTGAGCTTTTTCCCCGGATGGGCGAGCAGGTACGCCGTGAACGCGCGCACGCCCGCGAGCTGCTGCCAGTCATCCCCCGGCATCTTGCCGCGAAGCGACCCCTTCATGTGCACGACCTCGTCGTGCGAGATCGGCAGGACGAAATTCTCCGAAAAGGCGTACATCAGCGAGAACGTGATGTCCTTGTGGTGGAACTGGCGGAACCAGGGGTCGAGCTTCAAATAGTGGCACATGTCGTTCATCCAGCCCATGTTCCACTTGAGGTTGAAGCCGAGGCCGCCATCCTTGGCGGGCCGCGTGACGAGCGGCCACGCGGTCGACTCCTCGGCGACCATCAGCGCGTTCGGGTCGACGGAAAACGCAGTCTCGTTGAGCGCGCGCAGGAAGTCGATGGCCTCTAAATTCTCGTGCCCGCCATTGATGTTCGGCGTCCAGCGGCCGTTTTCACGGCCGTAGTCGAGGTACAGCATCGACGCGACCGCGTCCACGCGCAGGCCGTCCACATGGAACTCGCGCAGCCAGAACGCAGCAGAGGAAAGGAGAAAGCTCTTCACCTCGCCACGGCCATAGTCGAACACACGCGTTCCCCAGCCCTTGTGCTCGCGCTTATTGGGGTCGGCGTATTCGTAGCAGGGCGTGCCGTCAAAGTCGATGAGGCCGTGCGCGTCCTTGCAGAAGTGCGACGGCACCCAGTCTAAAATGACGGAAATGCCCTTTTGGTGCAGATGGTCGACAAAGTACATAAAATCCCTGGGCGTGCCGTAGCGCGACGTTGCGGCAAAATAGCCGGTGCACTGATAGCCCCAGGAATCGTCAAGCGGATACTCGGTGACGGGCATGAGCTCGACGCAGTTGTAGCCAAGGTCCAGAACGTGATCCGCCAGCTCATGGGCAAGCGTGCGGTAATCGTAAAAATCACCGTTCTCGCGCCGCCGCCATGAGCCGAGATGGACCTCGTAAATGTTGAGCGGCGAGCGGTCGAGGGGTGCCTTTGCGCGGCTCGCGCGCCATTCGTCATCCCCCCAGCGGTAGCCGCCGAGGTCATAGAGCTTGCTGGCCGTACCGGGGCGGGTTTCGGCGTGGAAAGCATAGGGGTCGGCCTTGAGCACGGTCTCGCCCGTCTGTGCCGTCACAGCAAACTTGTAGGTGTCGTAGCGCTTGAGGGACGGCACAAAGCACTCCCAGAAGCCGTCCGCGTTCTTTTCCATCGGGTGGGCGTAGCCGTTCCAGCCGCAGAAATCGCCCACAACGGACACATGCGCGGCGTTCGGCGCCCAGGTGCGGAAGACGTAGCCGTCTTTCCCCGACCGCCGCGTGCGGTGCGCGCCGAGATAGCGGTAGGCCTCGCTGTTCGTGCCGCCGTAAAAAGCTGCGGCGTCAAATCGTCTGCCGGTTTGTTTCATGCCTCTTGTCCTTTCTCCTCATAGAGCGTATGAGAGCGGCGCAGCACCTTATTCCTCATCCGGTGCGCGCTGCGCAGCGGCGCCGCCGAGGCCGAAATCCTCCTCCACGCTCGCCGTGTCGCGGCGGAGCATATTTTCCATCACGCGGATATCGCTGTCGATGTCCATCGCCTCGTTGCGGTACAAATCGTCGAGCTGCTTGTCAAAGCCCTTGATGAGGGCATCCATCGTCTCTTCGATGCGCTCCTGCGCGCGGGAGAGATTCTCGCCCTCGATGCCCGCCTCTTCAAACTTGGCGTAGCTGTCAAGCAGCTTGAGCGTCGTGGGCAGGTAGTAATTGAGGAACGTCGCGGCCTGCTGCTGCTTTTCGGGATGCTCCTCGACCTCGCGGAAAATTTTGCCCGCAACGGTCTCGAGGTGGTCGATCTTCTCACTCAGCACGGCGTCGGCGATGCGGTCGTTCGCCGAGCGGATGGCGCGCAGCGCGCCCGCGTAGCCCTCGTTCGCTTCCTTGGGCGTGACGTTTTCCTTTTTCGCGGTCGCATTCGCGTAGTCGGCAAAGGCGTCGGCGCTGCGGAAGAAGATGCCGCGGCCGCTGTCTAAGTACGCGCCCGTGCCGAGCAGGCCCTTTTCGACCATGTAGTCAAGGTCACTCTCGATTTTTTTGCGGCTCTTGCCCGTTACGGTGCAGAGCTCCTCCACGCTGATGTAGCCGCGCTCGCCCATCACGGCGAGATAGCGCGCGATGCGTGCACTGCGGCGCTTCATGCGCTGACCGGCAGCAAACATCGCGATACCGCCGGCAAGGAAGCCGCACTCGGACAGCATGTACTCGGCCATGTAGGAATACCAGCCGTAGCCGATGATCTCGCCGATGTTCGAGATCAGCCCGCTGCCGGCAGCCAAGGCGATAATGCCGCCGATGATCATCAGCGTGCGCGCGGTCTTGTCGGAAGTCTTCGGCGCGCGGTTCATCTGCTTCGCCGTCTTCACCACGGACTTTTCCACCTTGCTGCGCGAGGAAACGTTTGCATTCGGGCTTGTGGACGTGCGCATGCCACTGCGCGGCGAACTCACCTTTTTCGGCTTGTCCGAGAGCTTGGAGATGAGCGCGATGAGGCCGATGGGCCACAGGCCGAAGGCAAACAGCGCCGCGATCAAAATCCAGCCGCCGACGTCGACATCGTTCTTTTTCTTCGTTTTTCCGCCGCTCTCGTCAAAGCGGAACGAACCGGTCTCGGGATCGTATTCAAAATCCTTGCTCATCAGTTCTTCTCCTTTTTCTTGCCCGCTCTCGCGGCGCGCTCGCGTTCAAAGTCGACGATCTTCGTCTTTTTGCCCGTCTTTTCATCCAGCACATAGAGCGTATTGAGCTGGGATCTGAGGTTTGCCTTCACCGAGTCGATATAGTCGCGGCGCAGGCACGCCTGCTCCTCCTTTTCCTCGTCGGTCAGGCCCTCGGCCTTGGCCTTGTGCGCCAGCGCGTTGATGCGCGCGATCTTTTCATCCATCGTCATATGCTTCTTCTCCTTACAGGTATCGGCGCAGCAAAAGCGCCGTTCTTCCTTTTTTACTCAGGCCGCCGACCTCGGCGACCTCGAACTTGCCGAGGCCGCGGGCGGAGATCACATCCCCCTGCGCGACGGGGGCGTCGCTCTTGAGCGTTTCGCGGTGGTTGAGCTGCACGCGCCCGGATGAGATGAGCTCCTGCGCCTTGCCGCGGCTCATCGAAAAGCCGCTCGCCGCCACGGCGTCGAGCCGCAGTGTCGAGACCGTGTCGCGAATCTCCTTGACCTTGAGCTCGGGGACGCTCAAGTCTGAAAGCTCGATCTCGCTGACCGAGAGCTTCACGCGCCCCGCGCTCGTCACGTTTTGCAGCAGATACGGCGCGATATCGCGCGAGACGATCAAATCGCACGAGCCCTCCGACACCAAAATGTCGCCGAGCTTTTCGCGCGTGACGCCCTGCGCCATCAGCGAGCCGAGAAAGTCGCGGTGCGTCAGCGTATCTTCCTTGCGATACGTGCAGCGGAGCGCCGTCATGTACTCGCTCTCGTCGGCCTCCTCCTGCCAGTCGGGCAGAAAGAGGAGCATTCTCCGCTCCGCGCGCTCAAATCCACCGCAGAAGGCGCAGCCGTCATGAATGGCGGCGGCATGCAGTAGGTCCTGCGCGCTGCGCTGCTCAGCGGGGCTCAAAAAGTCCGTCGCCGACGGGATATTGCGGTTTCTGCTCTGCTCACACTTGTCCAGAATGTGCGCCAGCAGCACGCGCTCATCGCCATTGCGCGCGGCGCGATCCAAAAGCTGCCGTCTGTCCATCATGCTTTCCCATTCTGCGTGCGCCAGAGGGACGCATACTCGCCGTTTTGCGCGAGCAGCGCCTCGTGGCTGCCCTGCTCGGCGATGCGGCCATTCTCGACGACGAGGATGCGGTCCGCCGAGCGGATGGTCGAGAGGCGGTGCGCGATCACAAGCGTCGTGCGCCCACGCGCGAGCTCGTCGAAAGCGTGCTGAATTTTGACCTCCGTCACGCTGTCGAGCGCGCTCGTCGCCTCGTCCAGAATGAGGATGGGCGGGTTTTTGAGGAAGATGCGCGCGATGGACACGCGCTGCTTCTGTCCGCCGGAGAGCATCGTGCCGCGCTCGCCGACATAGGTGTCGAAGCCGTGCGGCATGGCCATGATATCATCGTAAATCTCCGCGCGCTTCGCCGCTTCGACGATCTCCTCGTCCGTCGCGTCGGGGCGGCCATAGCGGATATTCTCGCGCACCGTGTCGGCAAAGAGGAACACATCCTGCTGCACGATGCCGATGGCGCGGTGAAGAGACGACTGCGTAAGAGAGCGCACATCTTCCCCGTCGATACGGATCGCGCCCTCGCTCACCTCGTAAAAGCGCGGGATGAGCTGGCAGAGCGTCGACTTGCCTCCGCCGGAGGGGCCGACGATGGCGAGCATCTCGCCAGGCCTTATATGCACGCTCACGTCGTGGAGCACGCCTTCATTCTCCTCGCCCTCGTAAGAAAAGCTCACATGGTCGACGTCGATCTCGCCGCGGCAGTGTTCGAGCTCCTTCGCGTCCGGTGCGTCCTTGAGCGCGGGCTCGACGCGCATGAGCGCCGTGAAGCGCTCAAGACCTGCAAAGCCACGAGCAAAAATCTCAGAGAAATTCGCGAGCTTTCGCACGGGGTTGATGAACGTTGCGATGTAAAGGGAAAACGTGATGAGGTCAATGTAGTTCATCTCGCCGCGCATGATGAGATAGCCGCCCACCGTGATGACGGCGGCAGAGAGCAGCGTCATAAAAAATTCCATCGTCGCGTTGAACACACCCATCTCGTGGTGGAATTTGCGCTTGGAGACCTTGAATTCCTCGTTCGCCGCGTTGAATTTGTCGATCTCCTCTTCCTCGTTGGCAAAGGCGCGCGCCGTGCGGATGCCGGAGAGCGACGACTCAATGCCGACGTTGATGGCGGCAGTCTTCTGCTTCTCGCCGCGCGAGGCTGCCGTCATCTTGCTGCGGCGCGACATGATGACCGCGATGAACACCGGCAGGATGCACGCCACGACCAGCGCGAGCCGCCACTCGATGGAAAACAGGATGGCGAGCGCGCCGACGATCGTCAGCGTCGAAATGAGCAGGTCCTCGGGGCCGTGGTGGGCGAGCTCCGTGATCTCGAAGAGATCGCTCGTCAGCCTGCTCATGAGCTGGCCCGTGCGGTTGTGGTCAAAGAAGCTGACGTCCAGCTCCTGCACGTGCGTGAAAAGGTCGCGGCGGATGTCCGCCTCCACCAGAATGCCGAATGTGTGCCCCCAGTAGGAAATGACATAGTATAAAAGCGCGCGCACAATGAACGCCGCCATCATCACGCCCATCACGATAAAAAACGTGCGGTACTGCTGATTCGGCAAAAGGTCGTACATCGACTTGCGCGTCACGAGCGGGAAGGCGAGATCGATGAGCGCAACGACCGTCGCGCAGACAAGGTCCAGGATAAACAGGCCGCGGTGCGGCTTGAAGTAGGTGAAGAGAATGGAAAGCGGCTTTTTCTGCTGAAATTCACGGGTCGTCATATGGTCGATAGCTCCTGCAAATACTTTTTCAAGGTGATTGTAGCACAGGCGGGCAGTGCTTGCAAGGAAAGCCGCCCCTTTTTGCGTAAAAAAGAACGGCCCCCGGCCGTTCTTTTTCTCTTTACTTGATGCGCACCGTGATGGTCAGCACCGCGCCGCCAACGGTGGCCGTCACGGTCGTGGTACCCACCTTGGCAGGCGTGATCAAGCCGTCCGCCGAGATGGACAGGACGCTCGCGTCCGCCACCGCCCAGGCCGCGGCCGCGTCCGTGCCGGAAACGCTCAGGCGGATGGTCTCGCTCGGCTTGATCGTGCAGTCAAAGTTGCCGTTTCCATCCTTGGGCAGCGTCGTGCCGACGTTCGTCTTGATGCTCAGGGCCGAGGCATCCACCGTCGGGGTGGACGGGGTTGTCGTGGTGCCGGGATTGGTGGCAGTTGTGTCGCTGCCGTTTGCGGGATCATTTGCGTTCGGCTCATCACCGGTGTTCGGGTCAGTGGTGCCGCCGTTGTTCGCGTTCGGATCGTCCGTGTTCGTATTGCTGTCGTCGGGCGTATTGACATCGTCCTGCACGCCGGGGGTATTGCCGTCGTCGGCGGGCGTGATCTTTGCGACGATCTTGTCACCAAAGAGCGACCAGCTCAGAAGCAGCAGCACGACGACGAGCACCGCCGCCATCGCGCCGCGGACGGACTGCGTCTGCTTTTTATCCGAAACGCGCCGGCCGCCGCTCTGTTTGCTGGAGTTGTACTTGATCTTACGGGGATGGTCTCCCTCCTCGCAGAACGGGCATCTGCGATAGCTGGGGGAATATTCTTCGCCGCAGCGCGGGCACTTGAGAAGATTCATGCCGACGCTCCTTTCTTTTGTCAAAATAGAGTCTCTGCGCGCGAGCACACACGGTGCCGCATTCCTTTACATAATACTTGCTTTTTTGTCCCGCGTCAACCGAAACACGCAAATTTTTGCCGCATTCCGCCGCGCGGCCTTGCTTTTTCGCCAAAGTCTTCCTATAATCGACTTAACAACAAACGATTCATGGAGGGTCTGGCGATGAACACCATCTTCATTGGCATTGCAGGTGGCACCGGTTCGGGCAAAACGACGCTCACCGAGCATCTGAAGCAGCACTTCGGCGACGATATCAGCGTCGTGCACCACAACAGCTATTATAAATATCAGGACAGGCCCTTTGAAGAGCGCTGCAAGCAGAACTACGACCACCCCGACGCTTTCGAGACCGATCTGATGGTCGAGCAGCTTAAGGAGCTCAAGGCGGGCAAGGCCATCCGCTGCCCTGTCTACTCCTACGCAGACCACCAGCGCACAAGTGAGACCGAGCTCATCCAGCCGAGCAAGGTCGTCATCGTCGAGGGCATCCTCATTTTCCAGGACCCGCGGCTGCGCGAAATGCTTGACATCAAAATTTTCGTCGAGACCGACGCCGATGTTCGCATCCTGCGCCGCGCGCTGCGCGATGTGCGCGACCGCGGCCGCACGCTTGAGAGCGTCATCACGCAGTATTTGACGACCGTCAAGCCCATGCACGAGCAGTTCGTCGAGCCGAGCCGCAAGTACGCCGACATCATCGTCCTCGAAGGCGGCCACAACTTAGTCGCTCTCGACATGATCATGCAGCGCATCGCCAGCCACATCGCCTCCGCCGACTAACGCAGCGGTTAAAAAAGCCTCGCAGAGTTTTACCCGCAAGGGGTACGCGGCATCCGTAAGGCGGCAGAGCCGCCAACGGCTGCCCAGGCGTCCGCAGACGCGAAATAAATTGGAATCCGTTTTTCCGGCGGCGTGTACGCCGGAAAAACACTTCTCGCTCCGCACGTGTCGCAGTCGCCCTACGGGCGGCAAGGCACGAAGCGGAGCGCATCTTTCTCAAAAAAGAGGGACGCAGCTTTCAGCTGCGTCCCTCTTTTTTGAATATCTTTTACACTCCCGCGAAGTGGAACACGACGCCGATCACCGCGGAGACTCCGATAAAGACGATCGGGTGCAGGTCCTTGGTCTTTTTGATGTAGCGCGTGAAGACGAGCAGCACCAGCGCAAGGATGATGCCGCGCCAGCTGATCGCGCCGTCCCACGAGAATTTCATCAGGATGGAATCCTCCTGCGACGCGCTCGTGATCCCGGCGATCACCTGGAGCATCACGCCCGCGCAGGCCGCGCCGATCAGGCCGGTGGAGGCGGGACGAAGGCCGTAGAATGCGTTGGCGACATACTGGCTGTCGCGGAATTTGGCGAGCATCGCCGCAACGATCAAAATGACGATGATCGACGGCGTCACCTCGCCGATGGTGGCGACGATCGCGCCCGGCACGCCGCCGACCGTATAGCCGACATAGGTCGCCATGTTGATGCCGACAGGACCCGGCGTCGATTCCGACACAGCCAGCATGTTCATCAGGTCCGTCTGCGAAAACCAGCCCGTGGTCGCCCCGATATCCTTAAGGAACGGCAGCGTCGCCATGCCGCCGCCGATGGCAAACAGGCCCGTTTTGAAAAATTCCCAGTATAAGCGAAGATACAAGGTCATTTTGCCGCCCTCCCCTCAAGATTTTTCAGCACGATGCCGGACAGCGCCGAGAGCAGCACGAACCACACCGGCGAAACGCTCAGCAGCATATTCCCCAGCAGCACGATAACAAAGATGACCGCCGTGCGCTTATCCACGACCGACTTTTTCAGCAGCTTGAGCACAGCGTTCAGGATGAGCACGCATACACACACCTGAATGCCTGCAAAGGCGTTCTGCACCCAGGCAAGGTGGGCAAAGTTCGTAATGAGTCCCGCCAGGATCGTGATAATGACGAGCGAGGGGAATACCACGCCGAGCGTCGCGGTGATGCCGCCCATCGCGCCTTTTCTCTTCTGCCCGACAAATGTCGCCGTGTTGACGGCGATGATGCCCGGTGTGCACTGACCGATGGCAAAATAGTCCACCAGTTCTTCTTCCGTTGCCCAGTGCTTATTCTGCACCACCTCGCGCTCGAGGATCGGCAGCATCGCCATACCTCCGCCAAAGGTCATCACGCCGATCTTGGCAAAGGTGAGAAACAGCTCCAAAAGTTCCTTCAAAATACTTTCTCCTTACTCCACATATCCGTAAAGGCCGCGCACGGACACCTCACCCGTGCGGACGGTCTCGACCGTCCCGTTTTCGCGGCGCACGATGAGGCCGAACTCCTCGTCCACGTCAAGCGCCGTGACTTTCTCCTTCGTATCCTGCCACAAAAGCTGCACCTCGCGCCCGATGGTCACGCAGCGGCGGCGGTATTCGTCAAGATACCCGCTCGTCTCTCCGGATCTGAGCGCCGTATAAAGCGCATCGAGCTCCTCGATCATCGCCGCGGACAGCTCCGCGCGCGAAATGAGCCTGCCCGTCTCGCGCAGGATGGACGTTGCGATCTTCGAGACCTCGCCGTCGAAGTCCTCCTCGCGCTGGCTGACGTTGAAGCCGATGCCCGCCACGACGTACTGGAGCTCGCCGGTCTCACCCTCGACGCTCAGCTCGGTCAAAATGCCGCAGAGCTTTCTGCCGTTCAGGATGAGATCGTTTGTCCACTTGATCTGCGAGTACGTCCCCGCCACGCGGTCGACCGCGCGGCTCATCGCAACGGCGATGAGACCCGTGAGCGGCATCAGCTGCGACGGCGCAAGCTTCGGACGCAGCAAGATCGACAGGTAAACGCCCTTGCCCGCCGCGCTCTGAAAGCTGCGGCCGTGGCGGCCGCGGCCGCTCGTCTGCTCCGCCGCGACGGCGACGGTACCGTCCGGCGCGCCGTCGAGCGCGATGCGCTTTAAGTAGGCGTTCGTCGAGTCGATGGAATCAAAGCAGTCGATGCGCTTGCCGACGGTTTCGACAGGTCCCAAGTAGCTGCGCACGGTCTGCTCGGTCAGCGTGCCGGGCAGCGACTTGAGGCAGTAGCCGCGTCCCGTGACGGCGTCGATCTCGTACCCCTGCGCGCGCAGGGCGGAAATGCTCTTCCAGATGGCCGCGCGCGTGATGCCGAGCTCGGCGCTGACGGCCTCGCCGGAGACGAAGTGTCCCTTTTCCCGCAGCAGCAGCGCCAAAACAGTCTCTTTTCCCATAGCGTCCTCCGTTACAAAATGTAACCGAAATTGTTACCCTTTTGAGGTTGACAGTCGGCGGCTTATCGCTTACGATTGACATAAAATATCAAACGCTGCGTTTTTCGCAGCCGCCGTCTTAGGATTGTAGCACGCTTGCCGCCGCATGTAAACCAAAATCTCACGTTTTGGCTTACCCGGCGGTTTCTTGACGAATTCCTGATTTTTCCATTGCCACGCTCCGCCCCGGCGTGTACAATAAGACGCTGACAAATTATGACAGGAGTTTCCCCGTGAGCTTTTCCGACCTTACGTTTCTTTTTTATTTTCTGCCGCTGTTTTTCGCGGTCTATTACATTCTGCCCTTTCGCTTCAAAAATGCTGCGCTCGTGCTGGGCAGCTTTGCCTTCTACTTCATCGGCGCGGGCGCGCGCGACACACTGCTGCTGTCCGGCGTGCTACTTCTGCACTACGCCCTCGCCCGCGCAATGGCGGGGAAAGAAGTCCGCACGCGAAAAGCACTGCTGATCATCGCGCTGGCGGCGGACCTCTTTTGCCTCGTGTATTTCAAGTACGCCGCATTTATTCTGGAAAATCTGGGCAAACTGACGGGGACGGCGTTCTCTCTCGTTGAGCTTGCGCTGCCGCTCGGCGTCAGCTTCTACCTTTTCCAGAGCGCGGGGTACCTCATCGACGTGTATCGCGGCGAGGAGGCAGAGAAAAATCTCATCGACTACGCCGCTTTCACCATCGCGTTCCCCCAGCTCACGATGGGGCCGATCTTGCGCTGGCGTGAATGGCGCGGCGCGCTGAAAGCACGCTCGGTCACGCGCGAGGACGTATTCTCCGGCTTTGAGCTCTTTGTTGTCGGCCTGTGCTTCAAAGTGCTGCTCGCCGACCAGCTCGCGCCGCTGTGGGCGTCGCTTGAGCGCATCGGGTATGAATACCTGTCGACGCCGCTCGCATGGCTTGGCGCGGTGAGCTACAGTTTGCAGCTCTATTTCGACTTTTCCGGCTATTCTCTTATGGCGATGGGCCTCGGGCAGATGCTCGCGCTGCCTGTGCCGCGCAACTTTGACCTGCCCTACACCGCGCGCTCGGTGAGCGAGTTCTACCGCCGCTGGCACATCACGCTCGGCACATGGTTCCGCGACTATGTGTACATCCCGCTCGGCGGCAGCCGCAACGGCAATGCCCGCACGGTACTCTCGCTCACGGTCGTGTGGTTTTTCACTGGCCTCTGGCACGGGGCGAGCTGGAATTTTGTCCTCTGGGGTGTAATGCTGCTTGGATTCATCCTGCTCGAAAAGTTCTGCATTGGCAATTTTCTCAAGAAGCATAAAGTGCTCTCGCACGTCTATCTTCTCTTCGTCATCCCGCAGACGTGGGTCAGTTTCCGCATCACGCGCTTAAAGGACGTCGGCGCGTATTTCTCCCGCCTGTTCCCGCTGTTCGGCGCGCGCAGCGCCATTTCCGCGCAGGATGCGCTCAAGCTGTTCTCGTCCTACTGGTGGCTGCTGCTGCTCGCCATCTTCTTCTGTCTGCCGCAGCCGCGCCGCTTTTATGAAAAGCACCGCGGCAGTTTACTCGTCCAGCTCCCGCTGTTTCTGCTCTTCTGGGTGTGCGTGTACTTCATCGCCACCTCGTCGGGCAACGCCTTCCTCTATTCCCGTTTCTAAGGAGACCTTTCATGTCCTCTCGTCCCTTTTTCCTGCTGCCGCTGTGCTTTGTCAGCGCGCTGGCGCTCAACGCTTACGCCGCGCTCGATCCCACCGGCGTGTATCAGGATTATCTTGAAAAACTGGATGCCGCGACGCCGCCCGTCGCGGCAATGGCCACAGCGGCCGCAGACGGGGTCTACCCGTGGAGCGAGCCCAAAGCGCCCGAACCTCCTCCCGTCCCAGACCCCGCTCCGCTTCCGGACCCGGAACCGGAGCCCGAACCGGAAGAGCCCGACTCCCCCTTCACCACGGTGGACGCGAGCTACTTTGACGACGCGCTGTTCATCGGCGACTCGCACACCGACGGCTTCAAGGACTATGCGGGCCTCAATAACGCCGACTACCTCTGCCACAACGGCCTGACGGTCTGGTCGGCGGTCGAAAAGGCGGAGTTCCCCGGCAAGCAGACGCTTGCGCAGGCGCTCTCCGGCAAGCACTACGGCAAAATTTACCTGATGCTCGGCATCAACGAGCTCGGTACCGGCACGGCGGAGAGCTGGGCCGCACAGTACAAGGTCCTGCTCGACGAAGTGCGCGAGCTCCAGCCTGACGCCATCATCTTTTTGCAGGCCATTTTCCACACGACGCAGGAAAAGTCCGACGCGACGTTCTTTAAGAATTCGACCATCGACGCACGCAACGCCGAGCTCCAAAAGCTCGCCGACAACGAAACGGTCTTCTATATCGACTGCAATCCCGTCTTCGACGACTCTACCGGCGCGCTGACGCCGGAATACTCCGGCGACGGCGTCCACGTCAAGGCCGCGTACTATCCGATGTGGAGAGACTATCTCTTCCAGTTTGGCGTCGTAAGATAGCTTCAAGAAAGCGGTGAAGCCGCTTTCTTGAGAAAGTTTCGCTGCGCTCTGCGCCTCGGTTGGCCGCATAATGCGGCCAATTCGACGCTCGCTCCGCGCAAAGTGTTTTTCGCCACGCACTTGTCGCGGCGAAAAACAAATTTCGATTTATTTGCGCCGTGCGCGGCGCAAACTCTGCGAGGCTCTTTACGTAAAAAGGAACCGCTCTTCGAGCGGTTCCTTTTTTGCGTTGCTTCGTTTTATTCGTGCTTGACCTTGTAGCCGCGGTTCAATCTCATTTCGAGCGCGTCGAGCTCTTCGTAGAGCTCAGGCGGCACCTTGCCGATCTTCTCGTAATACTCACGCGCGTCCTCGCACTCCTGGAGCCAGAGCTCGCGGTCGACCGAGAGCAGGCGGCGCATGTCGTACATCGACATTTCAAGCCCCTCCATGTCGATATCGTGGGTGTTGGGCTCGTAGCCGAGCGCGGTCTCCGCCGCGCCGATCTCATCGTCGGCGCGCGAGATGATCCATTGTAAAACACGCATATTGTCGCCAAAGCCGGGCCAGGCGAAGTTGCCGTCCTCGTCGGTGCGGAACCAGTTGACGTTGAAGATCTTCGGCGGCTTGGGGATTTTCTTGCCCATGTCGAGCCAGTGCTGCCAGTAGTCGCCCATGTGGTAGCCGCAGAACGGCAGCATCGCCATCGGGTCGCGGCGCACAACGCCGACGCGGCCCGTCGCCGCGGCGGTGGTCTCCGACGCCATGATTGAGCCGATAAACACGCCGTGCTGCCAGTTGAAGGACTGGTAGACCAGCGGCGCGGTCTTCGCGCGGCGGCCGCCGAAGACGATGGCGCTGATGGGTACGCCCTCGGGATTGTCGAACTCGGGGCTCAGACACGGGCAGTTGCGCGCGGGCGCGGTGAAGCGGCTGTTGGGGTGCGCGGCCTTTTCAGGGCTCTGCGGCGTCCAGGGACGGCCGCGCCAGTCGATGGCGCGCGCGGGTGGCGTCTTGTTGAGTCCCTCCCACCAGACGGTGTTGTCGCTGAGGTCAAGCGCGACGTTCGTAAAGATTGTGTCCTTGTGCGTGGAAATGAGCGCGTTGGGGTTCGACTTCATGGATGTGCCGGGCGCAACGCCGAAAAAGCCGTTTTCGGGGTTCACGGCCCAGAGTCTGCCGTCCTTGCCGACGCGCAGCCACGCGATATCGTCGCCCACGCACCAGACGCGCCAGCCCCAGCGCTGCAGGCCCTCGGGCGGGATGAGCATGGCGAGGTTCGTCTTGCCGCAGGCGGAGGGAAAGGCGGCGGAGATGTACTTGATCTCGCCGCGCGGGTTCTGGATGCCGAGGATCAGCATGTGCTCGGCCATCCAGCCCTCCTGACGGCCGAGGTTCGAGGCGATGCGCAGCGCGAAGCACTTCTTGCCCTGAAGCACGTTTCCGCCATAGTTCGAGTTCATCGAGATGATCGTATTGTCCTGCGGGAAGTGGACGATGTACTTGTTGTCCTTGTCGAGGTTGCACTGGCAGTGCAGGCCCTTGATAAAGCCCTCATCGTCGCCGAGCGCGTCGCACACGGCCTTGCCGATGCGGGTCATGATGTGCATGTTGAGCACGACGTAAATGGAGTCGGTCAGTTCAAAGCCGTATTTGGCGAACGGAGAGCCGATGATGGACATGGAGTACGGGATGATGTACATGGTGCGGCCCTTATAGGCGCCGTCGGCCAGCGCGTACATTCTTTCGTACATTTCCTTGGGCTCTACCCAGTGGTTCGTGGGGCCTGCGTCCTCTTCCTTTTCACAGCAGATGAACGTGCGGTCCTCCACGCGCGCCACGTCGTCGGGGTCGGTGCGGTGCAGGTAGCATCCCGGGAGCTTGTCCGGGTTGAGCTTGATGAGGATGCCCTCCTTGACGGCCTGCTCGCGCAGCGCGTCGAGCTGTTCCTCTTCCCCCGTGATCCAGACAATCTTGTCCGGCTTGGTGATGGCGGTCATTTCGTCGATCCACGACAAAACGGCCTTGTTGTTCGTCAAATTCGTCATTTGTTCTTTCCCTCGTAGCATGTTCACGGTGTAATGAAAAAGAAAAATTTTGCACCGCGTCTTGTGAGGTGTGCTGTGCCGCTTTGGGGCGGCAGGGAGCTAACCGATGCACAGGAAAAATGGCTGCTATTGAGTTTGACTCCTTTCTGCCGAAAATTGTAGCAGAATGTCTTATCAATAGCAACCATATGGTTTATCAATTTTTTGAATAGATGCTTCTGTGCTGTCACAGTAATGCGGCGATCTCGGCGGACAGCGCGGCGAATTCACTGAGCCCCAGCCGCTCGCCGCGGATGTTGGCCTCTAAGCCGCAGGACGTGACCGCCTGCGTGACCTGCTCTTTTGTGAGCTGGCTGCCGAACGCCGTCATCAGGCTGTTGACAAGCGTCTTGCGCCGCAGGGCAAATGCGGCGTACACCACGCGGAAGAAGAACTTCTCGTCCTCAACCTCGACCGGCGGCTCCTTGCGCACGACGGCGCGCAGCACGGCGGACGTGACCTTCGGCTGCGGCTCGAAGCACTCGCGCGGCACAGCGAAAAGGTATTCCGGCTCCGTGTAGTATTGCATGAAGACGGAGAACGCGCCGTAGGCGCTCGTGCCCGGCGCGGCGCAGAGGCGCTCGGCGACCTCCTTCTGCACCAGCACCGTGATGCTCTCGAAGCACTTCGACTCGATGAGCGCGGTGATGGCGGGCGTCGTGATGTTGTAGGGCAGGTTTGCGCACACGATGGGCGTGAGGCCTGCGAATTTCTCACGCACAAGCGCAGGGATATCGGTTTTCAAAATATCGGCGGACACGACCTCGAAGTTGTCAAAGCGCGCCATGGTCTCGTCCAGGATCGGCAGCAGCGTCTTGTCAAGCTCCACGGCCACCACCTTGCCCGCGCGCTCGCAGAGCTCGTGGCTCAGTGCGCCGATGCCAGGGCCGATCTCGAGCACGCCGTTCTGCTCGTTTGCGCGCGAGCTCTCGGCGATCTCATAGGGGATGGCGGGGTCGATCAAAAAATTCTGCCCCATGGACTTGGAAAAATGAAAACCGTGGCGCTTTAAGAGCGCCTCGATGGCAGCTTTGTCATTGCGTTCCATAGCGTGGTTCCTTTCTGCGCGCTGGGCGTAAAAAATTGTAAAATGATTCTACCATATTTTGCGCAAAAGAGTAGTAAAAATTTTTCCCGTGTGATAAAATGCAGAAATCTCAGGAAAAGAGGGAGACTTTCATGGAGCTCACACCGCAAATTCTGATCGTTGTTCTGCCGCTCATCTTTCTTGGCGGCTTTGTCGACTCCGTCGCCGGCGGCGGCGGACTCATCACGCTTCCCGCCTATCTGATGGCCGGTATCCCCGCGCATCTTGCAATGGGGACAAACAAGGTCGTCAACGGCACCGGCACGGCGCTCGCCTCGTTCAAATACTTTCGCGGCGGCAAGGTCCTGCTGCGTCCCGCCATCGTCTCGGGGATCGGCGCACTGCTCGGCGCGGCCATCGGCACAAAGATCGCTCTGCTCATCAACGAGGACATTCTGAAGATCATGATGCTCGTCGCGCTGCCCTGCGCGGCCATCCTGCTGATGCTCAAAAAGGACTTCGGCAAGGAAAATGACGCACCCGCGCGCGAGTACACGCCGCAGCAGGAGATGACGCGCGCCGCGCTCATCGGTTTGGGTCTTGGCTGCTATGACGGGCTCATCGGCCCGGGCACGGGCACGTTTATGATCATGGCGTTTACGATGGCACTTTCGATGGACCTCCTCACGGCGTCGGGCTGCGCGAAGATCGCAAACCTCTGCTCCAACGTCGCCTCGGCGGTGCTGTTCATCTTCAGCGGCAAGGTCTGGTGGCTGCTGGCGCTCCCCGCGGCGGCCTGCAATATGCTGGGCGCCTACTGCGGCGCGCGCTACGCCATGAAGGGTGGCAGCAAGCGCGTGCGCGGCATGATCTTTGTCGTGCTGGGGCTTCTCTTCATCAAGATGGGCTACGAGCTGCTGTTTTGAAAAGACGAATTCTATATAAAAAAGCGGACAGTCAAGGCTGTCCGCTTTTTTCAGTTCTTCAGGCTGTGCAGCGGCGCGGGAATTCTGCCGCCGCGCGCAATGAACTCCGCGCTCGAATAAGGGTGGACCGCCTGCACCGGTGCCGAGCCGAGAAGTCCGCCGAACTCCACCGTGTCGCCCACCTTACAGCCAGGCGCAGGGATGACGCGCACCGCAGTCGTCTTTGTGTTGATCATGCCGATGGCCGCCTCATCGGCGATGATGGCAGCAATGGTCTCTGCGCTCGTGTCGCCCGGAAGCGCGATCATGTCAAGTCCTACGGAGCACACGCAGGTCATCGCCTCCAGCTTGTCGAGCGTCAGCGCGCCGGACGACGCCGCGGCGATCATGCCCTCGTCCTCGCTGACGGGGATAAATGCTCCGGATAAGCCGCCCACCGAGGAGGACGCCATCACGCCGCCTTTTTTCACCGCGTCGTTGAGCAGGGCGAGCGCGGCGGTCGTACCGTGTGTGCCGCAAACCTCAAGCCCCATTTCCTCCAGAATGCGGGCCACGCTGTCGCCGACGGCGGGCGTGGGCGCAAGGGAAAGATCGACAATGCCAAACGGCGTATCGAGCCTGCGGCTCGCCTCCTGCGCGACGAGCTGACCCATGCGCGTGATGCGGAACGCCGTTTTCTTCACGGTCTCCGCCACCACGTCGAACGGCTGGCCCTTGACGCTTTGCAGCGCGTGATACACAACGCCCGGCCCGGAAACGCCGACGTTGATCACTTTCTCCGGCTCGCCCACGCCGTGGAACGCGCCCGCCATGAAGGGGTTATCCTCTACCGCATTGCAGAAGATCACAAGCTTGGCGCAGCCAAAGCCGCCCTGCTTTTCCGTGAGCGCTGCCGTCTTTTTCACCGTCTGCCCCATCAGGGCGACGGCGTCCATGTTGATTCCCGCCTTGGACGAGCCGACATTGACCGACGAGCACACAAGGTCCGTACAGGCCAGCGCCTCGGGGATCGCAGCGATCAGCTTCTGGTCGGCGTCCGTCATGCCCTTTTGCACAAGCGCCGAAAAACCGCCAATAAAGTTAACGCCGACATTTTTGGCCGCGCGGTCAAACGCCTTGGCAAACGGGACATAGTCTTCCGTCTCCGACGCGGCGGCGACCAGCGCGATGGGTGTGACGGAAACCCGCTTATTGACGATGGGAATGCCAAATTCCCGCTCGATCTCTTCTCCCGTTGCGACCAGGCGCTCTGCATAGCGGCCGATCTTGTCGTAGATCTTTTCACACGCACGCTCCGCGCTGCTGTCCGCACAGGAGAGGAGCGAGATGCCCATCGTGATCGTGCGGATATCCAGATGCTGCTGGTCGATCATACGGATCGTTTCCAGAATATCATTGCGGCTTAGCATGGTTCTTTCCCTCCTCGCTCAGATCTTGTGCATCGCGTTGAAGATGTCCTCCCGCTGCATGCGGATCGCAATGTCCATCTCCGCGCCGAGGGCGCTCAGCTTTTCCGTCAGTTCCGTAAAAGAGAGCGAACAATTTTCGAGATCCGCCAGCATGACCATGGTGAAATTTTCCTGCAAAATCGTCTGGCTGATATCCAGAACGTTCACGTTCCACTTTGCCAGCAGCGAGCTGACGCCCGCGATAATACCGACCTGATCTTTTCCCAGTACCGTGATAATGGCTTTCATCCTGTGTTCTCCTTTCGGTTTCTTCCGGTAATTGTATCATGTCACTGCAATAAAGTAAATGTTCCGGATGCGCAACATACGCATCCGGAACATACATTTATCGTACTATTCGACAAACCGCCCCGCTCAGTCGAGGAAGTAGACCGTCGAGTTCTTCTGGCGGCCGAATTGCTTGCACTCCTGATAGGAGTTCATATAGAGGTCGATCGCCGCGCCGCGCACGCCGGTGTCCTCAGCCACAGCGTTGCCGTAGGTGTAGCCCGACGAGCCGACGATGAACATCTCGGTACCGAGGGGAATGACCTTCTTATCCACTGCGACGGTGCCGACGTGGACCGTCGTGCCCGTGGCCGTTCTGGTGCCCACGCCGCCGTAGCCCGCGGTATAGGCCGTGCAGGTGACCTTCATCGAGCCGGAGAAGTGGACGGAATCGCCGGACTTCATCAGAAGATAGCCGCTGCCGTCGCTCTCGGTGACAACGGACTTGACCGTGTCGCCGCTCTGTGCCTTGTCGACGAGCGTGCCGGTGTAGGTGATCTCCGCGACGGAGGTGTCGTTCTTCTCCTCCACCGCCTGGCGGGAGACGAACTGGCCGTCGGCATACACGACCTCATAAACGACGTCGCGCGTGCCGTCGATGCCCTGCTGGACGACCTGCGTCTCGCCCTTGGGGATGCGGTACGACGTGGAGGTCAGCGTGGTGTGGGGAGCCGCCTCGGTGGCGGTCTCATAGTAGGTGAAGTCAGAGGCAACGGTGATCTCGACCTCTTCCTCCGTGACGTCGACCAGCACCATCTCAAGCGGGCTGACCGAGATCTGCAAACGGCGCAGCAGCTCGCTGACGCGCTCGCCGTTTCTCGTGGTGGCGTATTCGATGTCGTCGCCGTGCGTCACCGTCACCTTTTCACCGGCAGGAAGTGTGACTTCCGCGTCACCGCTCTGCGCGCCGGTGACAATGACGCGCTCCTGCGGGATGTCCGTTGTGCCGTCGAGCACGCTGACCGTATCGCCGTCGGCGATGAGGTACAGCGCGTCCGCGCGCAGCTCGGGCGAACTGTTCAGCAGCATCACAGCCGCGAAGAGCAGAAAGAACATCGCTCTGCGGCAGCGCTGGGCTGTGAACAAATTTTTCAAAAACTTCTGCATGGGATACTCCTTTTTTCGCGGCGTGAGCCGCCGCAGCTTCGCGCAGCGGGGAAGTGCGCTGCGTCCGGAAAAGATTACAAAATGTAACTTTTCCAAAACTTGCTGGCAGTATACCGCCTGAAAAAGGATTTGTCAAGTTTCCGCCGTTTGTTCGCCAAAAGTTCTGTATTTTATAAAATCTTCGATATTTTTCTTATTTCCATCTTCTAAAAGTTGCTATTTAAGTCATCGGATTCGTGATTTTCTCGATTTATGTAAACCATCGTCACCCCTCTCCCCCGCCTCGCCGCCATCTCGGCGTCGAAGAGGCGGCGCACCTGCCGACGCTCTTTGTCCCGTCCGAGCGGGCAAAAAACTCTTGGGAGCAGGCCGGGTGTGTCCCGCTCCCGCCCCGCAAGGCGGCAAAAACGCGGAAAGCCCTGCAAACACTGGCTTTTTTGCTTCTCTGCCGTGCGCTCCCTTCCCTCGGTCAGCAAAGGAGCGCCCCCTGCGCCCAGGAAAGGGCGCAGGGGACGAAAAGCCGTCTTAGCAGTGTGGCGCAATGCCAAAATATGCAAGTTTGACTTTTTGAAAATTCATTTATTGAAATCCATTTATGTCAACCTGATTTTTTGATTTTTGTTGGCAAAGGTCACAAAAATCGCGCCTCTTTTTCGCTTTTCCCGTCATATGGGCGATCGCAGAGGAAGTTACATTTCATCCTTTTTTTCGTCCGTTTCCCCGTGAAAATGAAGGTAAACGGACGCCGTGGCGTCTTTCGGCAGCACACGTTCAAGGGCGAAAATGTCCGCCTCCCGAATCGCCTTAACGCTCTTGAACGTCTTGAGCAGCGCCTGAGCGCGCACCTTGCCGACGCCCGGAATCCCGTCGAGCGCCGAGCGGGTCGAGGACCGCGAATGGCTCTTGTGGTGGAACGTGATGGCAAAGCGGTGCGTCTCCTCCTGGATCTGACCGATCAGGGCGAAGACGTTCGGCGCGGCGTGCAGGTCGATCTCGCGGCCCTGCGCGGTGACGAGCGCGCGCGTGCGGTGGCGGTCGTCCTTGACCATGCCGAAGATCGGCACACGCACATGCATCTGCGCGCACACGCGCTCGGCGACGCCCGCGTGCGTGATGCCGCCGTCGATGAGCATGACGTCCGGCAGGGGGCTGAACTTCTCATCGCCGTCCAGATAGCGCTGGATGCGGCGCGTGAGCACCTCCTCCATGGACGCGTAGTCGTCCGGGTGGGCCGACAGGCTCTTGATCTTGAATCTCCGGTAGGCACTCTTCTTGGGCTTTGCGCCCTCGTAGACGACCATCGACGCGACGATGTCGCTCGCGCCGGTGTTCGAGATATCGTAGGACTCCATACGCCCGGGTGGTTCAGGGAGTGAGAGCATCCCCGCAAGCTGCGTCAGCGTGCGGTTCTCGCGCTCCTGCGCGGTCGTCACGCGCTCGACGTCCTCGCGCGCGTTGCACTGCGCCATGGCAAGGAGCTCGGCCTTCTCGCCCCGCTGGGGGACGTGGAGCGTCACCTTGCGGCCCGCGCGCTCGGTCAAGATTTGTGCGAGCTCGTCCGCGCCCTCGATCTCGCAGGGCAGCAGAATTTCGCGCGGCAGCACGCTCTTATTGAGGTAATACTGCGGCAGCAGCGCAGACAGGATCATCTGCTCGCTCTCGTCCTGCGGCGCGGCGAAGAGGTTCAGGTCTCGACCCGTCACGCTGCCGTCCTCAATGTGCAGTACGGCGCTGCCGCACTTGAGCGCGCCGCGATAAACTCCCCAGATATCGGTGTCGGCGCAGATGCCGGCGATGACCTTCTGCCGCTTGCCCAGCACCTCGATGGCGCGGATGCGGTCGCGCAGTGCTGCCGCCTGTTCAAAGTGCAGATCTGCGGCCTCCTGCTCCATCTCCTCGCGCAGCGCGCGCGTTAAGCGGCGGTAGTGGCCGTTCAGCAGCTCTTCGGCCTGCCCGATGCGGCGCATGTACTCGTCCTCATCCGGCGTGCCGCGGCAGAACGCGTCGCAGCGCCCCATGTGATGGTTGAGGCAGGGCCGCTCCTTTCCAATGTCGCGCGGGAATTTGCGGCTGCACGTCGGCAGGCGGAATGCCGCACAGATCGCGTCGATGGCCGCGCGCGTCTCGTTTCGTCCGCCAAACGGGCCAAAGTAGAGCGCGTTGTCGTCCGCAGGCTTGCCGACCATCGTAAAACGCGGATAGTGCTCCGTGCCGAGGCGCACAAAGGGATAGCCCTTGTCATCCTTTAACAAGATATTGTAGCGCGGCATGTGCTGCTTGATGAGCGAGTTTTCCAAAATCAGCGCCTCGAACTCGGTCGAGACGAAAATCGTGTCAAAGTGGTCGACCTGCGAGACCATGCGGCGCGTCTTCTCATTGTGGGAGGAATTCTCCTGAAAATACTGGCTGACGCGGTTTTTGAGCTTTTTCGCCTTGCCGACGTAAATGACGCAGCCGGTCTTGTCCATCATCAGATAGACGCCAGGCGCGAGCGGCAGGTCGTTTGCCTTGTCCAAAAGCTCCTGCTTCGTCATGGGACATTCCCTCCTTTCTTTTCATCTCTACATTATAATATATAATAGTATATCCGGTCGAATGGTGCCGGTAAAATGGAAAAAGGCGGCTTCCTGTGGAAGCCGCCTTTCCTGGTTGTTTCTTATTCGCCGAAATTGTTGGAAACCAGCTCGCACAGAGCGGTCACGGCTTCCTTTTCGTCCGCGCCGTCGGCCAGCAGCGTGATGGTCGTGCCCTTGACGATCCCGAGGGACAGCACGCCCAGCAAGCTCTTGGCGTTCACGCGACGCTCATCCTTCTCCAGCCAGATGCCGCTCTTGAACTCGTTGGCCTTCTGAATGAAGAACGTGGCAGGACGAGCATGCAGGCCTACTTCATTGTTGATCGTAACATTCTGAGTATACATCGTTACTACTCCCTCTCCAAAAAAATCTTTCGGACTTTATCGTATCATATACCATCGGGGGCCGATTCGTCAATGCCATTTCGCGCGAAATGGCGCGGATTTGGCAATAAACACAGACAAAGTGCTTCCCCGGGCAGGCATTTATTTCAACTCGACCACAGTGACGCCCGACTCGCCCTCGCCATAGTTGCCAAGGCGGAAGCTCTTGACGGCTTTGTTGCGCCGGAGGCTCGCGTGCACCGCCTTGCGCAGCGCGCCCGTGCCCTTGCCGTGGATGATCGTCACGGTCTCAAGATGCGCCATGACGGCAGCGTCAATGTAGTTATCGAGCACGCTTTCGGCCTCCAGCGTCTCCATGCCGCGGATGTCGAGCTCGCGCGCAGCGGACGCCGTGCGCAGAATGCGCTGCGAGGGGGCAAACTGCGGCTGCTTTTTGGCCGTGGCCGCGCGCTCCGCCGCCTCGATGAGGCGGACCTCGTCGGCTTTGACCTTCATCTGCAAAACGCCCGCCTTGAGCGTCAGCGTGCCGTCCTTGACAGCTGTGACCTCGGCCTGACGGCGCGTACCGGGGATCTCGACCATGTCTCCAACCTCAATGGGCCGCGAGGGCTTGGGGATGGGCTCCGTGCTCTCGTCGCGCACGCCCGCAGCGTCGCGCGCCTGCTTGATGTTGTGCATGATCTCGGCGCGCTGGGCGTTCATCTGCTGGGCGTCGAGCTTTTTCTGCTGCTTGCGCAGCGCATCGAGCTCGCGGAACGTGTCGTCCGCGACGGACTTGGCCTCAGCCAAAAGGCGCTTGGCCTCGGCTTCGCCGCGGCTTCTCGCGTTCTCCTTCGCGCGCTCCATCTGCGTGCGGAACTCGCGCGCCTTGCGCGCGTCCTCCTCGCGCTGGGCGTAAAGACGGTCGACCTCGGCTTTTTCTTTCTCTAACTGCTGCCTCTTCTGCTCCAGCTGCGTCAGCACGTCTTCAAAGTGGATGCTCTCGCTGTCCATCTGCGCCTTGGCCTTTTCAATGACGGCCTCGGAAAGCCCCAGCCGCTTCGAGATTGCAAAGGCATTCGACTTGCCGGGGATGCCGATGAGCAGCTTATAGGTCGGGCAGAGCGTTTCCACATCGAACTCGCAGCTTGCGTTTTCCACGCCCGCGGTCGTCATGGCAAAGGTCTTGAGCTCGGCGTAATGCGTCGTCGCAGCGATCTTCGCACCCTGTGAACGCGCCTGCTCGATGACGGCGATGGCCAGTGCCGCACCCTCAACGGGGTCGGTGCCCGCGCCCAGCTCATCGAAGAGGATCAGGCAGTGCTCGTCCGCCTCGTCCAAGATCTGCACGATGTTTTTCATATGCGCCGAGAAGGTCGACAAACTCTGCTCGATGCTCTGCTCGTCGCCGATGTCGGCCAACACCGAGGAAAAGATGCTCACGGCGCTGCGGTCGTCGCAGGGGATATGCAGGCCGCACTGCGTCATCAGGCAGAGGAGGCCGAGCGTCTTTAAGCTCACGGTCTTGCCGCCGGTGTTCGGGCCTGTAATGACAAGCGTATCGAAGCTGCGGCCGAGCTCAATGTCGATGGGCACGGCCTTCGCGGGGTCGAGCAGCGGGTGACGCGCATGGCGCAGATACACGCTGCCGTCCTTTTTGAGCTCGGGGCGCATGGCATTCATGCGGTAGCTCAGCTCGCCGCGCGCGAAAATGAGGTCGAGGTGGACGAGAATGTCATAATCCCACAGAATATCGCGGCTGAAGCTCGCCGCCTCGCCCGAGAGGGCGTAGAGGATGCGGTCGATCTCCTTCTCCTCTTTCGCTTCGAGCTCCTTGAGCTCGTTGTTGGCCTGCACCACGCCCATCGGCTCGACGAAGATCGTCGCGCCGCTCGAGGACGTGTCGTGCACGAGGCCCGGCAGCTCGCCGCGGCACTCGGCCTTCACCGGCACGACGAAGCGCCCGCCGCGCTGCGTGATCAGCGCGTCCTGCAAAACGTTCCGGTAGCTCGGGGACGAAATGATGCGCTGCAGGATCTGGCGGCCCTTGGCCGCCGCCACGCGCTTGTGGCGGCGAATTTCCGCGAGCTCGGGCGAGGCCGCGTCGGCGATCTCGTTTTCGTCGAGGATCGCGGTCGTGATCTTCTCCTCCAGAAAGCGGTTCGGGTGCAGGGAGAGGAAGAGTTTGTCGATGACCGTCCCCTCCTCGTCCTCCTTATAATAATCCTGCACGCGGCGCACATTCGTGAGAAGCCCCGCGATGTCGAGAAGCTCCCGCGTGTTGAGCATGCCTCCGCGCTCGGCGCGGGAGAGCGCTTCGCCCACGTCGCGCACGCCGCCAAAGGCAGGGCTGCCGCGCAGCATGATCATCTTGCGCGCCGCGTCCGTCTCGTCGAGCAGGCGGTTGACCTCGCCGAAATCATCCGATGGCGTCAGCCGTCGCGCCCGCGCCTTGGCCTCCGCGCTCACCGCGTGATGCTCGAGCATCTCCAATAGCCGCGGCAGTTCCAGCACGCGGATGGATTTTTCAAACAGTTCACTCATAGTTTTCTCCGAAATTTTGATTTCGATTCGTATTTCTTTCGACAGATATTTCGTTTAGTTGTCAATTTTCATGCTTTTGTAGAAGTCCAGCGTTTTGAATCGCCGGTCAAGCTGCACCTGCGCAAACACCTCGCACGCCGCGGCAAAGCGCTTTTCCGTCTCGCCCGAGAGGGAAAACGACAGCATCCGCTTCGGCTCGGAAAACAGCACATGGCGCATCGCCGCGAACGAGCCCGCGTCCAGCGGCAGAAGGCCGCCCCCGCCGTGGCCCGCACATTCTTTGCACAGCAGCACGCCCTGCTGCGCGTCAAACACCGGCTCTTTCGGGTTGTGCGTGCCACAGACGGCGCAGCCGTCGAGCAGCGGCTCGTAGCCCGAGAGCGCAAGCAGCTTGAGTTCAAACGCCGCCTTGACGATGCTCTGCGGTTTTTGCAGCGTGTCGAGCGCATAGAGCGAGTTGAGCAGCAGCGATAAGATCTCCGGCACGGGCTCGTCCTCCGCCGTGACGCACTCGGTCATCTCGGCAAAATACGACGCGAGCGACAGTAGCTCAATGTCCTGCCGGATACCGTCGAACAGCGAGATCGTCGACGCCTCGTCGAGGTAGTACCAGTTCCCGCGCTGATAGAGTACGAGCTCGGAAAAGGCCAGAAGCTCACTGCCCGCGGCGATGCGGCTTCCCTTGCGCCGCGCCCCGCGCGCCACGACCGCGATCCGCCCGAGCGAGTCGGTCAGAATATTCAATATGTAGTCGGCCTCCTTCGTCGCCGTCGCGCGAAGGACGATGCCTTTAGTCACGAGTTTTTCTGACATAAAACTCCTCTAAATTGTTTTACACCAAGGGGTGTAAAGGGTGGTTGCCTTGCAGGCAGGATGGTTTTTTCCGCGCACTGCGCGGAGGGGGAATGCAGCGCGTAGGCGCTGCTGCCGGTCAAAGGGGGTATTCTCTTTCCAAAGAGAATACCCCCTTTGGAACCCCCGGAGAAAGGCAAGGGGGCTTCCCCCTTGACCCCGCACATTGGCAGTTTGTAGCTCGAAGAGCTGCGCAGCCTGCGGAATCGGGTGCGGTGTACATGGCTTCGCCATGAATCTTCTGCGATTCGTGACAACTCTCAACCGCGCCTTACTATCGTGAGGCGCGAGTGACGTTTGCTTGGCGGCAGACTGCGTGCCAAATGCGGCATTGCTGCGCTCGCCGCATTGTAGGGACTGGCAGTAGACGGAAATTAGGCTGTACTTCTACAAGATGGGCAGAGCGGCACCCGCAAGGGGTGTGCCGCATCCGTAAGGCAGCAGAGCCGCCAACGGCTGCGCAACAGCGGATGATAGGAGCAAGTCAAATCGTATAGCAACGCCAACCGCGGCAACGCCGCGCACAGGGCAGTGCAATCGGCAAGCATTGCAGCTCTTCGAGCTGCTCGCTTGCAATGGGAAACGCCTTTCTTTTGGACGGGCGACGCCCATTTTCTTTCTCGGGAAAGAAAATGGGGGTCGCATCACGCGGCACTTGTGCCGCATTGACATTCGCACCTGTGCGAAAAAGAAAGAATTCTCTTTCGAGAAAGAGAATATTCCTCTTTCTCGCATCCCCTGCACGGTGCAGGGGAAAAATTCCTCACCCCTCAATGGGTATCATTTACTGCCAGTAAATAAAAAATCGGCTCGCCGGTTTTCAAAAACAGCGCGAAATATCCGTTTCGCAAATCCCTCACCTCATGCTTAGCATGAGGAAAACTCCCGCGAACTATGGCTGGGAAAATTTATTACTGCTTTTTGATGCAGTCAATGAAGCTGCCGATCGCCATACCGATGCACGTACCGCTCGCCATACCGGCGGCCATGTTGTTAAAAAGCGGCTGCCCCAGTGCAAAGCCGATGCTCATGCCGATCAGCATACCAAAAATCATACAATTGCCGCTGTCATCGGTCTTCTTTTCTTTCTTATCGGACATGCTTTTCCTTCTTACTGTTCGTCGTAGCCGAAGCTTCTGATATAGTTCATATTGTCGCGCCAGTTTGTCCCACGCGGCCTGCCGCCGCGCGGGAACCCATTAAGCCATTGACGGGCGAAATGAATTCGCCCCATGGCATTCTCCGCTGACGCTCCGAATGACGCCGCGCACGCGGCGGCTTGCTCACGCTCGCAGGAAAACCGGCGTTTCCCCTCTTCTGCGCAGCTTACTGTTCGTCGTAGCCGAAGCTTCTGATATAGTTCATATTGTCGCGCCAGTTTTCCTTGACCTTGACCCAAGTCTCGAGATAGACCTTTGTGCCCATGAAGCGCTCGATGTCGCGGCGGGCCTCGGTCGAGATCTTCTTGAGCATCGCGCCGTTTTTGCCGATGATGATACCCTTGTGGCTCGCCTTTTCGCAGTAGATGGTCGCGTCGACCTCGATGACCTCGTCGTCGCGCTCAATAAAGCGCGTGATCTCGACGGCCGTGCCGTGTGGGATCTCTTTATCGAGGTTGCGCAGCAGCTTTTCGCGCACGATCTCGCCCACGACCTGACGGTCGGGCTGGTCAGTCGTCATGCCGTCGGGGAAGAGCTGCGGGCCCTCAGAGGCGTACTTACCGAGCTCGTTCATCAGATCGTCCAGCCCCTCGTGCGTGCGCGCGGAAATGGGGATAATGGCGTCAAACGCATACGCCTCGCTGTAGGCCGCAATGACGGCAAGCAGGTCGTCCTTTTTCTCGACAGTGTCGATCTTGTTGATGCACAAAATCGCCGGCAGATGAGAAGCCTTGATCTTTTCGATGAGCTCGGCCTCAGGGATGCCGACGTGCGCCACTGGCTCAACGAGCAGCAGCACCGCGTCCACGTCCGCGATGGATTCGCGCGTGACCTTGACCATGTAGTCGCCCAGGCGGTTGCGCGCCTTGTGGAATCCAGGCGTGTCGAGCAGCACGTACTGCGTGTCGCCGCGGTTCATCACGCCGTAAATGCGGTTGCGCGTGGTCTGGGGCTTGTTCGACACGATGGCGATCTTCTCGCCCACAAGGGCGTTCGTCAGGCTGGATTTGCCGACGTTAGGCCGTCCGCAGACGGTGATCATAGCGGTCTTCGTTTTGTTCATGATAGGTGATCCTCAACTTTCTTTTGTTCGTTGAACGTTTTTTATTCATACAGCGAAAGCTGTATTCTCTTTTTGGATGCCCAAAGGGCGCGGTATTCTGTTCCACTGCCGTGGGGACGCGGGACAAAGGGGGTATTTTCTTTCCAAAGAGAATACCCCCTTTGGAACCCCCAGAGAAAGGCGAGGGGAGAACCCCTCGACCCCCGACATTGTCGGTCTGGCGCTTGAATAACTGCACGCGCTGCGCAATGTAAGTGCGGTGTACATGGCTTCGCCATGAATCTTCTGCGAGTCGTTACGTCTTGCAACCGCGCCTTACTGCCGTGAGGCGCGTGTGACGTTTGTCTGGCGGCAGACTGCGTGCGGAATGCGGCATTGCTGCGCTCGCCGCATTGTGGAGACTGGCAGCAGACGGGAATTACTGCGCACTTCTACAAGATGGGCAGAGCGGCACCCGCAAGGGGTGTGCCGCATCCGTAAGGCAGCAGAGCCGCCAACGGCTGCGCAACAGCGGATAATAGGAGCAAGCCAAATCGTCTTGCAATGCTAACGCGGCTCCGCCGCGCGCAGGAAGTAGCAATCGGCAAGCATTGCAGCTCTTCGAGCTGCTCGCTTGCAATGCAAACGCCTTTCTTTTGGACGGTCACACCGCCCGTTTTCTTTCTCGGGATAGAAAATGGGGGGTGTGGTGTTGCCGCCCGCAGGCGGCATTGCCCTCCGCACCTGTGTGGAATTATCACCGCTCGAGTTCGAGCAATTTCATAATTGCCTCTTCATGTTCCCGCATCTGCGCTTTCATCGGCCCTTCGTCCAGATGGTCGTAGCCCAGAAGGTGAAGCACCGAGTGCGTCACGAGGTACGCCAGCTCGCGGCGGTTGGAGTGGCCGTATTCCTTCGCCTGCGCGGCGACGTGCTCGAGCGAGATGACCATATCGCCGAGCGGGACGAGGCCCGTTCCGGGGTCGGCGTCCTCCTCACCCGGCAGCTCGCCGGGGGTAAGCTCGAACATTGGGAAACTCAGCACGTCCGTCGCGCGATCGACCTCGCGCATTTCGCGGTTGATCTCGTGGATGGTCTCATCGTCCGTCAGCCGCACGTCGATCTCACAGGGAAAGTCCACACCCTCGGCGGCGAGCGCCGTGCGGATGACCTTGCGGATGAAGGCGCATTTGCTGTCGCTCACGCCGAGCACGTCCGACGTGATGGGAATATAATGTCTCTTTGCCATCACTTTTTCCTCTTTTCGTTTCGCGCGGCCTCATAGTCCGCGTAGGCCTTGATGATGCGCTGGACCATCACGTGGCGCACCACGTCCTGGTCCGTGAGCTCGCAGATGCCGATGCCCTCCACGTCTTTGAGCACGCGCACGGCCTGCTTGAGGCCGCTCATCTTGTCCGCCGGCAGGTCGATCTGCGTCACGTCGCCGGTGATGACCATTTTTGAATTAAAGCCCATGCGCGTCAAAAACATTTTCATCTGCTCGCAGGACGTGTTCTGCGCCTCGTCCAAAATGATGAAGCTGTCGTCCAGCGTGCGGCCGCGCATATAGGCAAGGGGCGCGACCTCGATGTTGCCGCGCTCTAAATACTTCTGGTACGTTTCCGCGCCGAGCATATCAAAGAGCGCGTCGTACAACGGGCGCAGATACGGGTCGACCTTGCTCTGCAGATCGCCCGGCAGGAAGCCGAGGCGCTCGCCCGCCTCGACCGCGGGGCGCGTCAGGATGATACGGTTCACCTTGCGCTCGCGGAACGCCGCGACCGCCGCGGCGACGGCGAGGTACGTTTTGCCCGTACCTGCGGGGCCGACGCCGATGGTGATGGTGTTTTTCAAAACGGACTCGATGTATTTTTTCTGTCCGATGGTCTTGGGCTTGATGGGGCGGCCCTTGGAGCTGATGCAGATGACGTCCTGCGTCAGCTCGCTGATGCGGTCCTCCTGTCCCGCGCGCACGAGCGAGATCACGTAGCGCACATTCTGCTCGGTGATGGGTTCGCCGCGGTTTGAGATCGTGAGCAGTGCATTGAGCGCCTTCACGGCGAGCATCGTGTCCTCGACCTCGCCGTTCACGCGCAGCTCGCCCTCGCGATTGGAAATGGTGACCTTGAATTCCGATTCGATCAGCCGCACGTTCTCATCGAATGAGCCGAACAAATTGACCGCCTGCTCCATGCGTTCGATGCTGATGCGCTGTTCCATGCTGTGTTTCCTCCTGAAAAAATGTTGACGCCGGCCGGTCGCGGCTGACGGTGTTATCCTTCACTGACGGCAATGGGCACCTCTTTTCCGATCTGCTCCTCACACTCAGCGGAGAGCGTCACGACGAGGGTGTCGCCCTCCACAGCGGTCGAAAAGCGCCGCTGCGTCACGCTGCCAGTCTCCCCCAAGAGGGCGGCAAGATACGTTTCGAGCATGTCTTTTCCCTGCGCCTCCGCGTCGGCGCGGGAACGTGGTGTTATTTCCAATTCGTAGGGCAGCAGCGTTTCCGTCTCCCATGTGACGGGCAGGGCAAAAAGGCCAAAAAGCGTCCATTGTGTTTGATTCTTTATTTTATCACAATCAACATTGCAAATGCTACTCCCTTTTGCACCAATTTTCAACCGATTCTCGCCCCAAATCAAGGTATGGCTGCGCTTTTCTTTTCCGGTGTAAACCTTCTTTTCATACGTGAGCGGCACGCGGACGGTGAGGTCGTACCATGTCCGTGCCCAGACTTCGCCCTTGCCCGCTAAAAAGCGCGTCGTCACGCTCGGCTTTTCTGTGCCGCCCGTGTCCACCACGCCCGCGATCAAAAGCTGGCCCTGCTGTACGCTCGTGCCGGGCAGGACTCTTTTCTCCCCATCCAGCGCGCGGACCTTGGTGATAAGGCCCGGCTTTGCCGCAATGACGTTCGTCGGCTCGCTCTCGTTTACCCGCTCGGGTGCGCGCACGCGCTCACGCACCTGCACATAGGCCTTGCAGCCGCGCACGTTGACCGCCACCCAGCAGAGGTCCTTGAGCTCCGGCAAAACGCGGTTGCAGATATCCTGCGAGCGGAACGAATAGATGAACGTTCCGCGGTGGACGCCGTGCTCGCGCAGGGCATGCAAAATCGTCTCAGTCGGGACGGTCTCGTTGCCCGTGACCTCAAAATCCCAGATGAAAAGCGAGTTGACGAGCAGCAGCGCCGCACACAGAATGCCGCCGGCGAACAGTGCGTGGCGTCGGCGCAGGCGCGCAAAGAAAAACGGCGTGCCCGCCGTGCGCTCGATAGATACCTCCGCCCCGCAGCCCTCGGCGGCACGGCGCAGCGCGCGCAGGTCGCCGCGTGTCACGCAGAACGACAGCGCCGTATCGTCGATCCACCTGACATCCCAGAATTCGATGCCCCGCGCGGAGCAGAGGTTCAGCATCCGCTCGGGGTACGCGCTCTTTGCGCGCACGCATACACTGCCGCGCAGCAGCTTGACGGCTTTTTTCAGCATAGCTCCCTCATCTCACATATTCCACGGTGTCGATCTTGCCGAAGATGCGCACCTCGCTGTCGGTCATGCTGCGCAGCGTCAAATTCTGCCCGCGCACGCGCAGGATGAGCGAGCCCGCCCCCACGTCGATCTGCTCTGTTCCGTAGGATAAGATCCCGCTGTGTCCCTCCAGAAAGAGCTGCCGGTCGCCCAGCATCTCCACATGGCACAGCCCCGCCACGATGTCCGCCGGCAGGTCAAAGAGCTCTGCCATGCGCGCCAGCATGCGCTGCGGCCGTTCGTTTCGTTCCATCGTCCATCTCCCCTTTGGGCAAAGCCTATGCGCCCTTTCGCGCGGATTTGCCTGTCCCATGCGGGCAAGTTCGGCTTGCCCCGCGCATAGACTCGTCTGGAAGGTCAGGTGATGGCATGAAAATAAGAGACCGTTTGCCGCTTCTGGCGGTGCTGTGCTGCTTTTCCGCACTGCTGCTGTTGCCGGAGGTCAGCGCACAGGCGGCGCGGGACGCGATGCTGCTCTGCGCGCAGACGCTTATCCCGTCGCTGTTTCCGTTTTTCGTGCTCTCGTCGCTGCTCATCGCCTGCGGCGCGTCGGAGCTGCTCTCTGCGCTTTTGTCGCCGCTGATGCGGCCGCTGTTCGGTCTTTCTGGTACGGGCGCGGCCGCGCTGGCGCTGGGTCTTTGCGGCGGCTACCCCGTCGGCGCACGGACAGCTGCCGAGCTTGTGGAAAACGGCGCGCTCTCGCAGGAAGAGGGCGAGCGGCTGCTCGCCTTCTGCAACAACGCGGGACCGGGATTTCTGCTCGGCGTGTGCGGCGCGGGCGTGTTTTCGTCCAGCCGCGCGGGCGCGGCGCTGTATCTCATCCACGTCGCCGCGGCGCTCTGCGCAGGTCTTCTCACCTGCCGCGCGTTGCCGCCGGTGCCGCATGGAACATATCCGCACAAAAGCGCAAAAGCGCAGCATCTTTCCACAGCCTTTCCCGCGGCGGTGCAGAACGCGCTGACGGGATGCCTCAATGTGAGCGCGTTCGTCGTGTTTTTCACGGTGCTTGCGCGGCTGTTGCTGCACTTTCTGCCGGAGGCCTTCGCCTCATCGCTCCCCTGCGCGCTGCTGCTTGGATTTTTAGAGCTCACGAGCGGCGTGCTGTCGCTTCCCTGCTCGCGCGCAGGCTTTCTCGCCTGCGCGGCGCTGCTCGGCTGGGGCGGACTGAGCGTCCACTGCCAGACGCTCAGCGTGCTCGCGGCCACTCCCCTCTCCGCGCGGTACTATCTCAAGGGAAAGGTGCTGCAAGCGCTGCTGTCGCTGCTCCTTGCCCTGCCCGCGCTGCCGTTTCTGTTTCCCTGACGTTCACGGCTCCGCCCCTGTGATGGCGCTCGCCACCTGCGAGACCACATCCGCCACCGCGTCGTCGAAAAGGTGCATATACACCGCGCTCGTCACGGATGTTGAGCTGTGCCCCAGCGCCTTCGAGATGCTGAACATCGGCACATTCTGGCTGTTGGCGACGCTCGCAAAGCTGTGGCGCAGCCCGTGGAGCGAGATCGGCGGGAGGCCCTGCGCGGCGATGAACTGCGCAATGCGCTGGCACAGAACGTCCGGCTGATAAGGCTTTCCCGCCTCGTTGACGGCGACGTAGCCCTCGGGGTTATATTTAGGGTCCTGCTTCCGCCGCCTTTCCCAGTCGCGGTGCAGTCGTTTGAGTAGCGCAGCCAGTCCTCCACAAAAACGTCCCTGGGCGCGCTCATGCCGCCGAGCAGCTGCGCGCGGCGGTACTCGGCGATGACCTGCTCGGCCTGCTCCATCGTGGGATAGGTGCGCGTGCGGCGCACGCGCCTGCCGTCTTCGCCGTCGTAGTAGAGCGAGACATCGTAAAGGTGGTTCCTGTCGTCATACGACAGGTTCCGTTTGAGCGTTTTTCTCATGCGTTTCTTCCTCTTTCCGTCGTTATGATCTTTTCTACATTTTGTGCAGAAAATAAAAAAACACCGCTGCATGAGCAGCGGTGTTTTTTAGCGAATAAAATCAGGCGTTCTTCGCGATCTCGACGAGCTTGGTGAAAGCGACGGGATCGTTGATGGCCATCTCGCTGAGCATCTTGCGGTTGATCTCGATGCCGGCGGTCTTCAGGCCGTGCATGAACGTGGAGTAGTTCATGCCGTTGAGCTTGCAGGCTGCGGAGATACGGGTGATCCACAGGGAGCGGAAGTCTCTCTTCTTCAGGCGGCGGCCGACATAAGCGTAGGTCAGGGACTTCATGACCTGCTCGTTGGCCATCTTGAAGTGGCGGGATTTGTTGCCCCAGTAGCCCTTGGCGAGCTTGAGGGTCTTGTTTCTTCTCTTGCGCGTCATCATCGCGCCTTTAACACGTGCCATATTGTATAAGCCTCCTTAAAGCGTATCGTTGTAAATTATTTGTAGGGGATCATCTTGCGGATCGTGCTGGCAGTGGTCTTGTCAGCATAGCCGCCCTGACGCAGACGACGCGTACGCTTGGTGGGCTTCTTGGTCAGGATGTGGCTCTTGAAAGCCTTGGCGACCTTGACCTTACCGGACTTGGTCAGATTGAATCTCTTTTTGGAACCGCTGTGGGTTTTCAGCTTGGGCATAGTAGTTTCTCCTTTTCGTATTTGTTGTGGCGCTCAAAGTTACTTTCCCGCCTTGGGGGAAAGGAAGATCGACATGCTGCGGCCTTCCATTTTCGGCTCTTTATCCAGGTTGGCGACCTCGGCGACGGACTCTGCAAAGCGCACAAGAAGATCGCGGCCGATGTCCGTGTGTGCCATCTCGCGGCCGCGGAAGCGGACAGAGACCTTGACACGGTTGCCGTCGGCAATGAATTTCTGGGCGTTTTTGAGCTTGGTGTTAAAATCGCCCACGTCGATACCGGGGGACATGCGCACTTCCTTGATCTCGACGACATGCTGGTTCTTTCTGGCTTCCTTTTCGCGCTTGCCCTGTTCAAAGCGGAACTTGCCGTAGTCCATGAGCTTGCACACAGGCGGCTTGGCCTGCGGCGAGATCTTGACTAAGTCAAGCCCCTGCTCGTCGGCGATGTGCTGCGCCTGCGCGGCAGACATGATGCCGAGCTGCTCGCCGGTCGCACTGATGAGACGGATCTCGCTGTCCCGGATCTCTTCGTTGATCTGATGCACGTTGCTGCTAATACCGAAGCACCTCCGTTTTTCATAAAGAATTTGGCAAACAAAAAACGAGCACAGAACATTCTGCACCCGTACCATGCCACAAAAAAGCCCGAAGGCTTTGTTTTCCACGATTGACCCCTTCGCTTTGCTGGGGGTGAGAACGAATGCACCGCTCTTCTTTGTTTTGCTTAAGTAGTATATGCTCTATTTTCCGGTTTGTCAACAACAATTTGCCCGAAAAAGTGAAAATCCCACGGTATATTTTTACTTTTGCCCGTCAACACTATGTCTGCAAGCAAGAAAAGTGAAAGGAGGCGAGCACATGAAGGAGCGCAATAATCAGAACAAGAACCAGAATCAGGAAAACACCAATCAGAACCAGAACGGCAACCAGAATCAGAACAACCAGAACAAGAACAACCGCTGATTGTACTCAAGAGCGCAGGGCTCCGGGAACACCCGGGGCCCCGCACCTTTATAGAACCTTAATCCCGCGGCCCTTGCGCGGCGAAGCGTTTCGTGCTATCATTTTATTTAAAATGAGGTATTATACCGCTTGCATTTTCAGAAAGGCGCATCATGCTCGACTCTCTTTCTCTCTGGCTGCACGAAACCCCGCTCGGCGAAACGCTGCTCACCATGCTCATCTCAATGCTCCCCGTCGTGGAGCTGCGCGGCGGCCTGCCCGCGGGCGTTGCGATGGGGCTGCCGATCCCCGTGGCGTTTGCCGCATCGCTCGTCGGCAACATGATCCCCGTGCCGTTCATCATTTTATTTGTCCGCCCGCTGTTCCAATGGGTGCGCATACATATTCCAAAGCTTGAGGGCTTCATCTCGCACCTCGAAGCGCGCGCCGAGGCGAAAAGCGCCGACGTCCTCCGCTATCAGACGTGGGGGCTTTTGATCTTTGTCGCCATCCCGCTGCCGGGCACCGGCGCGTGGACGGGCGCGCTGATCGCCGCCGTACTCAACATGCGCCTAAAGCGCGCCGTGCCGGTCATCTTCCTCGGCGTCGTCATCGCGGGCTGCATCATCACGCTGCTGACGCACGGGGTCACGCTTTTGTTCTAAAGGAAAGAGCGCGCAGGCGCTCTTTTTTGTTTCTTTTTGTCTCCAAACTGCAACCTTTTTGTAACGACTTTCGTCTAAAGTCATGTTACCATCCATATCGCCGCAGACTGTGCGGCAAACATCGGAAAGGAGAATTCCATATGAAAAAACATCTTCAGTGCGGCCTCACCGCCGCGCTGACCCTCGCGCTGCTCCTGACCGCCTGCGGGCAGAAGGAGGCGGACGCAAACGACACCCCGCCTGACGCGCAGGTGGGCAGCCTGTATGAAGACTTCTTCACCGGCGACGTCACCGTGACGGCGAATCTCATCAACGCCGGCGTCGAGGCGACGACCGCCTCGTTCCGCGCGCCCGACGTCTACGCCACCAAGGGCGTCGACGGCTCGGACATGGACTGGACGATCACCCGTTTCGCCCTGCTCGACCTGGACGGCGACGGCGCAGACGAGCTGGTGCTCGCTATCGACTACAGCGGCGAGGAGGAATACGTCATCCTCACCTGCCATGACGGCGTGGTTTACGCCAACCAGGTCGTCTACCGCGGCTTTTTGTCACCAAAGGCCGACGGCACGTTCGAATGGTCGAACGGTGCCTTCGACAACGGCGCATCCCGCGCCCGCTTTGAAAATGGCGTACTGGTCTATGAGGACTTCGCCTCCATGTCCGAAGGCAGTGATGGAAATGCTGTTTACACGCTGAATGGCGAGAGCATTGATGAAGCTGCGTACAGCGCGTTTCTTGACGAGCAAGCCGCCAAAGACGATCTCGCGTGGACGGAATTTTCTGTCGATGCGGTGAACGCCGCACTGGCGGGGTAAATATTTCCCTGCGCTGCGCAGGGGGGGCGAATAAAGGGGGCCATTCTCTCACGTGAGAGAATGGCCCCCTTAGACCCCCAAGAGAACGCAAGGGGCTCTGCCCCTTGACCCCGCCATTGCAAGCGAGCAGCTCGAAGAGATGCGGCGCTTGCCGATTGCACTTCCCTGCGCGCGGCGTTGCCGCGTTGGGTGTTGCTATACGATTTGATTTGCTCCTACTATCCGCTGCCGCTCTGCTGATCTTGTAGAAGTGCGCAGTAATTCCCGTCTATCGCCAGTCTCCACAATGCGGCGAGCGTCAGCAATGCCGCCAGTCTGTCGCCAGACAAACGTCACTCGCGCCTCACGATAGTAAGGCGCAGTTGCAATCGGTGCCGAATCGCAGGGATTCATGGCGCAGCCATGTACACCGCACCCACACTGCGCAGCGCGTGCAGTTATTCAAGCTGCAAACTGCCAATGTTGGGGGTCGAGGGGGGGCTCCCCTCGTCCTTTCTCTTGGGGGTGTAAGGGGGATATTCTCTTTCGAGAAAGAGAATATCCCCCTTTCCCGCGTCCCCCACACGGTGTGGGGGATAATAGAGTGCGCCCTGCGGGCGCAAAAAAAGAAGCACCCTTTCGGGTGCTCCCTTTTTATTCAACAGTGACAGATTTCGCAAGATTGCGAGGCTTATCAATATCACACCCGCGCTGGAGCGCGATATAATACGCCAGCAGCTGCAGCGGCACGACACCGAGCGACGGCAGCAGCATCTGCGCCGTATCGGGGATGGTGATGACGTTTTCGACAGTCTTTGCCATTTCGCCGCGGTGGCTCTCGGTCGCAAGCGCGAGAACGTCCGCGCCGCGGGCCTTGACCTCGACCACGTTGCTCATGGCCTTGTCGAAAAGCGGGGCGTAGGTGCCGAGCGCGATGACGAGCGTGCCGTCCTCGATGAGCGAGATCGTGCCGTGCTTGAGCTCGCCGGAGGCGTAGGCTTCGGAGTGGATGTAGCTGATCTCCTTGAGCTTGAGCGAGCCCTCGAGTCCGAGCGCATAGTCGAGGTTGCGGCCGATGAAGAAGACAGAATTGTGGTTGAAATACTGGGAAGCGTACTTGGGGATGGCCTCGCAGCTCTCGCTCGCGAGGAACTGCTCCATCTTCTCCGGCAGCTTCTGAAGCTCTGCGACCGCCTCGTTGTACTCCTCCTTTTTCACTGTGCCAAGCACCTCGCCAAACGCAAGACCGATCATGTCGAGCACTGCGAGCTGCGTAGAATAGGCCTTTGTCGTCGCAACGGCGATCTCGGGGCCCGCCCAGGTGTAGAGCACGTCATCCGACTCACGCGCGATGGACGAGCCGACCACGTTGACGATGGAGAGGATGTAGCCGCCGCGCTTTTTCGCCTCGCGCAGCGCGGCCATGGTATCGAGCGTTTCGCCCGACTGGGAGATGACAATGACGAGCGACTTATCGTCCACGATGGGGTCGCTGTAGCGGAATTCGGACGCGAGCACGACCTCGACATTGCGGCGCAGCAGATGCTCAAGATTGTACTTGCCGATCATGCCGACATGGTACGAAGAGCCGCAGGCCACAATGAAAATGCGGGTAAATTCACGCATCTTCTCAACGGGGAGCTTGAGATCGTCGAAGATGACCCTGCCGTCCTTGATGCGCGGGGAGATCGCGCGGCGCAGCGCCTCGGGCTGCTCCATGATCTCCTTGAGCATGAAGTGCTGGTAGCCGCCCTTTTCCGCGGCGGAGACCTCCCAGTCGATGGTAAAGTGCTTCTTTTCGACCTTCTGCTCCAGCGCGTCGTAGACCTCGATGCCCTCGCGCGTCAGCACGGCGACCTCGCCGTCTTCCATGTAGGCGACATCGCGCGTGTGCTTGATGATGGCCGTCACGTCGGAGGCGAGGAAGTTGCAGCCCTTGCCGTAGCCGAGCAGCAGCGGCGCATCCTTGCGCGCGGCGATGATGCGGTCCGGGCAGTCGGCGCAGAGCATACCGAGGGCGTAGGCGCCCTCGATGCGGCGCAGCACGCGGCCCACGGCCTCTAAAAAGTCGTGACACTCGTTGTAGTAGAATTCCAGCAGCTGCGCCACGACCTCAGTATCGGTCTCGGACTTGAACTGGATGCCCTGACCGATCAGAAATTCCTTGATCTCGACGTAGTTTTCGATGATGCCGTTGTGGATGACGGCAAACTTGCCGTTTTCGCTCACGTGGGGGTGAGAGTTGATGATGTTCGGCGCGCCGTGCGTCGCCCAGCGGGTGTGACCAAGGCCGATGCAGCCCTCGAGGTCCGCGCCGCCGTGGATCTGTTCGCTGAGGACCTTGAGCCGGCCCACCGCTTTTTCGACCTGCAGCTTTCCCTGCGCCGAGATGACGGCCACGCCCGCGGAGTCATACCCGCGGTATTCCAGATGCGCGAGCCCGTCCAGCAGGATGGGGGCCGCCTGTTCCTGACCAATGAATCCAACGATTCCGCACATATGATAACATTCTCCTTTTGATGATTTTTGAAAAATGGGCAGAAATGCCCCTTTGCGGCGCAAGGCCGCTTCGTCAAAAGGACAAATGCGCAGTCATTTGTCGCTTTTCCCGTGGTCACAGCCCCTTTGTTCTGCGGTCGCCCGCATGTTTGTCGGCTGTGTGCGCGCCCACGGGCACGGGGAAGCATCCGCCGAAATTTCGATCCTCTTCCCACCTCGTCGTCCCGCCAAAGGCGGGCGCTGGCGCTTATGATGGAGTAACTCCATGAACTCCTTTCACTTCTGCGATTTTGATGTATTTCAACCAGACTTCTCCGGATGAAAGCGGTTATTTCGCCCCTCCGCGGGGCAAACTCCCAAAAAGGGAGGATGACTATGGCTACTGCTTTTATCCGCACGATCGTGCTCTATTTTCTCATCATGGTCGGGCTGCGCCTTCTCGGCAAGCGGCAAATCGGCGAGCTCGAGCCCATCGAGCTCGTGCTCACGCTGCTCATTTCGGACCTTGCCGCCGTGCCGATGCAGGATTTCGGCATCCCGCTTTTAAACGGCGTCATCCCGATCGTGACGCTCTTGTTGCTCTCGATGCTGCTCTCGTGGGGGAGCGTGCGCTCCATCCGCCTGAGGCGGCTGATCTGCGGCAGCCCGACGGCGCTCATTTTAGATGGCAAGGTGCAGCAGGACGCAATGCGCCACAACCGCTTCACGCTCGATGAGCTCATCGAAGAGCTCAGATCGCAGGGCGTGACGGACCTCACAAGCGTCAAATACGCGGTGCTCGAAACCGACGGGCAGCTCTCTGTCCTCCTCTATCCCGACGAGCAGCCCGCAACGCCGAAGCAGTTGGGAAAGCCCGTCAAGGACGACACCTTCCTCCCGCATATCTTCATCAACGACGGGCGGGTACTGGGTGAAAACCTTTCGCTCGCGGGTTTAGACAGCGCATGGCTCGACAAAACCGTGCGCGCGCAGGGCTACCACGCCCCGTCGGAGATCTTTCTGCTCTCGCTCGACGGCGCGGGCAAAATTCTGTGCATCGGAAAGGACAGTGCCAAATGAAGCGATTTTTCTGGATCCCGTTCTGCCTGCTGCTCGCGCTCTTTGGCGCGGCGCTCTTGAATGCCGCCGTCGCCGACGGCTTAGTCACAGACTGGTGCGCAGCGCTCGACAAATTGCAGGACACCGCGCAGGCGGAGAACTGGGACAGCGTGCGCGATGATCTCTCCGCGCTTCACGAAAGCTGGGACGCGCACGCGACGTATTTCCACATCATTTTGCAGCACGACGAGCTCAACGAGGTCGAATCCCTGCTTGCCCGCGCGGACAGCTTCGCCTTCGAGCAGGACGAGGGCGAATTTCGCGCGTGTGTCGCGGAGCTCAAATCGCAGCTTTTGGTGCTGTCGGAAATGCAGGAAATTTCGATTCAGAACATTTTATAGCTCACTTGCCCTCGAGCAGCTTGTTGAGTTCCTTCATAAACGTGTCGATGTCCTTGAACTGGCGGTAGACCGAGGCAAAGCGCACGTAGGCCACCTCGTCCACGGCGCGCAGCTTGTCCATAACGAGCTCGCCGATATACTCGGTGCTGACCTCGCGCTCCAGAGAGTTCTGCAGCGTCTGCTCGATCTCGTCCGCCTTCTGCTCGAGCACCTCAAAGGGCACGGGGCGCTTTTCGCATGCGCGGATCATGCCGTTCAAGACCTTGCGCTTGTCAAAGCTCTGGCGGCTGCCGTCCTTTTTGATGACGACCATCGGCAGGCTCTCCACCGTTTCATAGGTGGTGAAGCGCTTGGCACACGAGAGGCACTCGCGCCGGCGGCGGATGCTGCTGCCCTCTTCGGCAGGGCGGGAATCAATGACCTTGCTCTCTTTGTATCCGCAATAGGGGCATTTCATCGTGCAGAACCTCTTTTCTCATCTTAGTCAGAGAGAGTATAGCATACTTTCTTTCGGGATGGTAGACATAATTTGCATTTTTTCACAGGATGGGCGAATTTTTCTCATCCACGCGGTAGATGACGCACTTTCTCCCGCCGACCGTCCCGATGCGGGCAAGGCAGAAGAGCTCCGCCAGCGGGAACGGCGCGTTCTCGCTGTACGGCAGCGCCAACAGTTTTCCGCTTTTCTCCTCGCGTACCATCGCGCCGGATAACAGTGAGAGCGCACAGTCGAGCCGCGCCGAACGGAAAAACGAGCCGCGCGGCAATGCTTTCCAGTCCCCCACCGCTCTCCCCTCCTGTCGGCACAAAATAAAGAGCCTGTGCTATTTCTATGCACAAGCTCTTTTCTTTATGTAGGGATTTTACTGCACGCTGTAATTGCCACGTACGAGCAGCTTTGTGCTGTTCGCGCTCGCCTGCACGCCTCGGCTGTCGACCGTCGCCATGTAAAGGTGGTTCTGCTGCAGGCCAAGGCCGCCCGCGAGCGCCGCGCCCGACGTCTCGTCGATGAGCCCCGGGGTGCTCGCCGCCACGCACACGCCGCTGCCCGTGCGCAGCATCGCCTCGCAGCCGACGCCCATGTACAGAATTTGCCCCTGATTCAGCGTGATGACCGTAAAGCTCATCGCCGTGCCGCCGGAAGTATTACCGCTCGACGCACCGTACTTCTGCTCGAAAGCCTGCGTCTCGCTCTTCACCTGCTCGGTGAGCTTACTTGAGAGCGTCTGTTCGCGCGAGGCGGTCTTCTTGTCCACCTCGGAAAGGATCTGCGGCAGGAATTTTTCGTTTAAGTAGCTCAGCGTCACGAGCGGGTCGCTGCTCGTGCCCGCGCCGCCAGTCGCGGCGACGGTCAGCGTTAGCACCGTTGCGCTCACCAAAAGCAGTCCCACCAGACGGGCAAAGGCGTTGTTTCTCTTTTTCATGCTGTATTCCTCATTTTCTCCCCGGCGCGCACTCTTTCCGTACGCGCCGGAGGGGTTAGACCAACTGTGTGTTTTGCAGGCCGAAGCTCACGGCGATGGCCGCGTCGATGCGCTCCATCAGCTCGCCGTCCACGCGCCCCATGCGCTCGCGCAGGCGCCGCTTGTCGAGCGTGCGGATCTGCTCGAGCAGCACCACGCTGTCGCGCGGCAGGCCGTAGTCCGGCGCGGAGAGCGCGATATGCGTCGGCAGCTTCGCCTTGTTCGTCTGCGAGGTGATGGCCGCCGCGATCACCGTGGGGCTGTAGCGGTTACCGGTGTCGTTCTGCACGATGAGCACCGGACGCACGCCGCCCTGTTCGCTTCCGACCACGGGCGAGAGATCGGCGTAATAAATATCGCCGCGTTTCACATTGATATCCACTTAGCTATTCACACTCCGAGCGGAAGAAAGTACCCTTGCCTTTGTCAGGGGCCAATTTCATTCTCCCACGCGGGGGCGGAATTTATACGGGGGCTCGCAACTTTCCCCGTCTTTCTGCCCCCAGTCCATCGTATGCTGAGGACAGATGCCGCGTGCTTTTCTTAAAGCGGCTGCAAATTCTTGTCGACGGACACGCCGTTTAAGCGATAGACGCGCGGCACACGCTTGCTGACCGCGCACATCAGCTCATAGGGGATGGTATCGCAGAGCGCGGCGTCGTCCGCGCAGAGGATGTGCTCGCCGAAGATCTCGACCTCGTCGCCGGACTTCACCTGCGGGAGGTCGGTCACGTCGATCATGCACATATCCATGCAGATGCGCCCGACCTGCTTGGCGCGGCCATAGGGCGTGAGCACTTCGATCTGATTCGAGAGCGCGCGGTGCAGGCCGTCGGCGTAGCCGATGGGCAGGACCGCAATGCGGCTGGGCCGCTGCGTAAAGTATGTGCGCCCGTAGCTGATGGGCTCGCCCGCAGCGAAGTCCTTGATCGTCGCCACGCGCGTTTTGAGCGACATGACGGGCTGCATGCCCATCTTTTCGGCCAAGTCTCCCGAGCCGTAGAGGATGATGCCGCAGCGAACCATATCCCACGCCCATTCGGGGTAGCTTGCAATGCCGCCGGCATTGCAGCAGTGGTGGAGCTGGAAGCGGAAGCCGCTTTGCGTCTCCACCTTTTCGATCATGCGCGCGAAGCGCTCATGCTGCAATTTCGTAAATTCGACGCTCTCCTCCGTGTCCTCGTCCGACACGCTGAAGTGCGTGAACACTCCCTCGATGTCGAGTCCCGGCAGTTCGAGCACACGCAGAATGTCGCGCAGACTCGCGTCAAAGTGCGCCTCGTCGCACGAAAAGCCGAGGCGGCCCATGCCGGTGTCGAGCTTGACGTGCACGGTCATCTTCCCGCCCAGCGCGATGGCGCGGTCGGAAAATTCCTTTGCGATGTCGTAGCTCTGCACCGCCTGCGTCATGTGCAGCTGCAAAATGCGCGCCGTCTGATCCGCGGGCGTGAAGCCCAGCATTAAGATCGGCAGCGTCACGCCGCTGTCGCGCAGCTCCTCGCATTCGTCGATGTTCGACACGGCGAGATAGCCCGCGCCGAGCTGCTCGAGCCGCTTGGCGATCTCCACCGCACCGTGGCCATAGCCGTCTGCCTTGACGACGCCGAGCAGCTTCACCTTATCGCCGACGTGGCGGCGGATGACCTCGAAATTATGGGTCAGATGGTCAAGGTCGATCTCCGCCCAGGTCCTCTTGAGCGTGTTTTCCATAGACGCTTCCACCCTTTTGCTTTCAGTTTCGACGCGCGCTATTGCGCTGCGTCTGGCGATAGTATATCACCAAAAATAAAATTCGTAAACTCCGCCGCAGCAATAATTTTGTCATTTTCCGCGATCTCGGTGTACACCGGCGCGCCGGAGGCGTCGAGCCAGAGCGAGCAGGCGAGCGTTTCGCCGCTGAGCGTCAGCGAAAAATCGGCACGCAGCGTATCGACGTCCCCGAGTGTTTCCGCACCCGAGCTGTCGAGATACACTTTCGGGAAGTTTTGCAGCACGAGCGGCACGCAGGAAAGCGCCGAAACGCGCGGCGAGAGCGTGCCCACGTCCAGCACCAGATCGTCGAACGTCAGCGTCAGCTTGTCGCCCTCAAGCACCGCGCCGACGCCCGTGAGCTCCTCCGGCTCGCTGACGGTCGCGCGCACGGCGTCGCCCTGCGCGCTCAGGTGCAGGGCATAGACAAGCGTCTCGTCCCCGCGCGGCACACTGACGCGCACGTCCGTTTCGTAGGACGTCAAGTTTTTGTACTGCTCCTGCATCGCCTCCGCGCGGTCGATCTCCTTGCCGCAGGAGCACAAAAAAAGTAAGCAAAGCACTGCGGGCCATATCTTTTTCATATCTCCATCCCCCTTCGTCCGTTATCTCTATGCGCGCGCATGCCGCAGCATTCCAGCTTTTCAGAGCACAGACAGTCAAAGGCATATCCTACCGGCAAGGCTGCACTTTTCGCAGTTGCACATCTGCCGGTTCTGTGCCATCCCCGAAAAAATATTTTGCACATAGAGTTGCACACCACACTTCCCGCGGAACGCAAAAAAGAGGAAGCTGATTTCTCAGCTTCCTCTCGAAAATCGCTTGATTTGTAAGGGGATTCGGCTTACTTGAAGTAACGCTCCAGCAGACCCTTGAGGGCCTTGCCATGACGGGCCTCGTCGCGGGCCATCGGTGCTCGCCGCACTGGCAGGCCGCTTCGCGTCCTATGGGGAGTTTAGGAATATCAAGGCTTTGCGGGATTTATCTATTTATTTTTTCACTCTCATTCAAGTCGCAAGGCTGTGGAAGTCTTCCAAAAAACTTCCACAGGAGGGCTTTGCTATGGCTAATGAAACGGGTATTTACAAGTTGAAAGACGGCGGTTGGGGTTTCCGCTATACTATTTCTGTTTGCGGAAAAAGAAAGGAAGTGATCTACCTAAAATTGGTAGATCACTTGATGTTTTCTAATTTAATTCTGCTTCTTTTCGTTTCAAAGTTGTTTAATGATGCTCGCACTTCTTCATTCTTGCTCTTGGATGCTGAAAGATGAGAAAAGATGTTTAATATAGTTCAAACATCTTGTTTCGCGAACACGCAAAGGTGTATCATAGCAACATCCACACGGCAGACTTCCACATTGGCTTTTCAGCGAGTGAATTTTCATCTTAACTTCCACAAAGCTTCCACTCCCCGCTCTCCCGCGGTGCAAAAAAGAGGAAGCTGATTTCTCAGCTTCCTCTCGAAAATCGCTTGATTTGTAAGGGGATTCGGCTTACTTGAAATATCTTTCAAGTAAACCCTTGAGGGCCTTGCCATGACGGGCCTCGTCGCGGGCCATCTCGTGGACGGTGTCGTGGATGGCGTCGAGGCCGTTCTTCTTCGCGCACAGGGCGAGGTCAAACTTGCCAGCGGTGGCGCCGAACTCGCAGTCGACGCGCCACTTGAGGTTGTCCTTCGTGCTTGCCTTCATGTTGGGCTCGAGGTCGGAGCCGAGCATCTCGGCGAACTTCGCGGCGTGCTCCGCCTCTTCATAGGCGGCCTTCTCCCAGTACAGGCCGATCTCGGGATAGCCCTCGCGGTGCGCAACGCGCGCCATGCAGAGGTACATGCCGACTTCGCTGCACTCGCCGTTGAAGTTGGCCATCAACTGGTCAAAGATATACTTCTTATCCTCTTCGGAGATGTCGGGGTTGTTCTTCACGGTCTTGCCGTAAACGCCGAACTCGTGCTCGGCAGCGAGCTTGAGCTCACCCTTGACCTCTTCGAACATGTTGCTCTTGGCGTGGCACACGGGGCACTCCGCAGGAGCCTCGGGGCCTTCATAGATATAACCGCAAACCTTGCAAAGCCACTTTTTCATAATTGCTACCTCCATAAAGTTTATCTTGAAATGTGAATTGTTTTGCTTGCCTTTCATTGGCGTTAGTCTACCACACTTTACCGGCTTTATAGAAGTTGCAAATGCAACATTTTGATGAATTTTTTATGAATTGCGCTCCATGGCCTTCAGGATGCGAGGCGCGAGGATCACACTCACGACGATCTTGAGGCAGTCGCCGGGAAGATAGGGCAGCATGTAGGCCGTGGCGAGCGTCATCCCGCTCACATTGCCGCCCTTGTAGACGTTGACGATCAGCGCGATATAGGGAAGGCCCACAAGGTACAGCACCGCAAGACCGGCAAAGCACGCAAGCAGAAGGCGCGGCACGGAGCGGTCCTTTTCCGCGATCTTGCCGATGACCCACGCCGTGGGGATCAGGCCCAGCAGGAAACCGAACGTGGGGTTAAAGATATAGCCAAAGCCGCCGCCCGCCGCGAAGATGGGCACGCCGACAAGGCCGAGCGCCACGTAGAGAAGCTGCGACAGCGCGCCGAGCTTCGCGCCCAGAAGCAGGCCGGCCATCGCCGTGAAGAAGAACTGCAGCGTGATCGTCGCCTGGAAAAGCTGGAAGTGCAGGAACGCGCCGATAGCCGTCAGCGCGGCGAACAGTGCACAGTAGATCAGGTCTCTTGTTTTGATGTTTTTCATGGTGATTCTCCCTTTTCTCAAAAAAACTGGGCTCATCATAACATGACGCCCGCCTATTGTCAACCTATAAATTTCATAAAGGTTTACAAGTTTGCAATTTTTCTTGCACAAAATCAAAATCGCAGCGCCTACGTCGCTGCACGAATGAAGGGGGGCCATTCTCTTTCCGCGGAAAGAGAATGCCCCCCCTTACACCCCCCAAGAGAAAGGGATTAGATTGGCAGTCTCGGACTTGAATGACTCCTATGCCTCCGGAATGGGAATGCCTGCGCGCGGCGGAGCCGCGTTTAGCGTTGCTATACGATTTGCCTCTGCTCCTACTATCCGCTGTTGCGCAGCCGTTGGCGGCTTTGCCGCCTTACGGATGCGGTACACCCCTTGCGGGTGCCGCTCTGCCCATCTTGTAGAAGTGCAAACTAATTTCCGTCTACCAGAGTGCTAATCAATGCGGCGAGCGCAGCAAAGCCGCATTCGGCAAGCAGTCTGCCGCCAAGCAATCGTCACTCGCGCCTCACGATAGTAAGGCGCGGTTGCTGAATGTTTCGAATCGCAGGGA
>NZ_JPJG01000121.1 GCF_000765235.1 Oscillibacter sp. ER4 | reverse complement strand
GAATATAGATTCCGTTCTCAAAATCTCATATTTTGGCAAAAACGCCGAAAGGCGGCGACGCAAAGCCAGATGGGCCTAGCGCCTCTCCGAATGGAGAATACGCTATGACAGCCGGTTGCACCCTTACTGATGTATTCGCTTGTCACTGCTCCGTCCGGCTTTGCTGGAACGGAGCTTTTTTCGTGAGGGGGTGGCTGACGATCCGACGAACATTTCGAGCGTTTTGCGCGGAACAGGGAAAGACTGCTTTGCTTGCCCAGTGGGATATTGAGCGAAATTTACCACTCACGCCGGATGATGTGACTTTCGGCAGTCACAAAAGAGTCTGGTGGACCTGCCCAAGCGGCCACTCATGGCAGGCCATGGTTTACACCCGCAGCGAGGGTGCAGGCTGCCCCTACTGCACGGGGCGCAGGGTTACGCCTAAACAGGGCGGCCTGGTGAATCAGTTTCCGCTGCTCGCGGCAGAGTGGGACGTCGAAAAGAACGCACCCTTGACACCGCAGGACGTCACGACCGGCAGCCACAAGCTCATCTGGTGGGGATGCCTGAAAGGGCATTCCTACCGTTCCGCCGTCAAGACGCGGGCGCAGGGCAGTGGGTGTCCGTACTGCGCGGGAAAGAACGTCCTGCCAGAGGAAACCTCCCTTGCGGCTGAGTATCCGTCGATCGCGAAAGAATGGGATGTGGCAAAAAACGTGCCTCTTTTGCCTACGCAGGTGATCTCCGGTACAAGGCGCAAAGTCTGGTGGCGCTGTCCGAAAGGCCATTCGTGGCGCGCGGCGGTGTATTCGAGGACGACCCTCGG
>NZ_JPJG01000120.1 GCF_000765235.1 Oscillibacter sp. ER4 | reverse complement strand
CTTGCAAGCCTTGGTTTTGGAAGACGAGCGACGCCAGCGCAAAAAACGCTGGTAGTTCAAAAGCTGAGGCACAAACATTCTCTGGAGATACTTCTCACAATCGCTCAACTGCCCCGTGCAACTTACTACTATCATCTGAAACGAATGGATCGCGCGGATAAGTACAAGTCCGTCAAAGAAGAGATCACGGCAATTTATCATGAAAACAAAGGAAGATACGGCTATCGCCGGATCACGGCAGAACTGCGTAACCGTAAGCTGCCCTTAAATCACAAGACGGTCCAGCGGCTTATGAAGGAACTGGGCTTGGTTTGCCGTGTCCGAACGAAAAAGTATCGTTCTTACAAGGGCGAAGTCGGCAAAATCGCTCCAAACTTGCTGAATCGGGACTTCCATGCGGACAGGCCGAACCAGAAGTGGGTTACAGATGTGACGGAGTTCCGCCTGTTCGGAGAAAAGCTCTACCTGTCCCCAATTCTCGATCTGTGCAGCAGCGATTTGGTCAGCTATACCATATCGGATCGTCCTGTTCTCAGCATGGTAACAAGTATGCTGAACGAGGCGTTTACAAAGATTCCGGACGGAACTGGCCTCATTCTCCATTCTGACCAGGGCTGGCAATATCAGCACAGGCGGTATCAGCGGATGCTCCGCGAGAAGGGTATCCGGCAGAGCATGAGCCGAAAGGGAAACTGTCTGGACAATGCGGTGATAGAAGATTTCTTTGGCTTACTTAAGAGTGAGTTGCTGTATTTGCAGGAATTTCAATCCATGGAACACTTCAAGCTGGAACTCATTGAATATCTGGAC
>NZ_JPJG01000119.1 GCF_000765235.1 Oscillibacter sp. ER4 | reverse complement strand
GAATATAGATTCCGTTTTTATGATACAAGTTTTAGCTGTTCGAGCTGACGCCGATGCTCCGCCATGCTCGTAACAAGGTAAATGCGCGTCGTTTCGATGCTCGAATGCCCGAGAACATCCGCCAGCTTGACGATGTCCTTGTATGCGCGATAAAATGCCGTCGCGAACAGGTGGCGCAGATTGTGCGGGAAAACTTTCCCTGCGTCGACGCCCGCGCGGGCGCACAGTTTTTTCATCTTCGACCAAATTTGATATCTTGACATTGCTTTGCCGCTTTTGGTGCGAAAGATTGCGCCGGAGGCGGTTTTTTGCCGCGCGGCAAACTTGAGCAGCTTGCGGCAAAGCTTGGCAGGCAGCAGAATGGTACGGATTTTACCTTTCAAAGCAACTTCGGTCTTGCCGTTTTTCGCCGCTTCGACGGTGATATACTGCACCTCGCTGACGCGAATGCCGGTGGAGCAGATGGTCTCCATCAGGAGCGCGAGGGCGCGGTCGCCCGCAGCTTCCGCTGCGGCAACGAGCCGTTTATATTCTGCGCGTGTTAACTCCTGTTTGCTGTCGCGAAACAGGCGGCGCTGGATTTTCAGAAACCGTGCGCGGCAGTCTGTCCAGCCACAGAAGCAGAAAAAACCGTTCAGTGCCGCCAAACAAACGTTGATGGTCGACGGTGCGTAGTTACTTGCGCGCAGATCGTCTTTCCAAAGGCGGATCATCTCCGGTGTGACCGCCGCGCCGCTCAGGAATGCAGCAAAGCTCAGTAAAGCACGGCGGTACTTCTC
>NZ_JPJG01000118.1 GCF_000765235.1 Oscillibacter sp. ER4 | reverse complement strand
AGGTGCGCCCAGATAGGGCGCTGTGCAAAGCAGTCTAAGGTACTGCCGCACACGGCAGTGTGCGAGACAATCTGCCTTACCGACTAAGGAGAAATCCTTTACGGGAACAGCGCATGGCAGAAAAAGGAATAGTCACCAAAGGACTTAGGTGCGACTGTTTCCTAATGTTAAGAAGATATGAGGATAAGATTGGGTTTATCGAATGTAAGGTTCCAGTTCCTGTTTTTTGCAGGTGTGGGAAAAGTCCTGAAACCCATGTCATAACGCTGTCACGTCATCTTTCACGGCGGGACAACTGCCAACACGTTATGAAACAGGCGTGAGAACACGTCACAACGAACCGAAAGCATATCCGACAATCTTCACTAACCTATGCACAGTGCTAACTGGGGATTGCCTAAGTCCGGCTCATTTGCCGGATATGGTAACGGAGGCTCCATAGTAGTCCGAGAGGGATAATGACCCTTACATGGCGAAGGGAGCCAGTTAGTAGCATCTAAAATGTAAGAATGAAAGGGAGGAGAAACCTCAATGAAACCAACATCTGAAATTTTAGAGCGTATTGAAAAGTGTTCCAGCGAACACAAAGACGGCGTATTCACAAGACTTTACAGATACTTACTTCGTGAAGATATTTACTACGCCGCCTATCAGAAACTTTATGCAAACAAAGGTGCAACAACACAGGGTATCGACGACGATACCGCAGACGGTTTCAGTGACTTCTATGTAAAAGAGTTAATCCAGTCACTAAAGGACGGAACCTACGAGGCTAATCCTGTAAGGCGTGAGTATATTCCAAAGAAAAACGGAAAGCTCCGTCCGCTGGGTATCCCGTCTTTCCGTGACAAGCTCCTGCAAGAAGTTGTCAGAATGATTTTAGAAGCTATCTATGAACCTGTCTTTGACAGCCACTCCCACGGTTTCAGACCGGGCAAAAGCTGTCATACCGCACTCCGTCAGATTTCTTCTGACTTCACAGGCGTGGTCTGGTTTATCGAGGGCGATATACAAGGTTGTTTTGATAACATCAATCACGAAAAATTGATTGAGATTTTGAGCAGGAAAATCAAGGACAGTCGTTTTCTGAACATCATTCGCCAGTTTTTGAAAGCTGGGTATATCGAGAATTGGAAATATAACGCCACTTACAGCGGTTCCCCGCAGGGTGGTATCTGTTCTCCGATACTTGCAAATATCTATCTGAATGAGCTGGACAAGAAGTTTCGGGAAATCGCAGAACGCTTTGATAAGCCGAGGTCTGCATATCAGACACCGGAATATCATGCGGCAAGCAAAGAATTAAAAAGACTGTCTTATTGGATTGACCATACCGCCGATGAAGCGGCAAGACAAGAACTGATTGACCAACATAGGGCACAGAAGAAAGCTATGAGAAATCTGCCCTGCAAACCTGCCGACAACAAGAAGTTCACTTTTGTCCGCTATGCGGACGATTGGCTGGCAGGCGTGTGCGGCACAAAAGCGGAATGTGAGGACTTGAAAGCCGAAATCGCTGAATTTCTAAGCACAGAGCTGAAATTAACTCTAAGCGAGGAAAAGACGCTGATAACGCACAGTTCCGAAAAAGTCCGTTTCATTGGCTATGATATTTGCGTCCGCAGAAATCAGGAAGTCAAAGGTCACAGAATGAAAAACGGAACGTGGAGAAAATCCCGTACCCTGCACATGAAAGTTGCCCTGTCTGTTCCCCATACGGAAAAGATTGAGAAATTCATGTTTGCAAAGAAAGTCATTCGCCAAAAGGAAAACGGGGAGTTTCAGCCGATACACCGAGCCGGACTTCTCAACCTTGCGGATTATGAGATTGTGGAACAGTACAATGCCGAAGCAAGAGGATTATGCAACTATTACAATCTGGCTTGTGATTATCATACGCTGGACTACTTCTGCTATCTCATGGAGTACAGTTGCTTAAAGACGATTGCCAACAAGCATAAAACCAGTATCCGCAAAATCATTCGCCAGTATAAAGACGGTAAAACATGGTCTGTTCCTTATGAAACTAAAGCAGGGACAAAACGTGTTCGCCCTGTTAAAATCGCAGACTGTAAGCGTGGCGAAGCGAGTGACATCATTTATCAAAGAAAAAAATATAGCTGGAAAACCACTATCAGACAACGGCTCAACGCCAGAGTTTGTGAATTATGTGGGTGTAAAGAAGCCGATTTGTATGAGGTTCACGTTATACGGAACTTAAACGAATTGGGCAATTCTGATTGGGAAACCGTGATGAAAAAGAAGCGGAGAAAAACGCTTGTTGTTTGCAGCAAGTGCCATGAAAGAATACACAGACACTAATCAATACGTCAATTACTAATGGGGAGCCGGATACTTCGAGAGGAGTAAGTCCGGTTCCGAGGGAGGGTGTAGGAAACCTACCGCCAGCGGCGGCAAGGCGCCTTTACCCTACCCTACGA
>NZ_JPJG01000019.1 GCF_000765235.1 Oscillibacter sp. ER4 | reverse complement strand
TAAAGGGCTTGCCGCCTGCAATTCACAGACAGCAAGCCCTTTCAGCTGCTTGAACAATTTTTACTTCAGAATATTGTCTAACTTTTTGGGGTAACTTCAAAACAGCGAGGATTTTTTATATCAATTTATACCACTTGGAATAAGTAGAACTTGAGGTAATCCGTCTCCGGCACGTTCCAGAGGATGGGGTGGTCGCTTGATTGTGCGCGCACCTCGATCTGCCGCAGCTCGACGCCCGCGTCCGCGGCGGCGGAGCGCAGCATCCGCTCAAAGCGTTCGGCGGGCATGAAGTGGCTGCACGACGCGGTCGCAAGGTAGCCGCCGCGCGGCAGCAGGCGCATCGCGCGCAGGTTGATCTCCTTGTACCCCTTTTCGGCGTTGTTCGCCGTGCGGCGAGACTTTGTGAACGCCGGGGGATCGAGGATGATGAAGTCATAGGGCTTTTCGTGCGCGGCCTCGAGCTGCGGGAGCAGGTCGAAGACGTCGGCGGCGAGAAAGTCCATTTTGTCCTCAAGGCCGTTGCGCGCTGCGTTCGCGCGCGCCATTTCGATGGCGCTCTCGGACACGTCCACCGCCGTCACGTGCTCTGCGCCGCCTTTGGCGGCGTTGAGTGCGAACGAGCCCGTGTGCGTGAAGCAGTCGAGCACGCGCTTGCCGCGCGCGAGGTGCGCGACGGCGAGGCGATTGAACTTCTGGTCGAGGAAAAAGCCTGTCTTCTGCCCGTTTTCGACATCCACACGGTAGAAAACGCCGTTCTCGCAAATTTCAGTGATGGGGCTCTCGGGCGTTTTTTTGCTGGGGAGGGGAAACCACCCCTTGTTCTGCGTCAAGCCCTCCTTTTCGCGAAGCACGACATCGTTGCGCTCAAAAAGGCCGTCGATCGTCTCGCCGTCCTGCTCCAGCACCTCGACAATGAGGGGGAAGAGCATGTCCTTGATCTTTTCCATGCCGAGCGAGAGCGTCTGCGTGACGAGAAGATTTTCAAACCGGTCGACCGTCAGGCCGGGGAAGGCGTCCGCCTCGCCGAAGATCAGGCGGCAGCAGCCGGTCTGCCCGTCCATGACCGCCTTGCGGTAGTCCCAGGCGTAGCGTACGCGCCGCCGCCAGAAGCTTTCATCAAAGCGGTCGTTCGCGTTGCGCGAGACGATGCGCACGCGGAGCTTACTGAGTCTGCTCAAAAAGCCCGTGCCGAGATATTTGCCCTTTTCCGACACCACGTCGACGAGCGCACCGTTTTCACACTCGCTCTCGTCCGGCTCGCGGGCGACGTCGGAGTCGTACACCCAGGGGTGGCCGCTCTCGAGCCAGCGCGTGCCCTTGGCGGTGACGGTCAAGATCGGATAGTCGCGTGCAGCTTTCATAGGTCAAAATTCCTTCTTCCAATCAGTTTTCCCAATCATACCACGGCAAAAGCCGCGGCACAACTCATTTGTTGAGGAAAAACAGCCCGACAAGGCACAGCGCAAGGCCCACGAGCTTGTTGACCGTGATGGCCTCGTGGTAGACAAGATACCCAATGAACACCAAAATCGTCGCGATGGCCGCCGCAGACGACACCTGAAACGCGCTGACCGGCCAGCCCGCCTTGTAGGCGTGCATGCTGCCAGCTTCCAAACCGACGACCGCGAGACCGAGCAGGTACGGCGCCCAGTTCATCTGGCTGTATTCGTGCAGAAGGTTCGCCCCGCCGCGGTTCGTCACAAAATACAGGATGCCCGAAAAGATTGAGCCGATCAGATACGTGACCGTGAGCGACGCGAGCGGATCAACGCTCTCGGGCAGCGATTTGGCGCAGATGTGATACACGCTGTTCGACGCCACAACGAGAATGAGCGGCCAGAAGTAAGCCATAAATATTCCCTCCTATTCAAATGCCGGATGCAAAACGGCAGCCAGACTTCCGCCTGACTGCCGGTAGGTGCGCACCCGTAATAGACAAGGAAAGTGTATCAGCGGCGCGCGCTCTTGTCAAGGAAAATCCCGCCGCGGCGGCGATTCCGACAAATTTGTAAGCGACAGTTCATACAACCTGCCGCTTGTATTTTCCGCTCCGCCATGCTACCATAAAAATGTCATATCAATCCCAGCCGCGCTTGCGGCGCAGACTTTAATGGAGGCAAATTATGAGCTATCCCAAGACCGGCGAAGAAGTTTACGTCAGCCTGAATCTGTCTAACACGATGCTCACAGGTCTCGGCAAGGGCACGATCACCCGCGAGGACGTTTCTGTGGACTACCTCAAGAAACTGTTTATGCAGCACGGCGTCATCGTCTCGGCCAAGCCCGAGTACCGCAACATCATGGAGCGCGTGAACAGCACCTATGACTTAGGGCTTGAAATTCCCGCAAAGCTCCAGCTCTTCCAGCTCTCCGAGCAGCACCGCCGCCTGGTGGTCGTGAATATCTCCGGCCTTCAGCGCAAGAACGGCTCGCTTCTCCCGTCCTACACGGAAGAGGAGCTTGACGAGGCAACGTTCACGTTCGTCAAGTATTACGTGCAGGGCGAGCACTACGACGAGCTTGTCGAGGAGAACAAGAAGCTGCGCTACGAGCTCGAGCAGGAGATCTCCTGGAGAAACCGCACGGATTCCGAGGGCTGAGTTCGCAACACCTTACATCAAAAAAGGAAGAGGTTCCCGATGGGAACCTCTTCCTTTTTTGACTATGACAAAATGCTTCGCAGAATTCCGCGTCCGCAGACGCGGAAAAAATTGAGGTTGTAAATCGCCGCGACCGGCGCGTGGCGATTTACTCCTCTCGCTCCGCGCGTGTCGCAGCCGCCAAGGGCGGCAAGGCACGAAGCGGAGTGCGGCTTTTTCAAAAAAGAGGCTCTGCCTCTTTTTTGAAATTACTTCTTGTCTTCTTCAAGCAGCCCCTTAAAGCTCGCGGCGAGACCGGCGAGGCTCTGAATCTCGCTCGGGACGATGATCTTCGTCGCCTGACCGTCGGCGGCCTTTTCGAACGATTCGAGCGCCTTGATCTTGATGACCTGCTCGTTGGGGTTGGCCTCATTGAGCATCTTGATGGAGTCGGCAAGTGCCTGCTGCACGTTCAGGATGGCCTGCGCTTCACCCTCGGCCTTGAGGATGGCGGCCTGACGCTCGGCCTCGGCCTTGAGGATGGCCGCCTGCTTTTCGGCGTCCGCGCGCAGGATGGTGGACTGCTTTTCGCCCTCGGCCACGAGGATCTGGGACTGCTTCTGGCCCTCGGCCTGCAAGATGGACTCGCGGCGTTCGCGCTCGGCCTTCATCTGCTTTTCCATCGCGTTCTGGATCTCACGCGGCGGCAGGATGTTCTTGAGCTCCACGCGGTTGACCTTGATGCCCCACGGGTCGGTGGCCTCATCGAGGATAGAGCGCATCTTGGCGTTGATGACATCGCGGCTCGTGAGCGACTGGTCGAGCTCCATCTCGCCGATGATGTTACGAAGGGTCGTCGCCGTCAGGTTCTCGATGGCGTTCATCGGGTGCTCGACACCATAGGTGTAGAGCTTGGGGTCGGTGATCTGGAAGTAGATGACCGTGTCGATCTGCATCGTGACGTTATCCTTCGTGATGACGGGCTGGGGATCGAAGTCGGCCACCTGCTCTTTGAGGCTGACCTTCTTCACAACGCGCTCGAAAAACGGAATTTTGAAGTGCAGGCCCACGCCCCATGTCGCGCTGTAAGCGCCGAGGCGCTCAACGACGTAGGCGCGCGACTGCTGCACGATCTGGATGTTCGTGACAAGCACCAGAAGCACCAGCAGCACTAAAATGCCGATACCGATATAGCCGATCCATTGCATAGTTCTTTTCCTCCTAAAATGTTGTGTAGTTTGGGTTTACTCTCTTCTCTCGCTGGGTTCTTTACTCTCGCGCACGTAGAGCTTAACGCCCTCCATGCGAACGATTCTTACCATTTTCCCCTTAGGGATGATATTGCCGTCTTCGCTGCGCGCCGTCCATGTCTTGCCGTCGATGTACACAGCGCCCGTGGCGTTCTCGTTGTCCACCGTTTCGGTCACCTTGGCCTCGTGGTGCAGCACACGGTCGGCATTCGTGGGCACGATAGTCTTATCCAGCATCTTGCGCGCAAGGGGCCTTGTTGCGATGAGCGCCAGAATGGATACGATCAGGAAGACCGCGAATTGCAGCCACAGCGCCGCGCCCAGCTCCGTCGCCACCAGCGCGGCCACCGCGCCCACGACGAACCAGATCGACATCAGCCCCGCCGTCGCCGCCTCGGCAATGCCGAAGATGATGATGGCGGTGATCCAGATAATGGTCATCATTTCATCTGCTCCTCCTTTCAAACTGCGCATACAGTAGACGTATGCCGGACCGATCATCGCGATGACGGTCAGCAGCATGATCCCGATGCTTTTGTTGTAGGGTGACAGATTCGCGTACAGGTTTGACAACTCGCTGCCGAGCGTGCGCGCGGACAGCAGCGGGGCTTCGACCGGCGGCTCGCCGGGGGTGGGGACTTCTTCTTTGAACAGCTCGTCCATCGTTACGCCGTAGCGGTTGCAGATGAAGATGATCTTCTCCATCTCAGGGTAGCCGCGGCCCGACTCCCAGCGCGAGACCGACTGGCGCGAGACCTGAAGCTGTTCGGCAAATTCCTCCTGCGTCAGTCCGCTGCGTTTGCGGACCTCCTGGAGCCGCTCGCCAAATGCCATTGCGTTCCCTCCGTTTCTCTGTCTGAGGATAAGATAGCAAAACCGCGCGTCCATTTCCAGCAACTTTAGTGTTGCATTCCGTATTTTTTCGGAAAATTTCGCGCAAGTTTGATGTTACATCCATGTGACAGCGCGCTTTCCGCGCTGTTTTTCCTATTGTACCACACGCTCCACCGCTTTACCATGCTTATTTTGACGCGGCGATTGCTTTTTTGTTCCCATCCGCTATACTAAAGTCAAATCATTTTTTCGGGAGCGTTATTATGCTGGAATTTGTCATTCCCTGCCTGCTGGGACTGGAAAGTCTCGTTGGCGATGAGATCAAAAAGCTGGGGCTTTCTGATGTGCGCGTCGAGAATGGCCGCGTCCTCTGCCGCGGCGAAGCGCGCGACATCGCGCGCCTCAACATCAATCTGCGCTGCGGTGCGCGCGTCATTCTAGTTCTGCATAAGTTCCGCGCGACGGATTTTGAATCGCTCTTTCAGGGCGTGCGCGCGGTGCACTGGGAGGACTGGATCCCGCGCGAGGGCGAATTCCCCGTCGTGGGCTATTCCATCAACTCGACGCTCCACTCCGTACCCGCCTGCCAGTCGATCGTCAAAAAGGCGGTCGTCGACCGCCTGAGCGCGGCCTACGGCATCGCGCAGTTCCCCGAAACGGGGCGGCGCTATCAGGTGCGCTTTTCCATCATGAAGGACGAAGTGACCGTCGGGCTCGACACCTCGGGCGAGGGCCTTTACAAGCGCGGCTACCGCGCCCACGGCGTGGCGGCCCCCCTCAAGGAAACGCTCGCCGCCGCGATGGTCAAGCTCTCGCACTACAATGGGCGCGACCCGTTCTGTGACCCCTTCTGCGGCAGCGGCACCATCGCCATCGAGGCGGCGCTCATCGCGCGCAACCGTGCGCCGGGCCTCAACCGCAGCTTTGCCGCCCAGCACTGGGCCACGCTCGATAAAATGCTCTGGCTCGACGCAGCCGACGAGGCCATGGACAACGAGTTCCACGGCAAGTACGAGATCTGGGGCGGCGACATCGACCCCGACGCCGTCGAGCTCTCGCGCCACAACGCCGAGCTCGCCGAGGTCGACGACATCGTCAAGTTCGAGGTCGACGACGCCACGCGTTTCCACTGGGGCGGCTTGTATGGCCGCATCGTGACGAACCCGCCGTATGGCGAGCGGCTTCTTGAGCGCGAAGAGGCGGGCGAGCTCTATAAAGCCTTCGGCAAGGCGATGGACAAGCTGCCCGACACCTGGCGGGTGTATGTGCTGTCGTCACATCCTGACTTTGAGCGCTGCTACGGGCGCTTTGCCGATAAGAAACGTAAGTTGTACAATGGCATGCTCAAATGTGATCTTTTCATGTATGGAAAAAGATTATAATGCCGCGCGCTGCGCGGCAGGGGGAGCTCTCGCACCGTGCGGGGGTGCGTTAAAGGGGGATATTCTCTTTCTCAGAAAGAGAATATCCCCCTTTTAATCCCCCAAGAGAAAGGACGAGGGGCCTTCCCCCTCGACCCCGCACATTGGCAGTCTCGATCTTGAAGAGCTGCACGCGCTGTGCAATGTAAGTGCGGTGTACATGGCTTCGCCATGAATCCCTGCGAGTCGTGACCGCTTGCAACCGCGCCTTACTATCGTGAGGCGCGAGTGACGTTTGCTTGGCGGCGGACTGCGTGCGAAATAGCGGCATTGCTGCGCTCGCCGCATTGATGAGGCTGGCGATAGACGGAAATTAGGCTGCACTTCTACAAGATCAGCAGAGCGGCAGCGGGTAGTAGAAGCAGAGGCAAGTCGTATAGCAACTCTAAACGCGGCTTCGCCGCGCAGGCAGTTTCATTCCAGAGGCAAAAAGGGCATTCAAGCCTGAGACTGCCAATTAAAAGCCTTTCTCTTGGGGTTCCAAAGGGGCCATTCTCTTTTGCGAAAGAGAATGGCCCCTTTGACTTGCACCCCTGCGCGGCGCAGGGAACTCCCTCCCGCACAGGTGCGGGAACATTATCAATCCTTTTGATAAACAGCAAGTCCAAACGCTAATTGAACATCCAGCTCCTGAGCTCGCTCAGCCTTTTGCTGGTCTTTAGCGCCAGTTTTATAATAGTATGGTGTCATGCGGAACAAAGATAGAATATCCTCATTACAGGATAAATGAATGATATCGCGCACTTCGCGCGTTTCGACGAGCGTGAAGCCCTCGGTCGTAAGCGGCGTGGGCGGGTTGTCGCGCGGCGTGTCGTAGATGAGCGCTTTGAGCTCCCACAGATGCTCGCGCAGGGGATAGGCGCGCAGAAGATAGCCGCCCGGCTTCAGCACGCGCGCAAATTCCTCCGGCACGAAAGGGGAGAAGATATTGAGCACCTCGTCGACGCTGCCGTCTTCGACCGGCAGGTGCGCGCACGAGGCGACACAGAGCGTGAAGTCCGGCGAGCGCTTCGATGCGTACTGGAGCGCGGTCTTCGAGATGTCGACGCCTAAAAGCTCGCCGTGCTTGCCCGCTTTTTCGATGGCGCGCAGAACGGCAAGAGAATAAATCCCCTCGCCGCAGCCTGCGTCGAGGACCGTCGCCTCCTGCGGCGTGAACTCCGCCGCGGCGTCCGCAACGGCGGCGATGAAGCGGTCGTAATAGCCCTTGTCCAAAAAGTCGCGGCGGGCGCGTACCATGAGCTTGTCATCCCCGTGGTGGCCCTGCGAGGAGTTGAGCAGGAGGTTGACGTATCCGCTCTTGGCGATGTCAAAGCTGTGGTTTTTCGGGCAGAGATAGGCCCCCGCGCGTTTTTCAAGCGCCCCAGCGCAGACGGGGCAGCGCAAATTGACCATCAGAACAGCCCCACCTGCTGCGGCACCTCGCTCCGGCCGAGCGAGCGGAGCTGCTGCTGGTTTTCCTCGGCCAGCGCGTCGGCGATGGCGATCTTGCGGACGATATTTTTCATCGTCTCGTCAAAGAGCGTCCCGTCGCGGTAGTCCGCGGGGAAGATGAAGTCCACGCGCCCCTTGGCGAGCAGGTCCTCCACGCCCGCGCGGTTGCTGTCCTGATACACGGCCACGGCCTGCCCGCCGTAGGCGCGCATCATCTTCATGCACGGCACGTCGGAAAGGCCGTCGCCGATGTAAATCATGTTCGTGAACGGAATGCGCTTGGAGTCGTCGGGCATCGAGGCGTTGAGCTCCTTGTCCTTCGCGACGTCGAGTATTCCCTTGTTGATGCGGTAGACAAACTGGGTCTTGTTTGTGAAGTTGACGTCGAGCTTCGGCCACGAGGCGAGGCCCTCTTCGTTGTAGAAAAACTCACAGGCGTAAATTTCCTTAAATTCGTGGCTCACGCCGCTGCCCTCGATGATTTCGCGCAGGCCGGAGGAGAGCACGTAGTGCTCGATCTCCACGCCCAGCGTTTCGCCGAAGGCGTTGATGCGCGAGAACCAGTCCTGCACGCCGGGGAACAGCTCGATCGCATGCCCGCAGGAGACGAGGTAGTCGCGGTCCAGGCGGATGCCCTTTTTGCGGCACTCCTCGATCATCGTGTACATGTAGGCGAGCAGGCCGTCCATGCGGTTCTCAAAGCCGAAGGAATTCGCGATGCTCCAGAACTCGCCGGGCGTGTAGCCGAGCGAGGGGATGAACGTATAGTCCTGCATGTCGGTCGTGCAGAGGGTCTTGTCAAAGTCGTAGAGAAAGGCGATGATGGGCTTTTTGTTCATGTCGTCTCCTTTTCACCGCGCTGCGGCCAAAGAAAAAATAAAAGGGCGGTCTGAAACCGGCTCCTCTGTGGAGCCGGCCAAAACCGCCCTTTTGCTGTTACTCTTCTCCGTGATAGTTGCGGCCGAACTTGAGGTCATCCAGACGGATGGCATGGCTGGCCGTTTCTACAAACGGGCTGTCGTCCGGCTCGAGCGGCTCTGCCTTGGGCTCTTCGGCCTTCGGCGCGCTCTGCTCTTCCGCCGGAGCGGTCTCCTGCGTCTTTTCGGGCGCGGCCTCCTCCGCCGCGGGGCAGAAGGACGCGAGGATCTTTTCCTCGATGGCGTTCACGTCGGCCTCGGCCTTCTGCTCGGCCTTTTCGCCGCCCGCGATCTCCTCGGGCGTCAGGTCGGGCGCGCGCTCGATGAGCGCAAGCTGCGCCTGCGCAAGCTCGCGCGTCTTCTGCAAAAATTCCGCCGTCGCGGCCTTGGCCGCGTTCAATCGGCGCTGCTCAAGCTCGACATCGCTCTGCAGCGCGCCGATCTTGGCGCGGGCTTCGTCCTCCGCGCCGACGAGCATGGCCTTTTTCTTCTCCTCGGCCTCTTCGACCATGGTGTTGGCCATGCGCTGGGCGGTCAGGAGGGCGGCGCGCATGGAATCCTCCGTCGCGCGGTACTCCTCCACCTTGTCGACCAGCACCTTGAGCTTGGCCTTGAGGGCGGCGTTTTCTTTATAGAGCGAGGTATAATCGTCGGTCAGCTCGTCGAGAAACTCGTCGACCATCGCCATATTATATCCACCGAAGGCCGCTTTGCTGAAAGCGCGGCCGGAAACTTCCTGCGGTGTCAGCATACTATCCCACTCTCCGTTTCTTTACAGGTAGAGGCCGTTATTTTCCAGCTCGTCGATCAGATCGCCCATGATATCCACATGATAGGGCGTGATGATGTACGTGTTGGCCGCGACCTTTTTGATCTTGCCCTCGCCCGCGTAGGCCACGCCGGAGAGGAAGTCGATCAGTCTTCTTGCAATGTCCTTGTTCGTGGACTCAAGGTTGATGACCACCGTGCGCTTTTCCTTCAGATGGTCGGCGATCTCGCTCGCGTTTTCAAAGCGCTCGGGCTTGACGAGCACGACCTTGAGCTGCGTGGTCGCGTTGATGTTCACGACCTTGTTGCGGCGGTCCTCCGCCTTGCGCTCGGCGCTGCGGCGGTCGGCAAAGGCGCCCGTGTCGCCGCGGTCTCTCAGATCGGGGAAATCATCTTCATATTCCTCGTCCTCATCCTCGTAGGGGTGAGCCCACTTTTTCAGATCATCCAAAATACCCATGGTATCAAGACCTCCTCGATCAAATCGTATAATTGCGGGCGCCGAAGATCGCCGTGCCGACGCGCACCATCGTCGCGCCTGCGCGCACCGCGTCTTCATAGTCGCCGCTCATGCCCATTGACAGTATATCAAGTGTATTATCATACAACTTGGCATTGATGTCAACAAAAAGTGCATGAACTTTTTCAAAGTAGGGCAGGCTGCCGTGCTCGCCCTCGGCGACCGGCGGGATACACATGAGGCCGCGCACGCGGACATTTGCGCACTTTTTGGCCTCTTCCGCCGCCTGCTCCAGGCTCTCGGGCGCAAAGCCGCTCTTGGCCTCCTCGCCGCCGATATTCACCTCAAGCAGGATATCCTGCACGATGCCCAGCTTCTCAGCCTGCTTGTCGATGGTCGAGAGCAGCTCGAGCGAGCCGACCGATTCGATCATCGCGACCTTGCCGACGACATTTTTCACCTTGTTGCGCTGGAGGTGGCCGATAAAGTGCAGGGGCGCGCCGTCATAGGCGTGCTCGGCGAGCTTTTTCGTCATCTCCTGCTCGCGGTTCTCGCCCAGCACGTCGATGCCCGCGGCGATGGCGGCGCGGCAGGCGTCCGCGTCGTTCATCTTGCTCGCGCCGACGAGGGTAATTTCGCTTACATTGCGGCCCGCCTCTTTGGCGGCCGCGGCGATGTTTGCGCGCACGCGCGCGATGTTTTCAGCAATGCTCATTTCTAATCTACGACCTTTCCGTTATATAGCTCCCCTGCCGAAACGATGACCTCATCGTTCGGGCGCAGGGTGTAAAGGGACTTTTGGCTCTCCGTGGCGGCTTCGATCGTGCCGGGCTCCACCAGACAGTAGTCGCTGCCCTGATAGACGATGCTCACAGGCTTGAAGTACGCCACGCGCCCGACGAGGCAGTAAACGCCTGACACGCCGTTTTCATCCACGCGCAGCGCGTTTTTCGGCACGCGCAGGCCGTCGTATGCGCTGATGATGAGCTCGGCGTTCTGCTCGCGCAGCAGCGTCATGTAGGATAAGTACCGCGTGCTCTTGAGCACGATCAGGCATTTGCCGTTCTCCGCGGCGCTGATGCGCGTGAGCGTGACGGGCAGGTCAAAGCCGACGCCCGACGCCATGCGGAGCGTCAGCCTGCTGTTCTCCTTCAGGGACGCGGCGTCCTCCTCGTTCACGTTCGCGGCGAAGTACCACGCGCTGCCCTGAATGAGCTTGCCCACCGTGGTCGAAACGCTCTGCGGCGCGGCGGACGAAAGCTGCGAGGGCGTCATCGTCTCAAGGGCCTCCGGCGTCAGCACGCTCTCGTACCCGTCGGCCACGGCGCTGTAAGTCCCCGACACGGGCGCTGTGATGCGCGTCGTGCCGCCGCTCGCCGCGCCCGAGAGCGCGGTGATCTGCGCGTTCAGCTCGTCGAGCTTCGCCGTTAAGTCATCGCTGCCGTTGTAGGCGTATTCGCGCTTCAAGACCGTCGTTTTGAGCTGAGGGATCAGCGTGTCGAGCGAGCTGTACGCGCCCGACTCGTAGGCCGCGCGCACGGAGATGATCTGCTCGCGGATGTCGGTATCCAGACGCAGCGCGGTGGCCGCGTCGCTCGAGGCGCTCTTGGCGTACTCAAGCTGCTCTTTCTGCGCGCGCAGTGTCTCGAGCTGCTGCGTGGCGTTCAGCGCGTCGGCCGAGCGGTAGACGGAGGCGATGGTGTCGCCCTGGCCCACGCGCTCGCCCTCGGCGTGCTTGAGCTCGATGAGCGTTTCATTGCAGTCCACGACCTGCTCGTCGCGCACCACGTAGCCCCGCAGGGCAATGGACTGCTCGCTGTGATAGCGGTAGACGAGCGTCGTCGTCTCGGGGCTGACAAAGTAGTTGTAGCCCTGCACGGCGAAATACCCGATGACCGCCAAAAGGAGCAGGATCGTGATGATCTTTTTGGAAACGGATGTAGATTTCATGGCACACTCCCGGATCAGGCGTGCTTACTCCTCGCTTTCCTCCGCGCCTTTGAGGTCGATGACCGCGATGGGCACGATCGTCGAGATCGCGTGCTTGTAGAGCATCTGCTGCTTGCCGTCGCTCTCCAAGATGACGACAAAGCTGTCAAAGCCCGTGATGACGCCGCGCATCTGGAAGCCGTTGACGAGAAATACCGTCACGCTCGTGCGATTGCGGCGCGCAGAGAGGAGAAATAGGTCCTGAAGGTTTGCAATTTTTTTCATGGCTTTTCTTTCCTTTCTTTTTTGCGGACGGCTTGTCCGCGTTAAAGTCAGGATACGCCATAGGTATGGAGAATTTCTGTCGAAAAAGCGAGGCAATCGGGGAGAATCCTCGTTTTTTTCCAATAAAACCAGTGGATGCTGGGGTCGCGCCGCAGCCACGTGAGCTGGCGCTTGGCATACTGGCGGGAGCGGAGCTTGATCTCGTCGATGGCCTCCTCGCGCGTGGCCTCGCCGTCCAAGTAGGCAAGCGCCTCTTTATACCCGATGGCCTGCATGGCCGTCACGTCGCGGGGAAGTCCGGAATCGAGCAGCGCTCTGACCTCGTCGAAAAGCCCCGCCTCGACCATTTTGTCGACGCGGAGGTCGATGGCGCGCTTCATGTCGTCCCGATCCTCATAGGCAAGGCCGATGCGCACGGAATCGTAGCGCGGGGGGATGAGTTTCGTCTCCGCGTTGTGCTGTGCCATGGTCTTGCCGGTCTCGTAGTAGACCTCGAGCGCGCGGAGGATGCGCTTTTTGTCGTTCAAATGGAGATTTCCGGCGGTCTCGGGGTCGATGCGTCGGAGCTCGGCGAACATCGCCTCGCCGCCCTCCTTGTCCCAGCGGGATTCCAACTCCGCGCGGTATCTGCCGTCCTTGTCGCCGCCGGCAAAGCCGTGACCGGCGAGCAGGGCATTGAGGTAAAGCCCCGTGCCGCCGACGATGACGGGCTGCTTCCCGCGCGAGAGAATATCGTCGACGCACTTCGCCGCGTCGTCCGCGTAGCGGGCGACGGAGTAGTTTTCCCGCGGGTCGGCGACGCCGACCATGTGATGCGGAATGCCCTGCATCTCCTCCGCCGTCGGCGCGGCGGTACCGATGAGCATGCCGCGGTAGATCTGCATCGAGTCGCAGGAGACGACCTCGCCGCCGAGCATTTTCGCAAGCTCGACACCGAGCCACGTTTTGCCGCAGCCCGTCGGGCCGACGACGCATACGAGTTTCATTTTCTCCCTCCTGCGCTCACGCGCGCTTGAACATTTTTTCGAGCTCGTACTTCGTGAGCTTGGCTTTCACGGGCCGTCCGTGCGGGCAGAACTGCACCTCGCCGCTCTGCACCTTGTCGACGAGCACACGCAGCTCGCTTAGGTCGCTCTTCCATCCACCCTTGATGGCCGCCTTGCAGGCCATCGTGTGCAGCAGCGCGTCGCGCGCGGCGGCGGGGTCGACGGTGTGGGCGGTGACGAGCTTGTCGGCGAGCTCTTCGAGCGCGGGGATGGCGTCACCGCTGTCGATATCGGCGGGGATGGCGCGCAGAATGAGGCTCCCGCCGCCGAATTCCTCGCACTCAAAGCCGAACTCGCGCAGAAGGTCCAAATTCGCCGTGAGCGCGCTGTATTCCTCGGCGGCGAACTCCGCCACGAGGGGAGCGAGCAGGGCCTGGCACATCAGTGGCTCCTGGTTGGCCTTCATGCGGTCGAAATTCACGCGCTCGTGCGCGGCGTGCTTGTCGATGAGCCAGATGTTTTTATCCTCGTCCTCGCAGACGATGTAGGTGTCGAGCACCTCACCCGCGATGCGCCACGGCGCGGCGGACGGGGGAACGAACGTCGTCTGCTCGATCTCGGGCTCTTCCTGCTTCGCAGGGGCAAACACGGGGACGGCGGGCGCTTCCGGCTCGGGCTCTGCCGCAGTCTCCGCCGCCGGTCCGATGATTGGGCCGGTCACGACGGGGCGGGCGTCTTCCTCCGGCATCGGCAGCGTGACGACCTCGTCGTCATGGTTTTCCACAGAATGGACAGACTTTTCCACAGGCTGTGACTGCTGTGCTGACAGTACCGGCGCGGACGCGGGCGTTTCATGGCGCACATAGTCGGAAAGCGCCGCTTTGCCGCCGCTCTGCGTGTCGATGGCGGGCACTCTCGTCTGCCACTGCGGGGCGGGCGAGGGCTTCACCGGCGCGCTCTGCGGCGCGGACACGGGACGCGCACCGGCAGGTGTATAGGCGGGCTTTTCCGCCGCCCTCTGGCTCTCGCGGTACTGCTGCGAGGTCATGTTGGCGAAGAAATCGCCGCGCGGATTCTGTACTTGAGACGCGGGCTTTGGCTGGGGGCGCTCGGCCTCTTCGCGCTTGTCGAGCGCGGCCATGACCGCGTGGTAAACGAGATCAAACACGCGCTTTTCGCCCACGAACTTCACGATGGTCTTGGCAGGGTGGACGTTCACATCCACCATGTCGCGCGGCAGCTCGACGAGCAGCACGCAGCCGGGGAACTTGCCCTTCATCATGCGGTTGGAGTAGGCTTCTTCGAGCGCAGCGGTAAGAAGCTGGGATTTGACGAGACGCCCGTTGACAAAAAACGTCTGCATGCCGCGCGTGCCGCGCGAGGCGATGGGCGAGGTCACAAAGCCCGTGACGCCCATGTCGCCGTCCGCGCCCTTGACCTCAAGGAGCGAGAGCGTGAACTCACGCCCGAGAGAGGCGTAAATGGCGGAGCGCAGCGCGCCATCGCCGGGGGTCAGCAGCGTCTGCGTGCCGTCCTTGATGAGCTTGAACGACACCTCGGGATGCGAGAGCGCAAGGTGCCCGACAAGGCCCGCGATGGCCGTGGCTTCCGCGCTGTCGCGCTTCATAAACTTTAAGCGCGCGGGCGTGTTGTAGAAGAGGTCGCGCACGATGATACTCGTGCCTTCGGGGCAGCCCGCATCCTCGACCGTGCCGGGGACGCCGCCATCCAGGTGGAGCTTTGCTCCGCTGAGCGCGCCGCGCTCGCGCGAGAAAATGTCGAGCCGAGAAACGGAAGAGATCGCCGCGAGCGCCTCGCCGCGGAAGCCCAGCGTGCCGATGGCGGCCAAATCCTCCGCCGTGCGCAGCTTGCTCGTCGCGTGGCGCAGAAAGGCCGTCGGCAGCTCGCTCGGCGCGATGCCGCAGCCGTCGTCGCTGACGCGAAGATAGGTCATGCCGCCGTTTTTCATCTCCACCGTCACGCTCTGCGCGCCGGCGTCGATGGCGTTTTCCAGCAGCTCCTTGACAACGCTCGCGGGGCGCTCGACCACCTCGCCCGCGGCGATGAGGTCGGCGACATGCGGCGATAATTGCTGAATATGGGGCATTGATTTCCTCCTTTTAGGAAGCGATGGTGAAAAGGGAAAGGGCATTGACGAGCATGTGGAGCAGGATCGACGTCCACAGCGTGCCCGAATGCTCATACGCCCAGGCAAACACAAGGCCGGGCACAAGGTATTGCAGCATCAAAATGAGATAGCCTAAGTCCCAGTTGGACACCGCCGCCGTCCACACGTGTAAAAACGCAAACAGCGCGCAGGAGAGAATGTAGGCGAATATTCTGCTCTTTTCTTTCAGGCACCCGAACACGAGGCCGCGGAAGAGCACCTCCTCCACAAACGGCGCGAGCAGCACGACGATCAGTGCCGTCATGCGCGGGGCGGAGGCCACCTGCGCGGCGATGGTCATGTCGTTTAAGTTCGTGCGGCTGTCGAAGAGCACATTGCACACGCGGAATATGAGCTCGTTCGCGCCGTAGAAGACGAGAAGTCCAAGAAGAAGCGTTGATAGTGAGCGGTTCAGGTTGTCTAAAAACCGGCCCGATGTGTGCGCCAGATACGAGTGGAACAGCAACACCGTGACGGCGAAGAGCGTGTAGTAATAGAGCACATTGCGCAGGGAATCGTTGATGGTGGTGTCGAGCACGACCTCCAGAAGGTCGAATATTCTTGTTGCCAAAAGCGGCATCACCAGAAGATAGACGAGGAAGAAGATCGTTCCGGCGACGCGCTCGGTGCGGTTCATGCCGCCGGAGGCGGTTTTCTTTTTTGCCATGGGGAGACCTCTTTTCCGGGGAAATTACGAGAGCTTCTGCTTGAGCTCGTAGAGGAGCTGCATCGCCTCGATGGGGGACATCGTGTCCGGCTGGGCGCGGCGGATGGCCGCGAGCACCTCAGCCTCGCCGATCGCGTCAAGACTGACCTGCTCGGTCTCCTCGCGGGGCTTTGCCTGATACGCGCCGCCCTGCTCGAGCTCTTTTAGGATGACGTTCGCGCGCCTCACGACCTCGTTCGGCAGGCCCGCTAACTTTGCGACCTCGATGCCGTAGCTGCGGTCGGCGCCGCCGGGGACGATCTTGCGCAGGAAGATGAGCTCGTCGCCGCGCTTTTTAATGGAAATGCTGTAATTCTTCACACCGGGAAGAATGCCCTCAAGCTCCGTGAGCTCGTGGTAGTGCGTGGCGAACAGCGTCTTGGCACCGAGCTTTTTCGGGTCGGCGCAGAATTCGAGCACCGCGCGGGCGATGCTCATGCCGTCGAAGGTCGACGTGCCGCGGCCGATCTCGTCGAGAATGAGCAGCGAGCGTGGCGTCGCCTGATGCAAAATTTCGCTCACCTCGGTCATTTCGACCATGAAGGTCGACTGGCCGCCGGCGAGATCGTCGCTCGCGCCGATACGCGTGAAGATGCGGTCGACCACGCCGATGCGCGCGCTTTTCGCGGGCACGAACGAGCCGATCTGCGCCATGAGCGTGATGAGCGCGACCTGACGCATGTAGGTCGACTTACCGGCCATGTTGGGGCCGGTGATGATGGCAGCGCGGTCCTCGCGCTCGCCCATGTAGGTGTCGTTCGGGACGAAGAGCGCGTCCTTGAGCACGCGCTCGACGACGGGGTGGCGGCCGTCGTGAATTTCGATGACGCCGCTGTCGTCCACGCTCGGACGGCAATAGTTGTTGTTCACCGCGACGGACGCGAGCGAGCAGAGCGTGTCGAGCTCGGCGATGAGCCCCGCCGCGCGCTGGATGCGCACGCTCTCGGCGGTGACGGATTCGCGCAGGGCGGTGAAAATTTCAAATTCGAGCGCCTTGTCGCGATCTCCCGCGGTCAAAATCTCCTGCTCAAGGTTTTTAAGTTCCTCGGTGATGTAGCGCTCGCCGTTCACGAGCGTCTGCTTGCGGATGTAAGTATCGGGGACGAGGTCCTTGAACGAATTCGAGACCTCGATATAGTAGCCGAAGACCTTGTTGTAGCCGATCTTCAGCGTGCGGATGCCGGTCTTTTCCTTCTCGCGCGTCTCGATGTCGGCGAGAAGCCCCTTGCCGCCCGACAAAATCTCGTGCAGGCGGTCGACCTCGGCATTGAAGCCCTTGCGGATGAAGCCGCCCTCACGCACGGAAAACGGCGGCTCATCAACGAGCGTGTCGCGAATGCTCTGCGCCACGTCGGCGAGCGTGTCGAGCTCGTTGTCTAACTCATGCAGCCTGCCCGTCGTGAACGCCGCGAGCTGGGCTTTGACCTCCGTGATGCGCTCGATGGAGTTGCGCAGCGACGCAAAGTCGCGCCCGCCCGCCGTGCCGTAGGCGATGCGGCCGATGAGACGCTCCATGTCGCTGATGCCGGAGAGCGATAGAATCAGCTCTTCGCGCGCGACGGTGTTCTTCGTCAGCGCCTCGACCGCGCCGAGGCGGCGCTCGATGGCCGCGACGTCGCGCAGGGGACGCGTCAGCCATGCGCGCAGATTGCGCGCGCCCATGGCGGTCTTCGTCTTGTCGAGCACCCAGAGGAGGCTGCCGCGCTTTTCCTTGGCGCGGATGGTCTCGGTCAGCTCCAGATTGCGCCGCGCGGAGAGGTCAAGCTCCATGAAGCGCCCCTGCTCGTAGTATTCTAAATCCTTGATGTAGGAAAGATCGGTCTTCTGCGTCTCGTGCAGATACGAGAGCAGCGCGCCCAGCGCGAGCGACGCGGCCGGGTTGTTGCGCGGAAGGCTTGCAAAGCGCTCCTCGCCAAACTGCGCGCGGATGGCTTTTTCGCACGCTTTGAGCTCAAAGCGGTTCTCGCCGCGCTCGACCGCGCAGGACAGCTTATCGCGAAGGTATTCGACCAGCTCACCGTTGTCGTAAGCACCCGCGCTCAGCACCGCCTCGGCGGGGGAGAAACGGGATAACTCGTTATACAGGTGTTCTGCGCGGTCGTCGCCCGAAAAGGCGGTCACGTGCGTGTGGCCGGTCGTCATGTCGCAGAAGGCCGCGCCGGCGTTCTGCCCGTCCAAAAAGATGCCACAGAGGAAGTTGCCGCGCCGGTCGTCGAGGCATGCGCTGTCGATGACCGTGCCGGGCGTGATGACGCGGATGATATCGCGCTTGACAAGGCCCTTGGCGAGCGCAGGGTCCTCGGTCTGCTCGCAGATGGCGACCTTGTAGCCCTTGGCGATCAGGCGCGCGATGTAGGCGTCGCTCGAATGATAGGGAATGCCGCACATCGGCGTCTGATCCTCCGCCGCCTTGCCGCGGTCGCGGGTCGTCAGCGTCAAATCGAGCTCGCGCGAGGCGAGCTGAGCATCCTCGTTGAACATCTCGTAGAAGTCGCCCAAGCGGAAAAAGAGGATCGAATCCTTATTCTGTTCCTTGATCTCCAAATACTGCTTCATCATCGGCGTGATCTCGGCCATGATTCGTCCTCGCTTTCTTTCTCTCTAAAATCTAAAATTTACACGGTAAAGTCGGAGCCCGCGGGCATTTCACCGAGGCGGTCGCCGAGCTTACGTTTCAATCTTTCATAGGCTTCCTTGCCCGTGCAGTGGCCCGTGAAGTAGTGCGCGACCTTGTCGCCGCGCAGCTTTTCGCCCACGGCGTCGACCAGCTCGTCCGGCTCGCTCTTGCCGAGCGAGGGGTTATAGAGGTGGAAGCCCGCAAACACCGCGTCGGGCGCTCTGCCGAGCACGTCCTCGGCGCTTTTCAGGATATTCACGATGCCGCAGTGCGCGCAGCCCGCGAACAGCGCGGTCTTGCCGTTTTCCGTGACCAATAGATCCTGCTCGTGGCGGAACGTGTCGCGCGGATAGTCCTCACCGATCTTCTCGCGCAGCGTGTCGTTCGCGCCGCTCCACAGCTCGCGGCCCGGAACGGCGGAGAAAACCGTCAGTTCTTCGTCAAGCTTCTGCACGCCATCGCAGAGAACGAAGCGGTCCTCGTAATTCTTGAGCACCGCGTCCATGCCGATGTAGGCGCACTTGCTGGGCGTGACGACGTAGTACTGGCCCCAGACGGCCTTCTGCATATAGACCTTGGCGCGGTCGTTCAGCTTCAAGAACGCTTCGAGGCCGCCGCAGTGGTCGTTGTGCGCGTGGGACAAAAAGGCGATATCGACCTGCGTCAAATCGACGCCGAGCGCCTTGGCATTGTCGATAAACTGCGCGTCGGGTCCCATGTCGAAAAGAATTTTGTGCTTGTCGGTCTCAATATACATCGACAGGCCGTGCGCGCAGGCGACGGTGTCTCTGCACGTGCTGTTTTCCATCAAAATGACGACTTTCATCAAAAAGCCCCCCTTTTCTTTATTCCTCTACCGCTTCGCCGTAGAGCGCCCAGGTGTTGCTGTCGGTGATCTTCGCTTTGGCAAATGTGCCGATCAGGGCCTTGTCGCCTTTCATGCGCACGAGGCGGTTGCCCTCCGTGCGCGCGGCGAGGGGGAATGCCTCGTCGTCGCTCTCGCCGTCGACAAGGACTTTCACCGTCCTGCCGATGTAGGCCGCGTGCTTTTTCGCGCTGATGGCGTTCTGCGCGTCGACGAGCTTTTCAAACCAGACCTGCTTTTCCTCGCGCGAGACGGGGTCGTCCATCTTCGCCGCCGGCGTGCCGGGACGCGGGGAGAAAATAAAGGTGAAGAGCGCGTCGAACTGCGTCTTTTCTACAAGATCGACAGTCTGCATCGCTTCGTCCTCGGTCTCTCCCGGGAAGCCGATGATGACGTCGCTCGTGAGCACCATGCTTGGCATGACGCTTCGCGCGTAGGCAATCATTTCCTCGTACTTTGCGCGCGTATAGGGGCGGTTCATCGCTTTCAGAACGCGGTCGCACCCGGACTGGACGGGGAGGTGGAGCTGCTTTGCAACGTGCTCGCAGCGTGCCATCGTGTCGAAAAGTTTGTTGGTCGCGTCCTTCGGCTGGCTCGACATAAAGCGGAGCCAATAGTCGCCGGGAATGGCGTTGATGGCGGAAAGGAGGTCTGCAAAGTCGTACTCGGTGTCCAAATCTTTTCCGTAGCTGTTCACGTTCTGGCCGAGGAGGGTGATCTCCTTGTAGCCCTCGGCGATGAGGCCGCGGCACTCCTCGATGATCTTCTCCGGCTCGCGGCTGCGCTCGCGGCCGCGGACATAGGGCACGATGCAGTACGAGCAGAAGTTATTGCACCCGTACATGATGCTCACCCACGCGCGCACGCCGCCCTCGCGCACGATGGGAAGGTCCTCGGCGATGCGGCCGTGCTCGTTCTCGATGGAGAAAACGCGCTTATTCTTGGTGTACACCTCGTGCAGCAGCTCGGGGAGCCGCCATTCGGCCTGGGGGCCGAGCACAAGGTCGACATGATGGTAAGAATTTTTTACCTTGTCGGCCACAACCTTCTGCTGGGCCATGCAGCCGCAGAGGCAGATGATCTGGTCCGGCTTGGCGGCCTTCGTGTGGCTGAGGCGGCCCAAGTGGCCGTAAACGCGCTTTTCCGCGTGCTCGCGGATGGCGCAGGTGTTGAGCAGGATGACGTCGGCCTGATTTTCGTCGCGCGTAAGCTCGTAGCCCATCTCGCGCAGCATGCCCATGAGCACCTCGCCGTCGGCCACGTTCTGCTGGCAGCCGAACGTGTCGACCAGCGCGAGCGGCGTGCGGGTGCGGCGGTCGTTCATCTCGCGCATCTTGCGCGTAAATTCCTTCTGACGCGCGAGCTCCTGCTCGCTGACGATGACTTCTTTGCGTTCCAAGGGATGTTTCCTCCCGAATCTCGATAGTTTAGCAATATAGTATATCATGTTCGCAAGAACGTGGCAAGGCCGCAGCACGGCTTCCGGCGCGAAAAATCCACAGCTTTTGCAATTCCGGTGACTTTTCCGCACCCGTGTGGTATGCTATGGAAAACCGGAACTCCAAAGGAGGGCTTTCCATGGCGGCGTTTTATCAAAAATTTCTGCGCAAGCATCTTGACTTATCGCCCCTCAGCGTGATGCGGCAGGAGGACAACGATCCCTATTTCTGCACGCCAAAGGGCGCTTCTATCTTCGGCTGGGCGGGCGTCGACGGCATCCACTTCTGCTTTGTCCGCGGTTTTGGCGAGGTGGTCTTCGCCGTGAGCCCGATGAACGGTGGCAAGGACTGCGTGCACGTCATCGCGCGCGATTTCAGCGATTTTCTGCGCCTGCTGCTCGCGACCGGCGACAGTGCGGCGCTCGAGCAGGCGTGGCAGTGGGACGAGGCGCAATTCGACGCCTTTCTTGCCGAGAATCCGCCGACGGACGAGCAGAAGGCGGTGCTCTCGCAGATTTCCACAGTCTTTTCCCTCACGCCGATGGAGCGGCCGTGGCAATACCTGCGCAAGCTGCAAGCGGAGTTCGATCTCAGCAAGCTCAAATTCACCGAGGACTTTTATGATCCCGAAATGAACGGCGACGCGCCCGAACAGAAAACGGACTGGAAGGTCTACTTTGACGGCAGCTTCTGGGGACATCACGGTCGTGAGCGCGCGGGCAGGGAAGTGCCTGTACAAAAGTGGTTTTCGTGGGCGGGGCGCGACTGGTTCGTGCCGTCGGTTTACGTTTGTTCAAAGGGCATTGTCGTTGATTTTTGTATGCGCACGGAGGCTTCCGCGCTGCGCGGCTTTATGGAAAAGTGGGGGATCGATCCCGAAAGCGACGAATCCATCAACTTCACGCGCGACGAACGCGAACAGATGGAGCGCGAGCACCCGCTCAGCCTCGGTTTTACCCCCAGCCTCACCTTGAACGGTGCGAAGCTCCGCACGAGCCACGGCTGCGGCGTCATCTTCCTGCCGGAGCAGCCCGGCTTCTGCGCCGACGCAGAGCCCGCCATGGCGCACTACGGCCTCGACCGCGCGTATGGCTGGAGCATCCGCCGCGCGGCGTTCCCGTTCGTCACGAAGCGCGCGCCGAAGCTCAAATCACTCGCCGTCACGATGACGGCGGACGAGGTGCGCGTCCCCGGGGCGCGCTTCCGCGCGGACAAGGCTGGCGATACGTTTGCCTTCTCCTACCGCGGCACAGAGTATACGCTCGCCGTACAGGAGGTCGAGCCGCAGGAACTGCCGCGCGAGCGCATGAGCCTTGACCCGCGGTTCGACTATCCGACGCATTTCACAGCCATCAGCTTTACGCTCACGCCCGAGCCGCCGGAAAACTCGATCTTCGTCGAGGACTGCGCCGAGAGCGACCGCCCGCGCCAGGTCAGACGCGAGACCGCTTCCTTTGCGCCCGAGGCGCAGAACGACTTCTGCTTCGGCATCATCGGCGGCGCAGACGGGCCAACGGCTATCGTTGTGGGCGAAGCGGCGCAGGGGAAGCTTCACACCGCGTGCTCGTCGCTGCACTTTGAGATAGTCGACCACGTCGGCTGGCGCATCGGCTTCCGCGAAACTCCGTGGAAAGAGGGGACGTTCGCGCTCACTCCTCTTTCAGCAAGTTTTTGTCTTATTTGACATATTTTCTTCGCTATGTTATATTGAATATAGCAATTTTGCACATTTTATCAGGAGGTGCGCTAATATGGCAACCACTTGCGAAAGATGCGGAAAAACTTTACGAACAGGTTTTCTCTCTGATGCAGTAGAATGCAACGGCAAAATGTACTGCGAAGACTGCTTTGCACAGGTCCTTGAAGAAATTAAGGCTGAGCAAAACAAACAGAGAGAAGAAGAGGCTAAGCAAAAGCAGGCTGAAGAAGCCGCAAAACAAGCTGAAGAGCTTCGCCGAAAGAATATGACTTGGCAGGAACGCGAACAAGAAGAAAAAAATCGTGCTCAGGGAATCGAAAATGTCTTATTGACAACCACAAATAACCTCGAGGGGCACACTATTGAGACCTATTTGGGCATTCGTTCCGTCTCTGTCGGAACAAATTTTGACAACGCCAAAGCCCTTCTTAATGCAGAGGCTCAAATATATGCATCATTAAAACAATTTGCATTTGACGCTGGCGGAAATGCCGTTATCGGCGTACAATTCCAGTACTTTTCCTCTTACGAAAAAGAAATCTCCGTGGTGTCGCCCTCCCACATGATCGTCGCGCATGGAACAATCGTGCGAATGAAATAAAACTAAATTTAGGAGGATATTTACATGCCAGAAGAACGCTTACTTGAAATGCTACGAGATGTTGCTTATGACTTGCAGGGTCCTGATGTTAATTTTGAATGTTACATCGGTAATGGTTATGACTTTTTCATTGATTTAAATCATAATCCACACGTCATAAAATTCAGTAAACTTGCTGAAAAGAGAGCAGTATATATCGCTCTACAAAAAATTGAATCCATTCTTCGAGATGCAAATTACACAAACATAGCCATCAACCCTAATCAAAAAAGTCGTTATAATGTTCCCGAATATATGATAACATTTAACTAAAAGATGCTCTACCTTTTCAAAATGGAAGGTAGGGCATTTTATCTACCCTTATCATATTCATAAATCTGACTTACCTTTTCTGCGCTTTCCGGTACTCCGTCGGCAGGACGCCGAAGGCCTTGTGGAATTCGGTGGAGAACTTGCTCTGGCTCTCGTAGCCGACGGCGCGCGCGACCTGCGCGACGTTCTCGTCGCCCTCGAGCAGCAGCTTTGCCGCGTGCTGCATGCGGTGCTCGCGGATGTGCGAGGCGAGCGAGCTGCCGTAGACGGACTTGAAGAGCGCCTTCATCGTCGAGGGGTTCATCAAAAAGCGGCGCGACAGCTCGTCGATCGTCGTGCGGCTGTCTAAGTGCTGCGTCAGGTAGTCGTGCACGGCGCGGATGGTCTCGATCTGCTCACTCGTGCCGCCGCCCTCGTACACCTCGGCGTCGAGCGGGGGCAGGTGCGGCGCGCCGGTGGCGGCCTTGCTCTCCTCCTCGGGACAGGAAATCTCCATCGTGCGCTCGATCATGCGGTGCAATAGCTGCGCCTGCTCGCTGTCCGACGCGCGGTAGTAGACCTCCTTCCCCACGCGGCGCGAGACGAGAAGTCCGCTCTCACGCAGCTGCCTCAAATGGTGCGACACCGCGGGCGAGCTCATGCCGACCATCGCGGAGAGGTCGATGACGCACTCCTCGCAGTGGCACAGCAGCCAGAAAATGCGCACGCGGCTGCTGTCGGAGAGCTGCTTGAACACGTCCGCCACGGTCTGGAAGCTGCCGATCGTCTCCACCGATTCCTGCAGCTCCCGCATCGTGCCCTCGTCGCTGTGCTGGTGGGGTAAATGCACTTCGCTCATCGATGTTCCTCCTTTCTTTTCGAGGTCTGCGGGCGCGTCCGTATCCCGTTTGGAAGTTTGTTTCGCCCGAACGGAAGAGACATGCGAGCAGCCCTTGACTTTTGCCTTTGCGGACATTATAGTACGGTCATCAAGATTAAACAAGCACTTAATCGTTAAATATTTTGTGCCGAAAAGGAGAAACATACCATGAAAAAGACCTATCAGATCGAAGTCGACTGCGCCAACTGCGCCAACCTCATGGAAGAAGCCACCAAGAAGACCGAGGGCGTCGCCGACGCCGTCGTGAACTTCATGACCCAGAAGATGACCGTCGAGTTCGCCGAGGGTCAGGACCCCAAGGCCGTGATGAAGGCCGTCCTCAAAAATTGCAAGAAGGTCGAGGACGACTGCGAGATCTATCTGTAAGAGATCTTCTCCCTCTCACGCCCCGGACGAACGCGCCGGGGCGCGTTCTTAGGCAAAATTCAAATTCTCCCCCTTCAAGGAGGTCATCTTTATGACGAAAAAGCAGAAAAAGATGCTCTACCGCATCCTGATCGCGGCGGTGCTGTTCCTCGCCGCGAAATTCATTCCCATGCCAATGCTCGTCTCCACCGCGCTCTACTTCGCCGCCTATGTCACCATCGGCTACGACATTCTGCGCAAGGCATGGAAGGGCATCTGTAACCATCAGGTGTTCGACGAAAACTTCCTGATGGCGGTCGCCACGATTGGCGCCATCGCGCTCGCCATCTATGAAAAGAGCGGCGACTATGCCGAGGCCGTGGCGGTCATGCTCTTCTACCAGATCGGCGAGCTGTTCCAGAGCTACGCCGTCGGCAAGTCCCGCCGCAACATCACGGCGCTGATGGACATCCGCCCCGACTACGCGAACATCGAGCGCGACGGCAAGCTCGAACAGGTTGATCCCGACGACGTGGCCGTCGGCACGGTCATCACCGTCCAGCCGGGCGAGAAAATTCCCATCGACGGATGTATCGTCGAGGGCTCGTCCACGCTCAACACCGCGGCGCTGACGGGCGAGAGCCTCCCGCGCGACGTGATGACCGGCGACGAGGTCATCAGCGGCTGCATCAACATGACGGGCGTTCTGAAGGTCAAGACAACGAAGGCCTTCGGCGAGTCCACCGTCTCGAAGATTTTGGAGCTGATGGAAAACTCCAGCTCGCACAAGTCCCGCTCCGAGGCGTTCATCTCCCGGTTTGCCCGCGTCTACACCCCCGCCGTGTGCTACAGCGCGCTGGCGCTGGCTATTCTTCCCCCGGTCATCAATCTTTTGATGGGCAATGCCTCCGCGTGGGGCGTGTGGGTCTACCGCGCGCTCACGTTCCTTGTCATTTCGTGTCCCTGCGCGCTGGTCATCAGCATCCCCCTCAGCTTCTTCGCGGGCCTCGGCGGCGCAGGACACGAGGGCATTCTCATCAAGGGCTCGAACTACTTAGAGGCGCTGTCCAAGACCAAGATCGTCGTCTTCGACAAGACCGGCACGCTCACGCAGGGCGTGTTCGAGGTCACGGGCGTGCACCACAGCCCGATGGAGGACCGCAAGCTGCTTGAATACGCGGCGCTCGCCGAGTGCGCGTCCTCGCACCCCATCAGCAGGAGCTTACAGAAGGCCTGCGGCGTGGAGCTCGACCGCTCCCGCGTGACGGACATCGAAGAGCGCGGCGGCCGCGGCGTGGTCGCGACCGTGGATGGCCACAGCGTGGCCGCGGGCAACGGCAAGCTCATGGATGAGCTCGGCGTCAAGTGGCAGGACTGCCACAGCGTCGGCACGATCGTCCACATGGCGGTCGACGGCGAGTACGCCGGCCACATCGTGATCTCCGACGTGGTAAAGAGCGACGCGCGCGATGCCATCGCGGCCCTCAAGCGCGCGGGCGTGCAGAAGACCGTCATGCTCACGGGCGACATCAAGAAGGTCGCCGATCACGTGGCGCAGGAGCTCGGCGTCGACGAAGTGCACGCAGAGCTGCTCCCGGGCGACAAGGTCGCGCAGGTCGAGCGACTGCTGGGTGAAAAGGGCAAGGATGACTGCCTCGCCTTCGTCGGCGACGGCATCAATGACGCGCCCGTGCTCTCCCGCGCGGATATCGGCATCGCGATGGGCGCGATGGGCTCCGACGCCGCCATTGAGGCAGCGGACGTCGTGCTGATGGACGACGATCCGATGAAGATCGCCAAGGGCATCCAGATCTCGCGCAAGTGCATTCGCATCGTGTACGAGAACATCGTCTTCTCGCTCGGCGTGAAGCTGACGTGCCTGCTGCTCGTCGCCATCGGTATTGCCAACATGTGGATGGGCATCTTCGCCGACGTCGGCGTGATGGTCTTAGCGGTTCTCAATGCAATCAGAGCGCTGCGCACTTCAAAAAACTGACAAAGTCAGTTTTTTGAGCAGAATTTCACTGCGCTCAGCGCACGCGCCAAAGGCGCGCACGTTCGCTCCGTGCAAAGTGTTTTTTGGCACGCACATGTCGTTCCAAAAACGATTTCAATTTATTTGCGCCGTGCGCGGCGCAAAGTCTGCGACGCTTATTTTGCGGGCGGCAAAGTCTGCGACGCTTTTACAAACGAGAGGACGGCATTTGCCGTCCTCTTTTTGTTGTGCATTGCAATGCAGGCTTTCTTTTCGTATAATGACCGTATCAAAACGATTTTGGAGGACACCACCATGAAGGTCAGCGTGATCCAGATGAATATGCGCTCGCTGGAGAGCAAAGCGAACTTTGACCGCGCGGAGGCGCTCGTGCGCCGCGCTGTCGGGGAAAACGGCCCCGACGTTGTCGTCCTGCCCGAGACGTGGAACACGGGCTTCATGCCCGCGGGCGACCTTGCCGCATCGTGCGATGAAAACGCAAAGGCCGTCCGCGCGCGCTTTTCCCCGCTCGCGCGCGAGCTGAATGTCAACATCGTCGCGGGAAGCGTGTCGAATCTCCGCAATGGCAAGATCTACAACACCGCCTGCGTCTTCGACCGCGCGGGCGCGTGCATTGCCGAATACGACAAGACCCACCCCTTCACGCCGATGGGCGAGCACGAGGTCTACACTCCCGGCGATCACCTCGTCACCTTCACGCTCGACGGCGTGCGCTGCGGCCTTCTCATCTGCTACGAGGTGCGCTTCCCCGAGCTCTGGCGCACGCTTGCGCTGCGCGGGGCGGAAGTCGTCTTCCTGCCCGCCCAGTGGACGGCCGCGCGGCAGTACCACTGGGAAACGCTCACCGCCGTCCGCGCGATCGAAAACCAGCTCTTTGTCGTCTCGTGCAACGCCTGCGGCGAGCGCGACGGCACGCTGTATGGCGGCTTTTCGCGCATCCTCGACCCGCTGGGCGCGGTCTTAGCCCAGGGCGGCGGGGAAGAGGAGATCGTCACCGCTGACTTGGACCTTTCCTCCATCGCGCCACTCCGCAAAGCCGTCCCCGTTTTTCACGACCGGCGGCCGGAGCTCTACCGCCTGTAAAGCGGCAAAAACCGACAGCAAAAGAGGCATCAACGGAAATGAAGATCACCCTGCTTGCATCGTTTCTCGTCATGGCGGCGTATTTTCTCCTACTGTACGCCGGCGTCGGGCTCATTCAGGAGAAGAAATTCTTCTCCTCCGCGCCGCGTGAGGTCTTCGCCGCCGTTCCTGAGAGAAAAGCCGAGCGCTTCCGCGGTGCGCATATCCTCGGCTGGTACCTCGGCATCTTGGCGATGCTGCTGTTTCTCGGTGCGGCAGTCCTCGCCGCGTAGGACGACATCAAAAACAGTTTCCCCTTCGGCGCGTTTTTCGCGCGCTACCTCGTCATCCTCTATGTCATGGAGGTCTACGACATTCTCTTTTTCGACTGGGTGCTGCTGTGCCATTCGAACTTCTTTCCTCATTTTTACCCCGAGGTCAAGGGCATCGTCGGCCCGCAGCTGTTCGGGTACAACAAAAAAGCGCACTTCATGCACTTTTTGCTCTATATCCCTTTCTCCGCCGCCCTCGCATGGGTTTGCACGCTTTTTTGAGGTACAATTTCACATCAAAATTTAATAGGACAAGGAGACACACACGATGAACCGCAAAAAGAGAAAAACGGCCCTCATTCTTCTGCTCGCCATCCTCTGCGTGATCGTCCTGCTCGGCATCCGCGGGACGCGAAAAACCATCGACAAAGCAGTCCCCACAAGGGTCTGCGAAGATAACCGCACGACTTACACGCCCTCCTCCATCACCATTTCCGGCACGCTCAGAAAGACGTGGTCTTCCACCAGCTTCGTGGGGACCTTTGCCATGGAAAGTTACGAGCCCTCGTGCAGAGACGGCGTCGAAGCCAAGATCAACTGGGGGGACAACGAGTATCCGATCCTCACATTTTTCTACGCGGGCAACTTTTCACCGCTCGATGTGGAAAGTATCGACATCGACAAAGACATGGACCGTATGATGGTCACCCTGAACGACGGCACGATCATCGCCTCAGAAAACTACTTTGTCCCCACAGAAGCAATGAACGGCAACTAACTATAATTTTTCCTGCCGCATTTGCCGCCTCCGGCGGCAAACAGGCAAAATCCCTCCCGTGCCGCATTCGCTGCCTCCGGCAGTGAACAGGCCCTCCGCACTAAAAATCCACGCACCCTCTCCCGTTCACCACCCGCCGCATTTTCTGCCCGAATGGGCAGAAAACAGGCGCCAGCGCCGCAGACTTTGCCGCCGCGCACAGCGGCAAATAAATTTCAATCGTAAATTTCAACGACATGTGCGTTGGCATTTACACTTCTCAGCCCGCAAGTGTGGAATTCGCCCGCCAATGGCGGGCGAATTATGCACGCAGCGGGCTGCCATCCCCCCTCAAAAAAAGAGAGGCCGGCCAAATGGCCAGCCTCTCTTTTTTGAAGAACTTATTCCTCGCGGAAGACAAATCCGTTCTCGTCCGCCTTTTCGATGACGGCGAGCGCCTTGTAGGGGATACCGCTCGCGCGGAAGCGGTCACCGCCGCCCTGGAAGCCCTTTTCCACGGCGATGCCGATGCCTTCGAGCTTCGCGCCCGCCTCGTTGACGATATCGACAAGGCCCTGCACGGCGAAGCCGTTGGCCATGAAGTCGTCAATGATGAGCACGTGGTCGTCCGCGTTCAGCCACTCCTGAGAGACGAGCAGCGTGACTCTCTTCTTGTAGGTGTAGGAGAAGACCTCGCTCTGGTACAGGCCGCTTTCGATGTTGTCGCTCTTGGCCTTCTTGGCAAAGAGCATGGGGACGCCGTACTTCTGCGCGCAGATGGTCGCAAGCGCGATGCCGCTGGCCTCCGCCGTCAGAACGACAGTGATCTTGCTGGTGTCGAAATACTTGGCGAACTCGTCCGCAATGTCCTCGAGCAGACGGGTGTCGACGCGGTGGTTGAGGAAACCGTCGACCTTGACGATGTTGCCGGGCAGGACTCTGCCCTCGCGGCGGATGCGCTCCTGAAGAAGCTCCATGGAATTACCCCTCCTGAAAAAATAATTTCTGACGAAATTTTTCGATTGAAATGGTAACTTCCATTTAACAGGATTTTTGTGCAGAATGCAACACGGCAACTTTGACAAGAATTTGTGCTTTTTTTGCCTCTTTCCGTCTATTTTGGCGGCGGGAGCGCCGTTACGTCCCGTTTTGTATCGTTTTGGCAAAGCCCGCGGCAAAAAGCCGCGCGGCGTTGACGGCTTCTTCGAGCGAATTGCCCGCCGTGCCGACCTCGACGAGAAGCGAGCCCGTCGTCGCGTGCTGGTTATAGCGGGAGTTGCGCACGGTGATGGGGCGCATCAATGTGGGGTAATCCTTGTACAGCGTTTCCTGCACGGCGCAGGCGAGCTTTAAGTTCTCGCGCCAGAGGTCGTGGCTCAGGCCTCCGCCGTTCGACCCGATGACGAATTCGAGCTGTGCGGCGTTTTTATCTTCGCCGCACAGCAGCTTGAACTGCTGGCCGTTCGCGTCCTGCACCGCGTCGCGGTGCACATCGAGCACGAACGAGATCGAGGGGTACTTTTGCAGATAGCTCTCGATCGACGCGAGCGAGCGGTTGTACGCGCCCGAATAGCTCGGATAGTCGTAGAGCGAGCGGTCGTGCACGACGCTAATGCCCGCGTCGGTCAGCACCTGCGCCATCTCGTCGCCGATGCGGATCATGTTGCAGTTCGTGTCCAGCGTGCGGAACGTGTCGGACACGTCGTATTCCTGCCCCGGCGGCATGGTGTAGCTCTCCGAGCCGTGAGTGTGGATGATGAGCACCTGCGGCCCCTCCGCACCGAGCTTTGCTGCATAATCGCCTGCAAGCATCGAGGCGTCGAGCGCGGCATCCGAGCCGTTGTTGATGTACACATTGCCGAATACCGTATAGCCCGAGGGGTCGGACGCCTTGAGCGTGCGGGCGGGCGAGCCGTTTTCCGTCACGGCGATCTCGTCCGGCGTCTCCTCCTGCGCGAGCACCGTGCCCTCGCTGTCCTGCGCGTCGCCCGTTTCGCCGCTGCTGTCGTCGGGTTTTTGCTCGAGTTCTGCCGACCATGCCTGCGCGATGTTCTCCTCGCCCTCGCGCAGAAGCGGCGTCGCGTGCAGCGCGAGCGACGTTCGCAGGCTGAGAAAGTCCTCCCCGCCGTCGCCGCGCTCATATCTCAGCAGCATCACGCCCAGCGTTTCGTCCTTGAGCGAGCGGAGCGCGTCGCGCGCGTCCTTCGCCGGCGCCGTGACGCTCACGCCCCAGAGCGTCACCGCCGAGAGCGCGAGCGAGCACAGCATCCGTCCTGTCCGTTTCTTTTGCATCGCGTTTCACCTCTTGGGACAATCCTATGTGCGCACTTGCGCCGATATGACATAGCGCGCCCGCCGCTTTTCGCTTGCAATTTTCGCGTTCGCGTGGTATGGTGATGACAGCGGAGAAAAACTCATATAGTTTCGCTTACATGGCGCGAAAGTTTCTACGGAGCCGCCGAAAGGCTCTGCTATGGGTGCTCAGCCGGGGGAGAAGTCCCCGGGCGGGGCGCTTTTTCTTTTGCACAAAGCTAAAACAGGAGTGACTGATATGAAGATCCTCAAGGGCAATCTCGTTTCCGCACCGGCGCTCGGCAAGCTCGAGATCATCGAGCACGGCTGCCTCGTCCTGCATGACGACGGCAGCATCCAAAGCGTTGAAAAGGCCGTGCCGCAGAATGCCGACGCAGAGGTCATCGACTACGGCGACGCGCTCATCATGCCGTCCTTCGTCGACATGCACCTGCACGCGCCGCAGTATCCCATGCTCGGCATGGGCATGGACCTGCCGCTGATCGACTGGCTCAACACCTACACGTTCAAGACCGAGGCGCGCTTTGAAGACAGCGACTACGCCCGCCGCATTTACAAAAAGCTCGCGAGCGACCTCATCACGAGCGGCACGACGCGCGTTTGCATGTTTTCCTCCCTCCACACGGACGCGACGCTCATTTTGATGGAAGAGCTCGAAAAGGCGGGCGTCACGGGCTATGTCGGCAAGGTCAACATGGACCGCAACGGCAGCCCCGAGCTTCAGGAAACGACCGAGCAGTCCAAGCGCGAAACGCTGCGCTGGCTGGATGCGTGCGGGCGCTTTAAGACCGTCAAGCCCATCCTGACGCCGCGCTTCACCCCATCGTGCACCGACGAGCTGATGAGCTGGCTCGGCAAGCTCGCCGCGGAGCGCGGGCTGTACGTCCAGTCGCACCTGTCTGAAAATAAGGGTGAGATCGCGTGGGTCAAAGAGCTCTGCCCCGACTGCGCGCAATATTGGGAGAGCTACGACCGCGCAGGGCTGTGGAAGGATCACACCGTCATGGCGCACTGCGTCCACTCCGATGAGCGTGAGCGCGAGGCGATGCGCGAGCACGGCGTCGTCACGGCGCACTGCGCGGGGTCGAACATCAACATCTGCTCGGGCGTCGCGCCCGTGCGGACGCTGCTGCGCGAGGGCAACCTCGTCACGCTCGGGTCCGACATTGCGGGCGGCGCGCTGCTGGCGATGAACAAGGTCATCACCATGTCCATCCGCGCGTCGAAGTTCCGCCACATGCAGAGCGACGGGAAGGACGAATTTCTGACCGTCGAGGAGGGCTACTACCTCGGCTCCAGCGCGGGGCATGAGTATTTCGGCGGGCACGGCGGATTTGTCCCCGGCGACAAGCTCCACGCCATTGTCGTCGACGACTCCGACTTTACCGAGGCCGCGCATCCGCTCTCGGTGCGCGAGCGCTTCGAGCGCGCGATCTACATGATGCACCGGCACAACATCATCTCCGTCTGGTCGGAGGGAAAAAACGTCGTTTGCTGATGAAAAGTAAGGGGAGAGGGCGCGCCCCTCTCCCCGATTTTGGAAAATCGCAAAAATTTTTGGACAAACTATTGACAAAAGGCCTCCTTATTTGGTATAGTAGCTTCTGTCCTGTCGAGCAGGAATATTTGGCGGCATAGCTCAGCTGGCTAGAGCATGCGGTTCATACCCGCAGTGTCCCCGGTTCAAATCCAGGTGCCGCTACCAGATGCACGGGATGCGAAAGCATCCCGTGTCTCATATGGCCCGTTGGTCAAGTGGTTAAGACACGGCCCTTTCACGGCTGTAACATGGGTTCGAATCCCGTACGGGTCACCAACTTGGAGGCTTAGCTCAGCTGGTTAGAGCGCCTGCTTCACACGCAGGAGGTCACTGGTTCGAGTCCAGCAGTCTCCACCAAAACCTCACTTCTTCGGAAGTGAGGTTTTTCTTGTTTTCGGCAAAAGAAAGACATCGTGTCTTTCTCGGGAAAAAACAAAAAGGGGGAACGGAAAAACCGTTCCCTCTTTTTTCATCAGATAGTGGTTGCTTACTTGGCACTCGCTGCACGGTAGAGGAAGGTGACGATCTGGGCGCGCGTGCAGTCGGCGTTCGGGGAGAACGTGGTCGTGCTCGTGCCGGTGGTCACATTGTTCTCGACCGCCCAGTTGACGGCGGAGGCGTAGTAGGCGCTCGCGGCGACGTCGGTGAAGTTGCTCGCGCTGGCCGCAGCCGGGCTGGCGTTCGCTCTCCACTGGAAGGTGACGGCCTGTGCGCGCGTGACGGAGGCATCCGGGGAGAAGGTCGTGCTGATCGTGCCGGTGGTCACGTTGTTTTCCACCGCCCACGCAACGGCCTTTTCGTAATACGCGCCGCTCTTCACGTCGGTGAAGGACGTGGTCATGGACTTCGGCTCGGGGCTGCCGTTGGCTCTCCACAGGAAGGTGACCATCTGGCCGCGCGTGCAGCCCGCGTTCGGCGCAAAGGTCGTGGCGGTCGCGCCGGAGGTGATGTTCTTCGCAACGGCCCAGACAACGGCGTCGGCATAGTAGGCGTCGTCGGCGACATCGGTAAAGGGAAGCGACGCGGAGCCGTCATAGTTCTTGTCGCTCAGGACAGAGGAGAAGAGGAAGTTGCTGAGGTACGCGTACTCGTCTCTCTGGTGGACCTTGTTGGTCAGGGAGTTTGCAAAGAGGACAACGTTCATGCCGTTTTCCTTGTAGGCAAAGCCCTGCACGCCGCCGTTTAGGTAGGCCTTGAAGCCCGCGGCGCGCTCGGCAGTGTTCGTGGGGATGAAGCCCTCGGTGGGCGTCTTGGTCTTATCGCTCTTGACGAGGACCGTCGCGGAGGCGGGGACCTTGGAGAAGTAGCCGAGGCCGTAGGCGTAGAGGATATCGTCGCCGTCAGCAATGTAGCTCGCGTTCACAAGGGTCTTGTTGGGATAGACAACGGGAGTCAGGCAGTCCATCGCGCCGTCCAGCTCGGTGTATTCCACGCCGGCGATGAGGTCAGAGGCGGAGGACGCTGCGGAATAGCTGTAACCGATGTACGGCAGGCCGTTTTTCACGGCGGTCTTTGCGGCGGCGTCGAGCTTCGTCGCACCTGCGGCGGCGTCCGCCTTGGTCACGTCGGAGGTCGTGGTGAAGCCCATGAGGTTCATCGCGGCGGTATCATAGTTCCAGCCGGCGCTCTGGCTGATCTGCGGCGTGTAGACAAATCCCTTCTCGCTTTCAGCAGGCGTGCCGGGGACGTAGACGGTCGGGGACTTGGTGATGATCTTCGCCTTCACGCTCGTCTTGTCGACGCCCGCGGCAGAGAGCAGATACTTGCCCGCGACGGTCTGATAGTCGGCGTAGGAGCAGATGAAATCGCCCATGTGGTCGCCGCTCGTGACCATGCCGACGGTCTTGCCGGCCTTGAGAAGCTCGTTGACGGCGGCGGTGGAGTCTTCAGAGGCGTTGGAGAGGATGACGTCCTTGTTCTTGTCGCCGGTGAAGTAGGAGGTCAGCGCCTTGGTGTAAGCGAGGGCGTCATCGTGATCCATGGGGCTGCCGCAAACGGCAGAGATGCTCTTGTAGGCGGCGGGCTCGGCCACGGTGACCATGTCGAAGCCGCGCGTTTCATTGAAGGAGGTGATGCCCTCGGAGTAGAGGACGGTCCAGCCGTTGATGAGCGTGCCGTCATACAGCACGCCGTTGGCGACAGAACGCTTGGCCTGATACATCGAGACGATCATCGTACCGGCGGGGTAGGTAACGCCGTCATAGGTGAATTCCTTTTCAGTCACGTTGACCTTGACGTCGTTTCTCGTGAGCCACTCCATCATGTCGGCCGCGGCCTGGAGGTTGGTCTGATTTTCGCCGTCAAGCGGGATGATGTAGCACTCGGGATAGAAGTTGCCGTTCTGGCCCGTGCCGTTGTACTCGGGACGGAAGACGTCCATCTCCGCGCCCTCGACGTCGTTCTGGTCGCACAACCACTGGCCGACGAGCTCATACGCGTCGGAGTTTAGATTCTTCACGCCGCGCTGGAAGATCGTGACCTGAGATGCAAGGTAGGAAAGCTTTTCGGCAGCCACATAGGCGGCGTTGCCGAGGATACCATACTGCGCCGCCTGAGCGGTATCGTCGTTGTAGGCGGGCAGCTCAACGGTGTAGGCAACGGTGCCCTGCAGCATGGCAAACTGGGGAGTGTAGCTCGTGGACATATCGTCCCACGGGTCTTCCCAGTAGGTCTCGGTGCCGTTGCCGGTGTAGCTCAGGTAATCGCGCTGGGGGATGACATAGCTGTTGTAGCCGTCGTTGTTGGCGACCGCCGCGATGCCCAGCGCCTCGCCGCCGGTGATGAGGTGCTCGGCGAGCAGGTCGTACTCAAAGTTCGGCTCGTGCGGGGGATCGCAGGGCTCGCACTGGAAGGCCTGCACGCGGCCGTGGAACTCAGCAAGCGACATGGGGTTGAACGTGCCGATGAGCTGCTGCATGTTGGCCGTCTCGCTCGTGGTCTGGAAGGAGTTGTCGCGGTTGAGGTCATAGCCATTGGTGGAATGTCTCGTCAGGTAAGTACGGCCGTCGACGTTCTCCTCGGGGACGAGGATGAAGAACACGTCGGACAAAAGCTCGTCCTTGACGTTCACGCTCTTATTTTCGACGGTGTAATACTCTTCAAGGCCGACCTTGCCGGACTTGCCGTTGTTATCGACCGTCAGGTAACCTAAGTAGCTGGCCTTATCCTTGACGAGGTCGGGGATGGCGACGCTGCCCTCCGCGCCCACAGGGCCCATCTCTTCCTTGAACTCTTTTTCGCCCGCGGCGGTGAAGCCCGTGAGCGTCTTGTAGTCGATGGTCTTTTCGCTCGTGATCATCTTGGCAAAGTCGAGCACGCCGTCGGTGGCGGCGACCTCGTTGGAGTGGATGTTGGAGTACATCACAGGAACGCGGATCTCGTCGAGCTTGCCGGACTTGATCTGCGCGAGCACGGCGTCCGGGTCTGTTTCGGCCTGCTCGGTCAGCGCGAGCCACTTGCTCACGCTCGCCTTGGAGTCGGCGACGATCAGGTAGGGCATATCACGGCCCGCGGTGGACTGGCCCATGGAAAATTCTTCCACGTAGAGACCGTTTTTCGTGCCGTTTGCCACGATCGTATCGAGCTCCTTGTAGATCTCCCACATGGTGTTGAAGTTTTCATACGGCGCAACCTTGACAGGTGCGGAGCCGATCGCCTTGCCGCTATTTTGGGCCGTCAGGTCGAAGTAACCGCACAGGTCGATGTAGTAGCCGCCGTTCACATGGGGCACGCTGTAATCGGGTGTCGTCTCGCCGGTTCTGCGGTTGGTGGAGTAGAAGTAGTTATTCACGTGGAAGCTCACATCGAGCACGGCCTTGCCGTTTTTCTCATTCGCCGTCAGCTTGATGTCTGTGAACTGGTGCTCGTCCTTGCCCTCGGTCATCCAGCTGTCAAGATCCCCGCCCGCGTAAGCGTAGGGGAACAGCTCCTCGTTGACGTAGGGGCGGGAATCGTCGCGCTCGAGCGAGAGCGAGACGGTACCGGCGCTGACGGCCGCGGCGAGCGCATCCTTCGTCATGCCCGACACGGGGATGGAGAGGGACACGTCCTTGCCGTTTTCATCGGTGACAAGGGTGATGGTCGCGTCGACCGGGAATTTCGTTCCCAGCAGCGCATCGTCCTTGGGGTTCATGTCCTGGTAGCTGACGGCAAACGCGGACGTGACCGCGAGCGAGAGCGTCATTACCAGGGCCATCAGCAGCGCGAGCGCTTTGCTGACAGAGTTTGGATAATGTTTCATGGTTTTCGTCCTCCAGAGTGGTCTTATGCCGCCACACACAGCGGCGGAAAGTTGATGAGTTTAGTGTAACTCAATAAAAATACATAGTCAAGAGAATATTCATACCTAATCATGCCAAATTTCAGCGTTGAATCTGTATTTTTGTTCATTATTTTTCACAAAGCAGTGCGTCAAGCCCCCGTCTTTCAGATCCTTTTGTGAATGTATTCGCAAATTTATACAGAACCGTGCTGCATAGGATATTCTTCTTCGCCGCGATTGCAAATGACGGCGGGGCGCATTATAATAAGAGGCAATCATCATTCAAACGCAGGAGGAACCGAATATGCGGCTGCAAAGCGCAATCTTTACACTGGACGATACCCTCTTCACCCCCGACGGCGCGGCGCACGAGGGACTCGACAAGGCGCTTTCACTTTTTAAGATGGAGGGCGTGTGGCTCGGCGCGGTGACGGCGCTCAGCGCGGAGGACGCGCAAAAAGCGCTCGAAAAGGCGGGGCTTCACTCTTATTTCCGCTTCGTGCTGACAGAATCCGTCGCGCTCTGCAAGGCGAACAGCGGCACGATGTTCGAGCGCGCGATGAAGCGCCTGCACTCGCAAAAGGACGATACGATCGTCTTTTCCGGCTCGCTTGCGGCGATCCAAAACGCGAAGGACGCGGGTTTTCGCACCGTGGCGGTGCAGGGAAGTGCGGGCGCGGCGGACTGGTCGACGATGCAGCAACTCGCCACGCAGAGCCTTGCGCAGTACAGCGAATTGTTGGAAGATTCTGTGTGAATTTTGGAAAAGCGACAGGATTCGACGTTTTTTAGTTGCAGTTTTTCTCAACTGTGATATAGTAAGAATATAACTATCAGAAAGGAAGGTTCGCGCCATGTCGGATTTCTACTCGGCTACCATCTTCCTTTCGGTCTTTATTATGATTATCATGGACATGCTCGTGAGCGGCAATGATCTGATGGAGCATGACAAAAAGCAGACGGTTTACACGATCTCCGTACTGGTGATCGCATGCATGGTATCGGAATGGTTCGGCGTTTGGATGAACGGAGCCGATCCGTCGCTGCGGACGCTGCACATCCTCGTTAAGACCATTGAGCTGTCCACAGCGCCGATCATCACGGTGCTTTGCAGCGACCTGATAACGCCGCTCAAGCATAAAAAGCTCATTTATACCCTCATCGGCGTCCACGCGGGGCTCGAGGTGCTGTCGGCTTTCTTCGGCTTCATCTTCTCGGTCGACGCACAAAACGTTTATCATCACGAAACGTTTTACTGGGTCTACGTGCTGGCCTATGCCAGCGGCGTTCTGCTGTTCATTGGTCAGCTGCTGAGCGAGAGTTCGCACCATTATGGCCTGTATCGGGCGCTCGTTATCATCCTGCCGGTCTTTTTCTTCTGTGGGCTGTTCCTCCAGTATGGTGCCGGAGTGCGCATCATGTGGGCGTGCTCAGCGGTCGATGTTCTGATGGTTTACATCCTGTATTCCGAGCTCACGCAGAAAATCGACATGCTGACTCATCTTCTGAACCGCAGCAGCTATGAGAGCCGTCTCGCCTCGTTGCGCGGGCACGCAGTCATCTACTATTTCGACGTGGACGAGTTCAAGTCCGTCAACGACACCTTCGGCCATGGCGTGGGCGACGCGGTGCTTGCCGAGGTCGGCAGCACGATCTACGCCGTGTTCTCCAAGGTCGGCTACTGCTACCGCATCGGCGGCGACGAATTCTGCGTCATCGCGCAAATCTCCGACACGGCGGCGGAAAAGTATCTTTCGGAATTCCTGCGCGAGCTGACGGCACGGCGAGTGAAAAACGAGCACCTGCCGCACGTGTCGGTCGGCTATGCGTGCTTCAATCCGGTGCTCGGCAGCGTAGAGGATGCGATCAAACGCGCCGACCGGATGATGTACCACTACAAGCGCAAGCTCAAAAGCGAAGCGCTCACAAATGATGATACCGTAAAAAGCTGACGATCTTTTGACCGTCAGCTTTTTGTATCTGCTTTTATTTCGCCTCGATCTCCGCGTCTTCCTGCGGCTGGAGCTTGCTGCCAAAATACGCGAGCACCACGCCGAGGATGGCGCACGCGACGCCCCAGACCATCTCCGCTGTCGAGGCAAAGTCCGTCGGAATGATGATGAGCGTGGAGGCCAGCACGATGCCGATGACGGCGTGATAAGCGATGGAGTAGTGCGTGTCGAAAAGCCTGCTCACAATGCGGGCAAACAGCGCCATCACGCCGACCATGCCAAGCCCCCATGGGACGAGCACGGTGAAATCAAGCTGCGCAATGCCGTCGATCAGCGGCGTGAGAAGGCCGACCGCCATCAGGATGGATGACGACGTCATCCCCGGGATGATGAAGCTGAAGCCCCACAGCACGCCGCAGAAGAGAAAGCCCCAGAAGTTTGCGGGCATCTCGGCAAATGAACTGAACTTGACGGCCATCAGCGCGCCGAACAGGGCGAGGAAGCTGACGATCAGCGAGATGTACGAACCGTTGCCGCGCCCCTGCGTACCCGCCTCGTGCCAGAGGTCGGGCAGCGTGCCGAGGATGAGCCCGATGAAGAGGCACGTGGCGACGGTTTCCGACTGGTGAAACAGCGCAAGGATCACGCTGCCGCCGCCCAAAAAGCCGATCGCCCAGCCGATGCCGACGGCGAGCAGCATCCGCCAGTAGCGTTGAAGCGCGCGCCTGGGGTGCGTGAGCAGCTCCATCGCGGGGCGGTAGATGCCGAATACGACTGCGAGCACGCCGCCGGAGATGCCCGGCAAAATCGCGCCCGCGCCGATGATGATACCCTGCACAATGCGCAGGATACCGTTTTTGATGCGGGAATTTTTCATATTGCTGCCTTTTTATGTGCTGCGCCCACCGGAAAAGCGGCGGAACGCGACGCGGTTTAATAGCCCTTTCTGCGGTCGACGAGGTGGTGCATCGGGCGGCCCGCGGCGTAATTTTCCAGATTTTCGCAGAAGAGCTGCACGTTGCGCTCGCAGGTGTAGCCGAGCGTCATGTTGCCCGCGACGTGCGGCGTGAGCAGGAGGTTCTTGGCCTTACGCAGCGGATGATCCGCAGGCAGCGGTTCGGGCACGACGACATCGAGCGCCGCACCGGCGAGGTGGTCGGAATCCAGCGCTTTGATCAGCGCGTCCTGATCGATGGCCGTGCCGCGGCCGACGTTGACGACATAAGCGCCCTTCGGGAGCAGCGCCATGCGCTCGGCATTCAGAATGTTCACCGTGTCGCTCACCGAGGGGAGAGACATGAAGAGAAGGTCAGTCTCGGGCAGGAGCTGATCGAGCTCCGTGACGGGATGAACGGCGTCAAAGTCCGCGTTCGCGCGGCCGCTGCGGCTGACGCCGGTCAGGCTCGCGGGATGGAACGCGCGCACGCGGCGGGCAAATTCCGTGCCGATGTCGCCCGTGCCGAGGCACGTGACGCGCGCGCCGTGGAGCGAGTGAATGCCGCCCGGGAGCACGCGCCAGTCGCCCTCGCGGATGATCTCGGTGTACTCCATCTGGCGGCGCAGCAGCATCAGCGAGACCATGACGGAATGCTCGGCGATCGTCGTGCCGTAAGCGCCCGAGGCGTTCGTCAGCAGGCAGTCGGGATTCTGATACAGGTCGTCGCGGCAGAAGTGGTCCACGCCCGCCCAGCAGCTCGCGTACCACTTGAGATTGCGTGCGCCCGCGATAACGCGCTGGGACGGATGGCCGTAGAGGATCGTGCAGTCGTCCACATTGCCCTCCGCCGCCTTGGACGAGGGGAAGAAGACGATGTCGTAGCCGCAGCGCGCGGCGGTGTCGCGCAGCGTCTTTTCGTATGCCGGAGTCAGGAAGTCGATGATGATGCCGATTTTTTCATTCATGGTTCAATTCCTCCAAAATCATTTCTGCGACGCGCAGGCCGTCGGCCGCAGCACTCATGATGCCGCCGGCGTAGCCCGCGCCCTCGCCGCAGGGATATAGACCGCGCAGGGCGGATTGAAAACTCAAGCTGTCGCGCACGATGCGCACAGGCGACGAAGAGCGCGTCTCCACCGCCGTCAGGACGGCGTCGGGAGAATCGAAGCCCTTGAGCTTTTTCCCCAGCATCGGGATCCCCTCTTCGAGCGCCTCGCACACAAAGGGCGGGAGACAGTCGTGCAGGTCGCACCAGCGGACGGAGGGAAGATAGGTCGGGACGACCTTTCCCGCACCCGTTGACGGACGGTGGGCGAGGAAATCTTCGACCCGCTGGGCGGGGGCGGCGTAATTTCCACCGCCAAGGTGATAGGCCGCGCCCTCCAGCTCCCGCTGGAATGCGACGCCCGCGAGGGTATCGCCGGACGGGAAATCATCCGGTGTGACAGAGACGAGCAGTCCGCCGTTGATATTCTCGCCGTCGCGCGCAAATTCGCTCATGCCGTTTGTCACGACGCGCTTTTCCTCCGACGCGGCGGCGACGACCTCGCCGCCGGGGCAGACGCAGAACGAGAACACGCCGCGTCCCTTTTCCGTGTGGCAGGAGAGCTTGTACGACGTGGGTGGGAGGCCGTAGCGGCCCGCCGCCTCCTTATATTGCGCTAAGTCCATGTCGCGCTGGCGGTGCTCGATGCGCACGCCGACGGCAAAGGGCTTGGGCTCCATCGGTACGCCGCGCTTTTGCAGCATTTCGAACGTATCGCGCGCGCTGTGGCCGGGCGCGAGCACGACGTGCTTTGTGGGCAGCGTGTACTCCCCCTCGGGGGCGCTCACGCGCAGCGCCGTGACGCTTCCGCTGTTCTGCTCGATATCCACAACCTTGTGGGAAAACCTCACCTCGCCGCCGCGGTCGATGATCTCGCGGCGGAGATTTTGCAGCACCACATATAATTTGTCGGTGCCGACATGGGGCTTGGCGTCGACTAAAATATCCTCGCTCGCGCCGAAGCGGACAAACTCCTCTAAAATATAGCCGTGGCGCAGGTCCTTTGTGCCGGTGTTGAGCTTGCCGTCGGAAAACGCGCCCGCGCCGCCTTCGCCAAATTGCACGTTCGAGGTCAGATCAAGCTCGCCCGTGCGCCAGAAGTGCTCGACATCGCGCTTTCGCTGATCGACCGCGCGCCCGCGCTCTAATAAAATGGGTCTTGCGCCGCAGCGGGCCAGCAGCAGCGCGCAGAAAAGGCCCGCAGGCCCCGCGCCGATAACGACAGGGGAGCCCTCCGGCGCGGAAACAGGCGCGGGCGGCGTATATTTCTTCGGCGCGTAGGGCTGCACATTCTTATTCTTGCAGCGCCGTAAAACGCCGGATTCGTTTTTGACCTCGACCGCGCAGGAGCAGACGAGCTTCACGCCCTCGCGCGCGTCGATGGAGCGGCGCAGGAGATGAACGGAAACAAGCGCCTCCTCGCTCACGCGCAGCGCGTGCGCGCAGGCCGCGCGCAGCTTGTCTTCCTTTACCCCCACGGGGAGCTTCAGATTGTCGATGCGAAGCATGTGCGCCACCTCCTTTTTCTCAAGTCTCGTTTCATTTTATTATGACGGAAAGGAAAGCGCAAGGGGAATCGCGCGATTATCACAGATTCTTAAAAAAGTCATCGGGAATTTAAGAAATCGTCAAATAGCGTTCAAGAAATATACATAAATATGCCCTATGATAGCACCATCGAAAGTCAAGAGGCCGCAAACAAGGGGCTCATTCCATAGGAGGTCATCATTATGTACGAAGACGAAAACAACCTGTATCATTACAGCTATCGCAAGGGCGACGAGCAGAACCCCAACGCCCCGATCGACACGAAGAACTACGCCGAGGACCCGTGGGATAAGAATCCCGGCGGCAGCCCGAAGAAAAAGGGCGGCAGCGGTCTTTCCGGCAAGATCGTGGCGCTGGCGCTGGTGTGCGCGCTCGTCGGCGGCTTTATTGGCGCAGGCGTGAGCGGCGCGACGACCAAGGTGAACAAGACGAGCGTTCAGGTCAGCGACCGCGAGGTCGCGCAGGTGCAGACCGTCAAGGTCGACGGCAAGACGCAGATGTCGATGTCGGAGGTCTACGCCTCAAACGTCAACAGCGTCGTTTCGATCAACGTCTCCGCCACCTCGACCAACTATTTCGGCCAGACCGTGCAGACCGCCGCGAGCGGCACGGGCTTTTTCATCACGCAGGACGGCTACATCCTGACGAACCACCACGTCATCTCCGGTGCGAGCACCGTGAAGGTGACGCTCTACAACGGCGAAACGTATGACGCGACCGTCATCGGCAGCGATGAGGATTACGATATCGCCGTCATCAAGATCGACGTGACGGGCGCGACGCCCGTGGTACTGGGCGATTCGAGCAAGGTCGCCATCGGCGAATCCGTCGCCGCTGTCGGCAACCCGCTCGGCGAACTGACGTTCTCGATGAGCGAGGGCATCGTCTCCTGCGTCAACCGCGCCATCAATGTGGACGGCACGCCGTTCAACATGATCCAGGTCGACTGCTCCATCAACCCCGGCAACTCCGGCGGCCCGCTCTTCAATAGCTACGGCGAGGTCATCGGCATCGTGTCGGCCAAGTATTCGAGCTACTCGAACACCACCGTGGAGGGCATCGGCTTTGCCATTCCCATCAACGACGTGGTCTCTCTCGTCAAGGACATCATGACCAACGGCTATGTGACCAACAAGGCCTACATGGGCATCACCCCGCAGACGATGACCGCGCAGATGGCGCAGCAGTACCGCTACGACGTGACGGAGGGCGTGTTCGTCTGCTCCGTTGACCCGGACAGCGCCGCCGCCAAGGCGGGGCTCAAGCTGGGCGATGTCATCACGAAGATGGACGACAAGGATATTGCATCCTATGAAGACCTCGTCGCGGCCAAGAAGAGCTACAGCGCGGGCGACACCGTGACGCTGACCGTGTACCGCGGCGGCCAGACGATGGAGGTCCAGCTCACCTTCGACGCGGCCCCCGAGACGACGGAGACGAGTTCCTCCGACCAGAGCACCGACAACAGCTACAATGGTAACGGCGGGTACGGCAATGGCGGCAACGGCTACTACTCCAATCCCTGGGATTTCTTCAATAATTTCTTCGGCTACGGCGGCTAAATGCCGCAAAGCAGCAAAAAGGCGGAACCTCTTTTAGAAGTTCCGCCTTTTTTCTTTGTTCGCGGTTTTATTTGCTGCGCTTGAGCACCTCGCACACGAGCTCATAGACGCGCGCGGTGGAGGCGACGTTCAGCCGCTCGTTCACGGAGTGCACATCGTGCAGCTCCGGTCCCATGGACAGCGCGTCAAGGCCGGGGATCTTTTCGATGAAGAGTCCGCACTCAAGGCCGCCGTGGGTGGCTTCGATCTTCCCGTCGCGGCCGGTGAGGTCGCGGTAGACCGCTTCGATCTCCTTGCGGAGGGCAGAATCGCGGTCGTACTGCCAGCCGGGATAGTTGCTGCGCTCGCCCACGGTGCCGCCACCGAATTCGACGATGGCCTTCACGCGCTGGATGAGCATATCCTTCTGCGAGGCGATGCAGGAGCGGACGGAGAAGGAGCACTTCACGCCGTGCTCGTCCGTGCGCATCACGCCGAGGTTGAGAGAAGTCTGCACAAGACCGGGGAAGTCGGCGCTCATCTCCTGCACGCCCTGCGGCAGGGCAAGGAGCACATGCAGCAGTCTCGACGTGTCCGCTGCGGAGAATGCGACCGGAACGTCAGCCTTTTCGCACACGAGGGAAATGCCGCCGTCGGTAACGGCGTACTCATTTTTGAGCGTTGCATCGAATTCCTTGATGAACGCCTCGAATGCGGGCGCGTCGGACGCGGAGAGCGCGACGAGCGCGTCGTTTCTCAGGCAGATGACGTTGTCAAACTGTCCGCCCGTGAGATCACTCACGCGCAGCGAGGGGCAGTGCTCCATCGCGCTATACAGCGTGCGCGCCATCAGGCAGTTGGCGTTGCCGCGGCCCTGATTGATGTTCATGCCGGAGTGGCCGCCCTTGAGACCCGAGATCGTCACGCGGTAGCCGGTCATGCCGTCCGCGCTCTCCTGCTTGAGTTCAAGCGCGCAGTCAAGGCGCACGCCGCCTGCGCAGGACACGGTGAAAACGCCCTCTTCCTCAGAGTCGAGGTTCAAAAGCTTTTTGCCCTTCAAGTCCGAGCAGTCCAGCGCGAACGCGCCGTCCATACCGACCTCCTCGTCGACGGTGAAGACCGCCTCGATGGGGGGATGGGGGAGCGTTTCGTCGGATAAAATCGCGAGGATCATCGCAACGGCGATGCCGTTGTCGCCGCCAAGCGACGTCTTGTCTGCCCAGACCCATTCGCCGTCGGTACGGACGTCGAGCCCGTCGCGCGTCATGTCCTTGGTGCAGTCCTCGGTCTTGGCGCAGACCATGTCGATATGGCCTTGCAAGATAATGGGCGCGGCGTTTTCATAGCCGCAAGAGCCGTTCTTCCAGATAATGACGTTGTTGCACGCCTCCTGACGGTATTTAAGGCCCAATTCCTTCGCAAAGCCGACGCACAGGTCGCTGATTCTCTTCGTATTTCCGCTGCCGTGGGGAACGGAGCAGAGCTGTTCAAAATAGTAGAATACCTTTTCAGGTTTGATTCCGGATAATGCAGCCATGATACCCTCCCATAGCGATTAGTTGATCTGCTTGCGGCGGCTCAGGTTCATCGTGCCGTCCTGCATGTCCTGAATGCTGTCGAGGCTCTTACCCGTGCCCTCGGCCACGCACTGGATGGCGTTCTCGGCCACCATGGCGTGGATGCCGGTGCGGGCGGTGACGAGCTTATCAAAGCCGCGGACTAAGCTGCCGCCGCCGGTCATGACGATGCCGTTGTTCGAGATATCGGCCACGAGCTCGGGCGGGGTCTTTTCAAGCACGAGGTGGACCTCCTCCATGATGCGCTCGACGGGCTCTTCAAAGGCCTCGAGCATTTCCGCAGACGAGACGGAGATGAGCTCGGGAAGTCCTGTGATAAGGCTTCTGCCCTTGACCTCCATGGTCATTTCCTCTTCCGGCGGGAAGACGCAGCCGATCTGCATCTTCATCTGCTCGGCCGTGCGCTCGCCGACGAGCAGGTTGTGCTTGCGGCGCATATACTTGACGACGGCCTCGTTGAACTGGTCGCCCGCGATCTTGATGGAGGACGACTCGACGACGCCGGAGAGCGAGATGACCGCGATATCGGACGTACCGCCGCCGATGTCGATGATCATGTGGCCCTCGGGCTGGGTGATGTCGATGCCCGCACCGATGGCGGCGGCGACAGGCTCTTCAATGAGGTAGACGCGGCGCGCGCCGGCCTGAATGCCCGCGTCGATGACCGCGCGCTCCTCGACCTCGGTGATGCCGGAGGGAACGCAGATGATGATGCGCGGCTTGAAGAGCTGGAAGCCCATGACCTTGTGCAGAAATTCCTTGATCATGCGCTCGGTGACCTCGTAGTCGGAGATCACGCCCTCGCGCAGGGGACGGATGGCGATGATGTTGCCCGGCGTGCGGCCCAGCATGGCCTGCGCATCCGCGCCGACCTTTAAGAGCTTGCCGGTGTTCTTGTCGAGCGCCACGACCGAGGGCTCGTTGAGCACGATGCCTTTATCCTTAATGTAGATCAGCACCGACGCGGTGCCAAGATCCATACCGATGTCTTTGGTAAAAGAAAACATAGCGTGTTACCTCTTATTTTTCTGAAAACTAAAATGAGCGATGCTCATACTTTCCCATGATGTTTTTATTATAACGGCTCGAAATTGAGTTTGCAATAGCATTGTGCGCGATTTTCCGTACGGTATCAGGGGAAAATAAGGAAAAACATACCTCTGCGCCGCTGATTTTCGCGTCCGCAGACGCGAAACATTTGAATCGTTTTTACCCGCGGCGTGTACGTGGGTAAAAACACTTTGCGCGGAGCGCGTGTCGAACCTGTGAGGCACGAAGCGCAGCGAAACTTTCTCAAAAAAGAGGCGTCGCCTCTTTTTTGAAGACTTTAGTCTTCGTCCGCCGCGGCGAGGGTGGCGCAAATGACTCTTTCCGCGCCAGCTTCCCGTAAAACTCTCGCGGCTTCGCGCAGTGTGGCGCCGGTGGTAAGGATGTCGTCGATGAGCAGGATGCGCTTGCCTTTGATCTTATCCTCATTGACGGCGGTATACGCGCCGACGACGTTTTTCTGCCGCTCCTCACGGGACGAAAGCGACGACTGCGCGACGTTGTCCTTCGTCTTTTGCAGCAGCGTTTCCGGCGCGACGCTCCAGTGGCGGCAGGTCTCGCGCGCGAGCAGATACGACTGGTCGTAGCCGCGCTCTTGTTTGCGCTTTTTCGACACGGGGACGTAGGTCACCAAATCGAACTCTCCGCCGAAATGCTCGGCGGCGGCCTGCGCCAGAATGTCGCCAAAGCCCGTGCAGCGGCTTTGACTGCCGTGGAATTTGTAGTTCAGCAGCGCTTCGCGCACTATGCCCTCGTACTTGAGCGGGGCAAGGCACGCGCCGATCTCCGCTCTCTCATGGAGCGGCGTTTTGCAGTAGGGGAGCGCCTTTTCGCACTCAGAACACACGCCGTGAACGCCGGGTTTTCCACAGAACGCGCAGCGCGGTGGAAAAAGTAAGGACGCGAGCGATTCCAAAAAGCTCATTTTTCCTCCCCACCCTTCCTGAGCCGCCACTTGAGGCCGCTGTAGCGGCGGCTGCGGCGGTCGTTTTCCGCCATTTTGTTCACGGCGCTGTCGTCGCCGACGATGACGAGCAGCTCTCGCGCGCGGGTGATGGCGGTATAGAGCACGCCGCGCACCATCAGCGACGGCGCACACGGCGCGCCGACGAACACGACGCCGCGGTATTCGCTGCCCTGCGCCTTATGTACGGTCATGGCGTAGGCCATGTCGAGCTCTGCGAGCATGTCGGACGTGTAGGTCGCGGTGCGGTCGTCGAAGACGATCTCCAAAAGTTCTCCGCTCGGGTCGATCTTTGCGATCTTACCGACATCGCCGTTGAAGATGCCCGTGCCGGCGGTGCCGTCCTCTTTCTGCCAGACGACGTCGTAGTCGTTGCGCGTCTGCATGACGCGGTCGCCCTCGCGGAAGACGAGTTCGCCGAAGCGGCGCTCCTGTTTGCCGGGCTTCGGCGGGTTTAGCGCGGCTTGCAGGGCGAAATTGAGTGAGCGCGTGCCCGCGTCGCCGCGGCGCGTCGGGGTGAGGACCTGCAATTCGTCCGCGGGGATGCCCATTTTGTCGGGCAGCCTTGTTTTGCACAGCTCGACCACGGTTTCGACCAATCGCACGCTGTCGCGGCGGGGAAGGAAGAAAAAGTCGTTCGCCGCCGCGTTTTTGAGCTTGGGCGGCATGCCGGTGTTGACGAGGTGCGCGTTGCGCACGATCATCGACTGCTCGGCCTGACGGAAAATGTCGCGCAGGGCGACAGTCGCGATGCGCCCGCTGCGGATGAGGTCGGAAAATACGTTCCCCGCGCCGACGCTCGGCAGCTGGTCGGGGTCGCCGACCAGAACAAGGCGGCAGCCCGGGCGCAGCGCCGCGAGCAGCGCGCGCATGAGCGAGAGGTCGACCATCGAGGTCTCGTCCACAATGAGCGCGTCGGCCTCGAGCGGTTCCTTTTCGCCTTTGGTGAACGTCACCTCACCGGTCTGGTCGTTGAAGGTCATGCCGAGCATGCGGTGGATGGTCTGCGCGTCGCGGTCGCAGAGCTCGCCCATGCGCTTGGCGGCGCGGCCCGTGGGGGCGGCAAGCAGAACGTTCAATCCCATGCGCTCGAAGAGCGCGACGATGGCGCGCACGCTCGTCGTCTTGCCCGTGCCGGGACCGCCGGTCAGCAGCAGCAATTCTTCCTTTGCCGCGAGCTCGACAGCCTGACGCTGAAGCGGCGCATACTGCACGCCCTGCTCGCGCTCGATTTCTTTGATGACGCGCTCGACGCCGCGCAGGGCGTCGGGCTTGTCCGCGAGCATCGCCTCGATGCGCGTGACAACGTAGGTCTCATCCTCCCACGACTGACGCAAATAGCAGGCTGTCACGTTCGCGACACCCTCCTGCACGATGCGGTGGATGGCGATGAGATCGTCGAGGCTCTTTTCCGCGGCGTCAATGTCGCAGTCCAAAAGCTGGGCCGTCGCGGCGAGGAGCTTTTCGCGCGGGAGGAAGACGTGTCCGCCCGCGTCGCGGTTGTGGGAGAGCTCGAAGAGAAGTCCCGCCTCGGTGCGGAGCGACGCGTCGCCGCCAAAGCCCATCGAGAGCGCGATCTCGTCACAGACGGAAAAATCCACGCCGAACGCGCTGTCGGACAGTAAGTACGGGTTGCGCTCGAGCGCGGCCATGGCGTTTGCGCCGAAGCGGCGGTAGAGCGGCACGCTGAGTGCGGCGGGCAGATCGTAATGCGCCAGAAATTCCATCACGCGGCGAAGGCCCATCTGCTCGTTGAACGCGGCGGAGATCTCCTGCGCGCGGCGGGCGGTCATGCCCTTGATGGCCGTGAGCTTTTCCGGCTCGGATTCGAGCACCTGCAGCGTCTCGATGCCAAATCTGGCGACGAGCTTTTCCGCCGTCGCAGGGCCGACGCCGCGCACGACGCCGGAAGCGAGGTAGTTTAAAATCTCCGTCTCGTTCGACGGCAGGTACCGCTCGACCTCGCTCGCGGAAAACTGCTCGCCGTACTGCGGGTGGGAGGAAAACGAGCCGGTCGCCGTCAGGTTTTCGCCCGGCGCCGCGCAGGGGACGCAGCCAACGAGCGTTAAAAGCTCGCCGTCGTCCGTCACAAGGCGCAGCACGGCATAGCCGTTTTCCTCATTCTGGAAAACGACGGACAGAACCGTGCCCATGATGGTCGTTTCTTCTCCCATAACTGTCTCCTAAGTGAAAAAATCGGTCAGTTCTTCCCTTTGGCAGAGGTAGACCTCGTATTCGCTGCGGCACAAGAGCTCCGCCACGCGGCGCGGCTCGTCGGCAAGGCCGCAGTCCACGATGACGACGCGCGAAAAGCCGCCCTCTTCATAGCGCGACCTCAGCAGCGCGCGCACCGTGTATTCGAGCGTCTTTGCCTCGCCGCACGTCTCGATGACCGCCGTGGCGGGGATGGTGCCGCGCCGCCGCGGGTGCACGATGGCCGAAACGAGCAGAAAGATCACCGCCGTTAAGCCGATGGCAGCGAGCGCCGCGACAACGCCGTCCTGTAAAAGCCGCATATCATCACCTCGCGCCATTCTACGGCGCGGACGGGCGATGGGTGAATCTTAACGCAGCATTTTTCTGAGATACTGGCCCGTATAGGACTGCTCGCACGCGGCGACCGCCTCGGGCGTGCCGCAGGTGACGAGCGTACCGCCGCCGCTGCCGCCCTCGGGGCCGAGGTCGAACAGATAATCCGCGCACTTGATGACGTCCAGATTGTGCTCAATGACGAGCACGGTGTTGCCCGCGTCGACAAGGCGCTGCAAAACCTCAAGGAGCTTTTTCACATCGTCCGTGTGGAGACCCGTGGTCGGCTCGTCGAGGATATAGATGGTGCGCCCCGTGGAGCGCTTAGAAAGCTCGGTCGCGAGCTTGACGCGCTGGGCTTCGCCGCCGGAGAGCGTCGTAGACGACTGGCCGAGGCGGATATAGCCGAGGCCGACCTCGCTGAGCGTGCGGAGCTTCGCTTCGAGCTTTGGAAGGTCGCGGAAGAATTCAAGCGCCTCCTCCACGGTCATTTCCAGCACGTCCGCGATGCTCTTGCCCTTGTAGTGAACCTCGAGCGTTTCGCGGTTGTAGCGCTTGCCCTTGCAGACCTCGCAGGGCACGTAGATATCGGGCAGGAAGTGCATCTCGATCTTGAGCTGACCGTCGCCCGAGCAGGCCTCGCACCGGCCGCCGCGGACATTGAAGCTGAAGCGGCCCGCGGCATAGCCGCGCGCCTTCGCGTCCGGGGTCGAGGCGAAGAGGTCGCGGATGTCGTTAAATAAATTCGTATACGTTGCGGGGTTGGAGCGCGGCGTGCGGCCGATGGGGCTCTGGTCGATGCAGATGACCTTGTCGAGGAATTCCTCGCCCTCGATAGCCTTACAGCGGCCGGGGTGGACCTTCATGCGGTTTAAGTCCGCGCCGAGCTTTTTATAGATGATCTCGTTGACGAGCGACGATTTGCCGCTGCCGGACACGCCCGTGACGCACGTGAACGTGCCGAGCGGGATCGAGACGTCGAGATTTTTGAGGTTATTTTCCTGCGCGCCGCGCACGGTGAGGAAATTGCCGTTGCCTTTTCGGCGCTCTTTCGGCACTTCGATCTTTTTCTTTCCGCTCAAATACTGGCCGGTCAGGGAATTCGGGTTTGCCATGACCTCTGCCGGCGTGCCGCAGGCCACGACCTGGCCGCCGTGCGCGCCCGCGCCGGGGCCGATGTCGATGAGGTAGTCCGCCGCGCGCATCGTGTCCTCATCGTGCTCGACGACGATGAGCGTGTTGCCGAGGTCGCGCAAACGTTTCAAGGTGGCGAGCAGCTTGTCGTTGTCGCGCTGGTGCAATCCGATGGACGGCTCGTCGAGGATATAGAGCACGCCCATCAGGCTTGAGCCGATCTGCGTCGCGAGACGGATACGCTGCGCCTCGCCGCCGGAGAGCGTCGCGCTCGCGCGCGAGAGCGTCAGGTATTCCAAACCTACCGAGCGCAGGAAGCCGAGGCGGTTTTTGATCTCCTTTAAAATGCGTTCGCCGATGCGCATTTGCTGCTCGGTCAGCGTCAGCTTATCCACAAAGTCGAGCGCGTCGACGACGGATTTTTCGCAGTAGTCGCTGATGCTAAGGTCCCCGACCGTGACCGCGAGAGATTCGCGGCGCAGTCTCTTGCCGCCGCAGGCGGGGCAGGGACACTCGCTCATGCAGGACTCTAACTCCTCGCGCACGCCGTCGCTCTGCGTCTCCTTGTAGCGGCGCTCCAGGTTGGGGATAACGCCCTCGAACGCCTGATACAAAACTCCCTTGCCGCGCGGCTGGTCATACTGGAGCTCCAGCTTTTCGCCCTTTGTGCCGTAGAGAATGACGTCCATGACCTCTTTGGAGAGCTTTTCCACAGGGTCGCGGAGCGAGAAATGATACTTTTTCGACAGCGCTTCAAAGTACATGCGCGAGATGCCGTCGCCGCGCACGTTGTTCCAGCCCGAAGCGCAGATCGCGCCGTCGAGCAGGGAAACGCTCTTATTCGGGATGACGAGCTCGGGGTCGACCTTGAGCTGCGTGCCGAGGCCTGTGCACGTCGGGCACGCGCCGAACGGGTTGTTAAACGAGAACATGCGCGGCGTCAGCTCTTCGATGGAGATGCCGCAGTCCTCGCACGCGTAGTTCTGCGAAAAGAGGATATCGCGGTCATCTGGCAGGATATTTGCGAGAATGAGACCGCCCGAAAGCGCCGCCGCGGTCTCGCACGAGTCCGTCAGGCGGTGGACGACGTCGGGGCGGAGGATGAGGCGGTCGACGACGACCTCGATATTGTGCTTTTTGTTCTTTTCGAGGGAAATTTCCTCGCTGAGGTCATACATGTTCCCGTCGGCGCGGACGCGGACATAGCCCGAGCGGCGCGCGTCCTCGAAAATTTTTACATGCTCGCCCTTTTTGCCGCGGATGACCGGCGCCATGATCTGCACGCGCGTCCCCTCGCCCAGCGCCATGAGCTGGTCGATGATCTGGTCGATGGACTGCTGGCGGATCTCCTTGCCGCAGTTCGGACAGTGCGGCGTGCCGACGCGCGCCCAGAGCAGGCGCAGATAGTCGTACACCTCCGTCACCGTGCCGACGGTGGAGCGGGGGTTCTGCGAGGTGGTCTTCTGGTCGATGGAAATGGCGGGGGAGAGGCCTTCGATATAGTCGACGTCGGGCTTTTCCTTCTGCCCAAGGAACATACGGGCGTAGGACGACAGGCTCTCCACATAGCGGCGCTGGCCCTCGGCATAGATGGTGTCGAACGCGAGCGACGACTTTCCGCTGCCGGACAGGCCCGTGATGACGGTCAGCGCGTCGCGTGGGATCTCAACGTCGATGTTCTTGAGATTATTTTCTCTTGCGCCTTTGACAAAAATATTACTTGGCATGAATCGATAACTCCTGTTGCTGGATTCGCAGCTGCGAGACCAGCGTACTCTTCTGAATTTTTTATGTCAACCTCATTCAACAATGATATCCGCAAATTTTGCGCGCACGAGCGCGGCGAGATCGTGCGGCGCAAGCTCGACCTGATAGCCGATCTTGCCCGCCGAGACGATCATTGTTTCAAGGTTTTCCGCGGTTTCATGGAACACCGTGGGGAAGAGTTTCTTCATCCCGACGGGCGAGCAGCCGCCGTGGACGTAGCCCGTGAGCGGCAGCAGCTCTTTCTGGTGGATCATTTCGATGGACTTTTCGCCCACAGCCTTCGCGGCCTTTTTGAGGTCAAGATTCTCCGCGACCGGCACGTCGAAGACGTAATACTGTTTGCTCGCGCCGCGCGCAACAAGGGTCTTGAAGACGATGGCGGGGTCAAAGCCCATGGACTTCGCCACCGTGACGCCGTCGACCGCGACGCCCTCCTCATGCGGGTAGGTGTGCGCGGTGTAGGCGATTTTCTTCTGCTCCAAAACGCGCATGACGTTGGTTTTTTCTTCTTTATTCTTTGCCATAAGGGACCTCCTATGTGGAAAACGGGGATAAAATCACCGCAGAATGTAAACACAAGCCAAAATGCAGGCAAGGCCTAAGAACACACCCGCGCTGATGGGCTCGCCGAAGACGAGGGTGCCGACGAGCGTGCCGACGACCGGCTCGATGCTCGCCATGATGCTGGCCTTGCCGCTCTCGACGTTGGCAAGGCCCTTGGTGTAGAGGATGTAGGGCGCGACGGTGGAGAGCAGCACCAGCCCCGCAGCGAGGAGGGCGTTTTGCGGCACGCTCAGAACCGTCATAAGGTTGCCCCAGTCGGCGACGAACAGCGCGCCGAGCGCGGCGAACACGAACGTCCAGAATACGACGGCGAGCGGGCTGTAGTGCCGCAGGCCGAAGGGCGCGAAAATCGAATAGAGCGCGTAGAAAAATGCCGCGCCGAGGCCGAAGAGAAGCCCCTTCGTCGTCAGCGACAGTCCGCCCGTAAAAATGTCCGTCACGAGCGCGCAGCCGAGCAGCGCCAGCGCGAGGGCAAGGAGCTTTTTGCCCGTGATCTTCTCTTTGAAGACGAGCGCGCTCATCGGAACCACCATCGCGGGCGCGGTGTAGAGCAAAATCGCGCTGACTGAGATGGAACAAAGCTTCTGCGCGTTGAAGTAGCAGAGCGTAAACAGAACGACGCTGATGATGCCTGTCGCAGCAAAGATCGGCAGGTGCTTTGCTCGCATCTTAAAGACGCTGCGGTCGGTGCAGAGGAAGAAGAGCGCGAGCACCGCAAGACCGCCCAGATTACGGATGACGACAAGGTTTTCCGGCGCGATGCCGGCATTGAGCAGCGGGCGGTTGAATAGGCCGATGCAGCCCCAGCAGGCGGCGGCCGCTAAAATGCAGGCATAGGAAGCGTATTTTTTCACAGGCTTTGTCTCTTTCTTGTTATTTCGTATTTTCCTTGCGCAGCTCGATGATACGGTCGCGCAGGATGGCGGCGTACTCGAATTCGAGCATTTTGCTTGCCTCCTGCATCTGCTTTTCGAGCTTTCTGATCTCCTCGTCCCGCTCGCGCTCGGAGATCTTGCGCTTGCCGCGGCGGCGGGCGGATTCCTCGTCCTTCTTCGAAATTTCGATGATCTCGCGCACGTCCTTTCGGATGGTCTGCGGAATGATGCCGTGCGCCTTGTTGTAGTCGTCCTGAATTTTGCGGCGGCGCTCAGTCTCGTCCATGGCGCGGCGCATCGAGGGGGTGACGGTGTCGGCGTAGAGCACGACAAGGCCGTCGGCGTTTCGCGCGGCGCGGCCGATGGTCTGGATGAGGCTCGTTTCGCTGCGGAGGAAGCCTTCCTTATCCGCGTCCAGAATCGCAACCATCGAGACCTCGGGGATGTCAAGGCCCTCGCGCAGGAGGTTGATGCCGACGAGCACGTCGAACTCGCCGAGGCGCAGGCCGCGGATGAGCTCCATGCGCTCGATGGTCTCGACGTCCGCGTGCATGTAGCGCACGCGGATGCCGACGCCGGTCAGATACTGCGTCAGGTCCTCGGCCATCTTTTTCGTCAGCGTGGTGACGAGCACGCGCTCATTGCGCGCCGCGCGGGCGTTGATCTCGCCGACGAGATCATCGATCTGGTTTTCGACAGGGCGCACCTCGACCTTCGGGTCGAGTAAGCCCGTCGGGCGGATGACCTGCTCGACGATCTGGCCCGCGCGGTCCTTTTCATAGTCGCCGGGCGTGGCCGAAACGTAGATGCGCTGGTGGACGCGCTGCTCAAATTCCTCGAATTTGAGCGGGCGGTTGTCAAACGCGCAGGGCAAGCGGAAGCCGTACTCGACAAGGCTCTCTTTGCGCGCGCGGTCGCCGTTGTACATCGCGCGCACCTGCGGCAGCGTGACGTGCGATTCATCCACAAAAAGCAGGAAATCCTTGGGGAAGTAGTCGATGAGCGTCAGCGGCGGCGAGCCGACGGGCCGCCCGCTGATGACGCGGGAATAGTTCTCGATGCCCGTGCAGTAGCCCAGCTCGCGCAGCATCTCGATATCATAGCGCGTGCGCTGGCGGATGCGCTGGGCCTCGACGGCCTTGCCCTCAGCCAAAAACTGCGCCTCGCGCTCGTCAAGCTCCTTGTCGATCTCAACAATGGCGCGCTCGAGCTTGTCCTTCGTCGTGACATAGTGCGACGCGGGATAGATGGCGATGTGCTGGAGCGTGCGCGTCACCTGACCGTTGACGGGGTTGAATTCGCTGATCCGGTCAATTTCGTCGCCGAAGAACTCGACGCGCACGGCCTTGTCGCGGTAGTACGCAGGGTAGAGCTCCACCGTGTCGCCGCGCACGCGGAAGCGGTTGCGCTCAAATGCGACGTCGTTGCGCTCGTAGCGAATTTCGATGAGCCGCTTTAATAGGAAGTCGCGCTCCATCGTCATGCCCGGGCGGAGCGAGATCATCAGCTTTTCAAAGTCCTCCGGCTCGCCGAGGCCGTAAATGCACGAGACGGACGAGACGACGATCACGTCGCGCCGCTCGAGCAGCGCGCAGGTGGCCGATAGCCGCAGGCGGTCGATCTCCTCGTTCGTCGAGGCGTCCTTGGCGATATAGGTGTCGGTGTGGGGGATATAGGCCTCGGGCTGGTAATAGTCGTAGTACGAAACGAAGTATTCCACCGCGTTTTCGGGAAAAAACTCTTTGAATTCCGCGCACAGCTGCGCGGCGAGGGTCTTGTTGTGCGCCAGCACGAGCGTCGGCCGCTGGACCTTTTCGATGACGCTCGCCATCGTGAACGTCTTGCCCGAGCCCGTGACGCCGAGCAAGACCTGCTCGTCGAGGCCCATCTTCACGCCCTGCGCCAGCTTTTCGATGGCCTCAGGCTGGTCGCCCGTGGGCTTGAAGGGCGCGTGCAGCTTAAATTCCATATCCGTTTCCCTTTCTTTCGGGCAGAAGTCCGTTGTGCCGCAGGGAGACAAAGTCGTCGTCCGCGACGATGATGTGGTCGGCGAGCTCAACGCCCACGGTACGCAGCGCGTCGAAGACCGACAGCGTCGTCGCGTTGTCCGCGGGGGAGGGGAGCGCCACGCCGCTCGGGTGGTTGTGGGAAAGAAGCACGCTGCTCGCGCCGCACTTGAGCGCATTTTCCACAATTCTGCGCATATTGAGCTGGACGCTCTCAGTGTCGCCCTCGGCGACCAAATGGCAAGCGAGGAGCCGGCCCTTGGCGTCAAGGCACGCCTCGTAGAGCTTTTCCTCCCGCTCGCCGAAAAAGAGGTCTAAAAAGTACGCGCCCGCCTGCTCGGTATCGCTGAGTATCGTCTCGTGCGCGCCGGAGGACGCGCGGATGCGGCGCATCAGCGGGAACATGAGAGAGATGAGCGTCGAGGCGTTCTCGCCGATGCCCTCGACCTCCTCAAGCGCCGCGCGATCGGCGGCAAACACCGCGTCGAGCGAACCGAATTTTTCCATCAGCCGGTGCGCGATAGGGTTCGTATCCTGCCGCGGCACGGCGTAGTAAAGGAGAAGCTCGAGCACCTCGTGGTCGGCGAACGCATCGAGCCCGTGGGCGCGGAACTGCTCTTTTTTGCGCGAGCGATGTCCTTCGTGTACCGGCATGTGTGCTCTCCTTTCCGGGGCGTTTTTGCCGCAAAACGCGGCAGTCTTCTCCTATTTTTGTCTTAATATTGTATTTTATCACGGAGAGAAAAATCGTACAAGTGTTTTTTGAATTTTATCTCCCGCGGGGAGATGCGCAGACAAAGGGGGAGGTTCTCTTTCAAAAGAGAACCTCCCCCTTTGAATCCCCCAAGAGAAAGGCAGGGGGCGTTTCGATTTCGCCCCCTGCACCCCCTAACGACCAA
>NZ_JPJG01000117.1 GCF_000765235.1 Oscillibacter sp. ER4 | reverse complement strand
CGCTGACGGCCAGAGACAGAGTCATGACCAGAGCCAGCACCATTGCGAGTAACTTTTTCATAGATGTTACTCTCCTTTCATAAATTTCCATCTTCTCGCGGCCGAACACCCGCCGTCTCTCCCGCTTTCCCGTGGTTGCTGCCAAAATTTGCAAATCCTCAAATTATTGCAAAAACAATTGAAAATGAGAAAAATTCAGCAGAATCAAGGCAAAATCGTTCAATTCGGTGGATATCGCATCCCCTTAGTGGCGCGGAAAAAGCCCACCGCGCAAGGGCTTGCGGACGCGGCGGGTAGCGGTTTGGTAGCGATTTGCCGAAAACGGGATTTTGGCGGGGCGAAAAAAGGCTGATTTTGCAAGGGTTTGCGGGCGCGAAAGGTCGGGTAGCGGTTTGGTAGCGGTCCGCAGCTACCACGATTTTTAGCACTCTCGATGCAAGAGTGCTAAAGTTAAAGATTTGTTCATCAAAAGATGTATTTTTGTTCACAGGGCGTGACTATACTCAAAATTGTTCTGAGGGGAACGAAAGAAATGTAAACCACGCGGGCTGCAAGAGCGGCTCGCCCGAATAGATTTGGAGGCTTTGTATTATGTTTGAACTGAGACCTTTTGAACGCAGAAACAACCACGTTGCGGCTTATGATCCCTGGGATCAGATGGAGCGCGCATTCTTCGGCGACGGCTCGTGGGGCCGCGGCCTGAGCGAGTTTAAGACCGATATTCAGGACAAGGGCGACAGCTACCTGCTGGAAGCTGATCTGCCGGGCTTCAAGAAAGAGGACATCCACGTCGATGTGGACGGCGACACGATGACCATTCGCGCCGAGCGCCACAGCGAGCACGAGGATCAGGACAAGAAGGGCAATTACGTCCGCTGCGAGCGCAGCTACGGCAGCTACCAGCGCGCGTTCGACATCAGCGGCGTCGAGGTCGCGGACATCTCCGCGCAGTACAATGACGGCGTGCTCAAGCTGAACATGCCGAAGAAGAGCGCCGTGGTGAACGCGAAGCAGATCGAGATTCAGTAAAGAACTTCAAAAAAGGCGGCGTAAGCCGCCTTTTTTGATTTTGGATTGCACGCCGCGGCAGCGCACGCGCCGTAGGCGCGCACGTTTGCGGCGTGAGAGGTGTTTTTTTGTTACGCACACGCCCCAGGGCGGCTTCTCTTGCCGCTTTGCGGCAATTCACCTTCTGTCGCGACAAAAAACGATCAAGATCATTTCGCGCCTGCGGGTGCGAAATTTTTTTGGGTTGTACGGGGTCGTGCAAAAAATATTGGCGAAAGTCCGCTCTTATGAGCGGGCTTTTTCTTTTTTTCGGCGGGCCGCGGCTGGAAAAGGGAAAGTTCGCTCCCCGCGCGGCGGCGCGGAACATTATTTCTTGCCGCCTGACCGCTGCGCGGGTCTAAAATCACTAAAAGCGGCTTAGGCCGCTTTTTTCATATCTGTGCTTATATATTATATGTATGTGGTGGCGGATAATGGCGAAAGCGGGGGTTTTATGTCAAGCTGTAACAGAAGCGGCGGTTTGTTACAAGTGTGTTACAGATGGGGCGAAATCGTTGACTTGAAATTTTGGGTGTGGTAAGGTGACAGTGCAGAAAGGGTGGGGAACGGTGCGTTCCCGACTTAGTTACGGGATCGGCATGCCACGGTAAGTAAGCCGAGAAACGCCGAAACTTGCTCCTTTCTGACAAACGAACCATCTTTAAGGGGATGCGATAGCGACTAAAATCGCGTATTTTTCCTGCAAAACGGTCAAAAATGCGACAAAATCGAAATGTTTTGCAACTTTTTCGGTCAACTTTCATTTTCGCCCGCGAACAGCAAAATGCCCGCTTTTCGCTGCCGGAGCGCTCCAAGAGGATGGAAATTTATGAAAGGAGAGTAACATCTATGAAAAAGTTACTCGCAATGGTGCTGGCTCTGGTCATGACTCTGTCTCTG
>NZ_JPJG01000116.1 GCF_000765235.1 Oscillibacter sp. ER4 | reverse complement strand
CGGATACTTCGAGAGGAGTAAGTCCGGTTCCGAGGGAGGGTGTAGGAAACCTACCGCCAGCGGCGGCAAGGCGCCTTTACCCTACCCTACGATCTGCTTGCGTCCCGCGAGGTAGAGAATATCTTTGAAAACTCGGATTTTGTCTACCTTCTGAATCAGGCATCCGGTGACCGGCAGATTCTCTCGAAGGCGCTGAACATCTCGCCCAGCCAGCAAAACTACATCACCAATTCCAACGCCGGTGAGGGACTGATCTTCTACGGCTCGACCATCGTTCCCTTCAAGGACGATTTCCCGAAGGACACCCAGCTCTACCGCATCATGACCACCCGCTTAGAAGAAACCGTACAGAACTGATAGGAGGATTTTTGAATATGAACAACAAGATGATTACCATTCCCTATGCGGACGCTATCGAATACGGAGAGAACACCTCCGCGCTGTTTAAGGCTCTGTGGGAGCTGACCGATCTGATCCGACTGGAAAGCGACCTCAAGAAGCATCACCGTGCCTACCTCCATGTGAGGGAGGACATCGACGAAAAGGTCAAGGAGGCACGTCAGATTATGACCAAGGCATCTGTGGATATGATCGGATTCTATTTCAAGGTTGATGTTCCCGAAAGCAGCAACAGCGACGAGAATACCCCTTTCGCTGACGCGGCGGATGATGAAACCGTTTCTATCCCCAAGGACAAGTATGAGCTGATGATCGACGATCTGCTCACGATGTCCGAAATCATTCAGTGCGTTGCAGATATGCGCACGCAGGATATGAGGGCAATCCGCGAGTTCGGCAAGTTTATCCCCGCCTTTGCCGCCTTTGAGAAGAACCGCCTGAGCCTCTATCGTGAGGCAGCGAAGGAAGCCGAGGAAATCTTCGACCGTTGGGCGGACGAGATTGACGATTTCGACGAGGACTTCATGGAAGATGAGGACTACGAGCCGGACGAGTATTACTCCGACTGATGCCCATTGAAATGTTGTCGGGTTTCACAGCCAACATTTCAATGGAAACACAAATCCAACAGAACAGGAGGTACACCACCATACAACTTGACATCATTCATACCGGCGATTGCCTCAACATCCTGAAAACGCTGCCCGATGACAGCGTTCATTGCTGTGTGACGTCCCCTCCGTATTACGCGCTCCGCGATTACGGCATGGAGGCTCAGATCGGCAGAGAGACAACGCCGAAGGAATATATCTCGCGCCTGACGGAAGTGTTTACCGAAGTCAGGCGCGTTTTGCGTCCGGATGGTACGCTCTGGCTGAATATCTCAGACACCTACGCCGGTAAAGGCAATCAGGGCGATTTCATTGACCCGAAGAACCCCAACGGCAGAAACGGTCAGGCTGTGGCTCTCAACAACAAGGTTGAGGGCTGCAAGCCCAAAGATATGATCGGTATTCCGTGGATGCTGGCTTTTGCCCTCCGCGATACCGGCTGGTATCTGCGCAACGACATCATCTGGATGAAGGATAACCCCATGCCGGAGAGCGTGAAAGACCGCCTATCCCGCTGCTATGAGCATATTTTCCTGTTCTCCAAGTCCAAGAAGTATTTCTTCGACTACAAGGCGATCTCCGAGCCGATTGCCCTTGCAACGGCAGAACGCCTCAAGCGCGGCATGAAGGGCGGCAACAAATACGGAAAGCCCGTTCCCGGTCAGCCTCAGCCGCAATCCATCAACCGCCCGCGTGAGCATGGCGAGATCAAGGACGCAGACATCAATCCGCTCCGCAACAAACGCGATGTCTGGAAGATCAACACCGTCCCTTTCAAGGGCGGTCATTACGCCGCCTACCCTCCGAAACTGGTTGAAACCTGTCTTCTCGCCGGTTGTCCCGAAGGCGGCATTGTGCTTGACCCCTTTATGGGAAGCGGCACAACCGGCATGGTTGCTGCGCAGATGGGGCGTCATTTCATCGGCATCGAGCTGAACCCTGAATACACCGAGCTTGCCTACAAGCGGATTGGAGGTGAAATCTGATGCCCAAGGAACCGGAACTCAAAGCCCGCGACAAGGTGGTCATGCGGATGACGCGAGAAGGCGCGGTCGAGGAAAACCTGACGGCTGGCACCGAGCAGCGCGTGTCAAAGCGGCTGGAAGATGCAGAGCTGATCAAGCCCGCTGAGACAGCCGAGCCTTCTGAGACATTTTCTGCGGAGGAACAGAAAAAGGTGCAGATGCGCCGTCAGCAGCATCAGTTTCAGGCGGAACACGCTGAGGATAATAACACTCAGCCGCCCTCGGAAACGTCCGTCACAGAAGAGAAAAAGGCAGAAAATCCACCCCAGAACACACCCGAACCGCTGCCCGTGTCAGAGACTCCGTTCAAGCCTCCTGCTTTGGAGCAGCACGGCGTTTCTTCTCATACCGGCACGGTGATTGCCGAAACGGTTGTCACCCACAAGCTGCGCAAGACCTCTGCGGTTGAAGCCGTTGATGCAGATGCCGTTCTCACTCAAGCGGCGGAGACTGCCTCTGCAAAGCCGCTCTCGGACGATGCCGTCCCGCCCACGAAGCGGATGCAGAAGCTCGAAAGGAAGTCTGAGAAGGCACATGAGCGTCTGGATGCTGCCCGTGAAAAGCTGCCCACACACAAGGTTCTCAAGAAAGAGCGCGTTTTTGATGAAGAGACCGGAAAGGGCAAAACCCGCCTTCATTTTGAGGATGAGCTGAAAAAGCCCAAGAGCAAAGGCAAGCTGCAATTTGAGGCGGACAAAACCGTCCGCAAGGTCGGTGACACCCTCGCTTCCGGCATTCACGGCAAAATTCATGAGGTCGAACAGGAAAACTCGGCGGTCGAGGGGGCGCACAAAGCAGAGATTGTCGCCGAGACCGCCGCAAGGCATTTCAGTCATCACAGAGAAAAAAGCGTTAACAAGCCCTATGAGAAGGTTTCTAAGCTGGAACATAAGGCGGATGCTGCTGATGCAAAGCTCCAATATGAGAGAAATCAGCAGGAGCATCCTGAAATGAAGAAGCAGAACATGAACAAGCACTACCAGAAGCAGAGCATCAAGAAGGAATATGCCGCCGCTCGAAATGCCGGTTCTCAGACTGCCGGGACTGCCACAAAAAGCACCGGCAAGAAGTTCGGTGAGAAGGCGTCCGACAAGATCAAGGAGTTCTTTGAAAAGAACAAGAAGGTCTTCATCTGGATCGGCGTCGGAATTGCCCTTCTCGTTTTGCTCGGTGCCGGAATTAGCTCGTGTTCGATGCTCACCTCTACCGGCTCGTCGGTTATCGCTTCCTCTTATCTCAGCGAGGATGACGCGATGCTCGGCGCGGAGGCGCAGTATTGCCAGATGGAGCAAGAGCTGCAACGCTATCTCGATACCTACGAAAGCACTCACAGCTACGACGAGTATCACTTCGATCTGGACGATATTGAGCATGACCCCTATGTGCTGATCTCCATCCTCTCAGCTCTCCATGAGGGCGAGTTCACGCTGGATGAGGTGCAGGGTACGCTCCAAATGCTGTTTGAAAAGCAGTACATCCTCACCGAAGAGGTTATCGTCGAAACCAGATACCGCACGGAGACCGACACATGGACGGACGCGGACGGCAACACGCACACGGAAACCTATCGCGTCCCGTATGACTACTACATCTGCAACGTGAAGCTCGAAAACTTCAATCTCTCCCATGTCCCGGTCTACATCATGTCTCAGGAACAGCTTTCCATGTACGCAACGTATATGTCGGTGCTTGGCAACCGCGAGGATCTGTTCGGTGACTCTCCCTATGTGGACAAGTACATCACAAATCCTCCCGCTGACTACGATGTCAACCCGGAATACCTGAACAACGAGAAGTTTGCGACACTGATTACCGAGGCGGAAAAGTATCTCGGCTATCCCTATGTTTGGGGCGGCTCCAATCCCGACACATCCTTTGACTGCTCCGGCTTTGTCAGCTATGTTCTCACGAACAGCGGGCTTGTGAATACCGGACGGCTGGGCGCACAGGGGCTTTACAACGTCTGTACGCCGGTTTCAAAGGCGAATGCACAGCCCGGTGATCTCATCTTTTTCGTCGGGACGTATGACACCCCCGGTGTGTCCCACGTCGGCATCTACGTTGGTGATGGGGTCATGATCCACTGCGGCGATCCCATTCAGTACACATCCATCAACTCTTCCTATTGGCAGCAGCATTTCTACGCCTTCGGAAGACCCGCCTATTAAAAGAAAGGAGTTTTGCATGAATCCCAAGTATCAGAAAGTCCTCTCTGACATTGAGAAGGCTGAAAAGAAGAAGTCCGAAATCGAAGGACAGCTCAAGGAGCTGTACGACAAGAAGACGGAGCTGGAAAACCTTGAAATCATCAATACTGTGCGCTCTATGGTGATGGACAAGGATCAGATCATGGCGTTCCTGTCTTCCATGAAGGGCGGCACCAAGCCCGCTGAAAATACGGAGGTAATCGACAATGCGTAAGAAGTTTCGTTTTCTGACCGTCCTTGCGGTCTGCGTTATGGTTCTGTCCTGCTTCTCGGTCACGGCGTTTGCCTACGCCGATGATACCGAACAGAACCTTCCCGTCACGGAGGCAACTCAGCCCGAACAGCAGCCCGCAGTCACTCCAACGCCGGAAAAGCCGAAGGGTGAGCCGCTTGACGATGAGGGCAACGCCTACACCCGCGACTTGCTCTATGACAAGGCAACCAACAAGCAGTTCATCACAGTCCAGACGAAGAACGGCAACACCTTCTTCATTGTCATCGACTACGATGCGCCCATCAACGAGGATGAGGAACAGTATCAGACGTACTTCCTCAACATGGTCGATGAGAGCGATCTGCTTGCGCTGCTGGATGATGACACTGCGGCGGCTCTGACTACCTGTAACTGCAAGGAAAAGTGCGCTGCCGGTCAGGTCAACACAGACTGCCCGGTCTGCAAGACCAACATGAGCGAATGCACCGGCACAGCCCCCGTTACACCTGAGCCGGATAAGGATGCAGAAACCGATGCTCCCGCCCCTAAACCCGAAAAGAAATCCAACATCGGCATGATCCTCGTCATCTTCGTTCTTGCCGGTGCTGCGGGTGCAGCTTATTACTACATCAAGTTCGTCAAGGGCAGAAAGCCCAAGGATGAAGATATGGACTTCTTTGATGATGAAGGCTACGAGGAAGAACCGTACATCAACGAGGATGAAGAGCCGCAGATTGCGGAGGATGCTGAAACGGATGGTGATGAAGATTGATCTTAGTCATTGCTGAAAAGCCCAGCGTTGCCCAGTCCATCGCAAAGGTGTTGGGCGCGACGTCCCGCAAGGACGGCTACATGGAGGGCGGCAATTACATCGTTTCGTGGTGCTTCGGTCATCTGGTGGAGCTGGCAGACGCCAGCTCCTACGATGAGCGGTATGCCAAGTGGCGGTATGACGATCTGCCCATTGTTCCGGAAAGCTGGATGTTCGAGGTCACAAAGGACAAAGCCCAGCAGTTCAAGGTGCTGTCCTCTCTTATGAAGGACAAGCGCGTCACCGAGCTGGTCTGCGCAACCGATGCAGGACGCGAGGGTGAGCTGATCTTCCGGCTGGTCTACGACAAAACCGGATGCACCAAGCCCTTCAAGCGTCTGTGGATCAGCTCGTTGGAGGACTCCGCCATCCGCGAAGGCTTCAATCATCTCCGGGACGGCAAGGATTATGACCGTCTCTATGAAGCAGCACTCAGCCGCTCGAAGGCGGACTGGATTGTCGGCATCAACGGCACCCGCCTGTTTACCACGCTCTATCACAAGAAGCTGGTGGTCGGGCGCGTCCAGACGCCGACCCTTGCAATGCTGGTGGAGCGTGACGGGAAAATCTCTACGTTCCAAAAGGAGAAGTATTTCAACGTCCACGTCGGCAAGGGCGATCTGACCGCCGATCTGGAAAAGGTCAAAACCGAAGAGGAAGCAAAAAGAATTGCGGCGGCTTGCGAGAAAAAGCAAGCCGTCGTTTCTTCTCTCAAGCGGGAGACGAAAACCGTCAATCCTCCGAAGCTCTATGATCTGACCACCTTGCAGCGCGAGGCAAACCGATACTACGGCTTCACCGCCCAGCAGACGCTCGATCTCGTTCAGACGCTCTACGAAAAAAAGCTCCTGACCTATCCGCGCACAGACAGCCAGTTCATCACGGACGATATGGAGAACACCGCCCGTCAGGTCATTTCCATCGTCTGCCGCCAGCTTCCGCTTTTCTCCGACATTTCGATTACTCCGGACATTGCCCGCGTAACCGACAACAGCAAGGTCACAGATCACCATGCCATTCTCCCGACCGTCCAGCTCGAAAAGCAGGATGTTTCGGCGCTCCCTCAGTCGGAGCAGAAAATCCTCAATCTTGTCGGGATGCGCCTTCTGTGTGCGACCGGCGAGAAGCACACCTACGCAGAAACGCAGATCTCGCTCTCCTGCGAGGGCTACGAGTTCAAAACCAAGGGCAAGACCGTCGTTCAAAACGGATGGAAAGCCATCGAAGAGCTGTTCAAGGCTTCCCTCAAGACGAAGGAAAAGGACGATCCCATGAAGTCCCTGCCCGAAGTCCATGAGGGCGATGTTCTGGATGGTGTGTCCGCCAGCGTCACCGAACACTTCACAACGCCCCCGAAGCAGTACACGGAAGACACGCTCCTGTCTGCGATGGAGACTGCCGGAAACGATCAGTTTGACGATGACACCGAGAAGAAAGGTCTCGGCACTCCCGCAACCCGCGCCGGTATCATTGAAAAGCTGGTAAAGTCCGGCTTTGCAGAGCGCAAAGGCAAATCCCTTATTCCCACAAAGGACGGCTGCAACCTCGTCTGTGTTCTGCCGGAACAGATCACGTCTCCCACAATGACTGCGGAATGGGAAAACACGCTCATGGAGATTGAGCGCGGCAATGCGGATGCGGACGCCTTCCTCAGCGGCATTGTCCAGATGACCGGGGATCTCGTGAAAGCCTACCCGTTTCTCTCCGACGCCGAAGCCCAGCGTTTCGGCACGGGCAAGGAGGAAATCGGCAAATGCCCCCGCTGCGGCTCTCCGGTCTATGTGGGCAAGGGCAACTTCTATTGTTCCAGTAAGGAATGCAACTTCTGCCTGTGGGAAGACAACAAGTTCTTCTCTTCCAAGAAAAAGAAGCTGACAAAGAAGATTGCAAAAGAGCTGCTGGACAAGGGCTGGTGCAGAATGACCGGACTTTATACGCCCAAAAAACCGCAGCTCTACGATGCTGTCATCCGGCTGGATGATACCGGCGGCAAGTATGTCAGCTTCAAGATGGAGTTCGACCGATGACCCGCCCAAAGTATGTTGCTTCATGCAGCGGAGGCAAAGACAGCGTAGCGACGCTCCTGCTGGCTGCACAGCACAATGAGCCGCTTGACGAGGCGGTTTTCAGTGAGGTCATGTTCGACAAAGACACAAGCGGCGAAGTCCCGGAACACCGGGACTTCATCTATGACCGGCTCAAGCCCTTCTGTGAAAAGGAGCTGGGCATCAAGTTCACCATTCTCCACGCGGACAAGACCTACGATGAGGTGTTCCATCATGTCATCACCCGCGGACCGCACAAGGGCGAGGTTCGCGGCTTTGCATGGGCTGGTATGTGTGCAGTCAATCGTGACTGCAAAATCCCGCCAGTCCGCAAGTACAATGCCGCACTCGCGCCGGACACTGTGAGCTATGTCGGCATCGCGGAGGATGAGCCAAAACGCCTTGCTCGTCTGGATGGAATAACGAAGGTCAGTCTGCTTGCCAAATACGGTATGACCGAGGCGGACGCCTACAAGCTCTGTCAGGAACACGGGCTGCTTTCCCCAATCTACGCTCACTGCCGGAGAAACGGCTGCTGGTTCTGTCCCAACGCCAGTGACTCGGAGCTGCTGCACATGGTCACAAAGCACTCGGATATGTTTGACCGGCTGATTGAATGGGAGAACGAGGATAACATCTTCCATCGTCGGATGACGCGCAGAGAAACCCCGTCTGAGGTAAAGGCTCGTTTACTGAGCAAATCCCAGACGGGGTTTTCTTCTCCCCGAAGCAAATACGAAATGGAGGTTTGATATGGCTGAAAACAGAAATGCACAGCAAGTCCGCGAAATCACGGACAAGCTGGAACAGGGCATCAAGGAGCTTTTTGAATCCGAGCGGTTCAAGGAATATCTCCGCACGATGTCCAAGTTCTACAACTATTCCTTCAACAACACGCTGCTCATTGCGATGCAGAAGCCGGAGGCAACCTATGTTGCCGGTTATACCTCGTGGCAGCGCAACTTTGACCGTCAGGTCATGAAGGGCGAAAAGGGCATCAAGATTCTTGCACCCGCGCCGTACAAGGCGCAGGAAGAGCGTGAGAAGATTGATCCTTTGACGCAGAAGCCGGTGATCGGCGCAGATGGGAAGGCTGTCACGGAAACGGTTGAGGTCCTGCGTCCTGCCTTCAAGGTGGTAAGTGTCTTTGATGTTTCCCAGACGGACGGCAAGGAGCTTCCGGACATTATCGTCGATGAGCTGAAAGGCACCGTCGAGAACTACGAGGCGTTCTTCGATGCACTCAAGCAGGAATCTCCCGTCCCCATTTCCTTTGAGGATATTCCGGGCGGCGCAAAGGGATTCTTCTCACCGGTTGAAAGCCGCATTGCCATTCAGGAGGGCATGAGCGAAATCCAGACGGTCAAAACCGCCATTCACGAGATCGCCCACGCAAAGCTCCACGCCGTTAATCCGGACGAGAAAACCGCCCCCGAAGACAAGAAGGATCGGCATACCAAGGAGGTTGAGGCAGAAAGCGTTGCCTACACCGTCTGCCAACGGTACGGCATTGAAACCTCGGACTACTCCTTCGGTTACATCGCCGGTTGGTCATCCGGCAAGGAAACCAAGGAACTGAAAAGCTCTCTGGACACCATCCGCAAGATGGCGGCTGAGATGATCGAGGGCATTGACGCCAAGCTCAAGGTGCTGCTGGCAGAGAAAGCACAGTCCGCAGAGATGGAAGTCGAAGCTCCCATAAAGGAAGCTGTTCCGGAGGAAAAGCCGGAAGTCCCCATTTACCGCGAGACAGCGAATTACGCCTATGAAGCCGGTGAGATGGAAGCATATCGTGCCTCCCTTGCTGCAAACGAGGAATGCCGCAGAGCGATTGAAGCGGCGATCAGCTCCAACTACGGAGATAACCGGCTGGATGCGGATGCTGCCGTGAAAAGTGTCCTTGAGCAGTTCTCTCCGGAGCGCGTCCGGTATGTCCTCGCAAACACCATTCAGCAGAAAGACTTTGACGGGCGCATTCCCCAGCCCCTCAAGGAATGGGCGAAGAACGTTGAGGTCTGCCCTGAGAACGCCTCCCACTTCCTCGTGGACAAAGCCAATCCCGGACTGACCGCACTTTTCGTGGATGCGTTCCGCCAGCAGACCGAAGCTCAAAAGGAAGTCACTTCTGAGAAAACAGAGGAAAGAGACCCTGAGGTCGTTGCATGGGAGAACGATGAGATTACCTCTATTGAGGTAAAAACTGTGGAGGTCAAGTCTCCCTTTGCCCCCTTGCCGGAGGAAGCGGCAAAAGCACCGAAGGCACACCGCCTGACCGCCGAAGAGAAGGAGATCAAAGCCGCCGTCATGGACACGCTCAAGGGGCAGATCGCCTATCACAACGACGGCATGAGGGCAACCTATCGCTCCTCCAATCACTCCTTCAATCTGCTGGCGCGGAACGGCGTCAGGATCGAGGGTAACACGGTCACGCAGAACGGTGAGCCGCTGTTCAAAATCCATCGCCGTCATGCGGCGCGGAAAACACAGGGCTGTTACCGTGAGCTGGTGCCGACGCTGGAATATGTCAAGCAGGAGCAGGAAAAGCCCTCCATCCGCGATCAGCTCAAAGCTGCCGCAAAAACACAGCCGGAGAAGAAATCCCCGGTCAAATCCAAAACACACGACATGGAGTTGTGAGAAAGGAGACGCATGAAGAAATACACAGACGTTGACATTATCGCGGAGCTTCAGAAGCTCGTGGACAGTCATGTAGACAGCTACAAGGAAGACTTCGACATCGACAAGCGCATCATCCGCCGCGCCGCCGAAAGCCAGAATCCCGAAGACAGGACGCTGATGTGGTTCTGCCGTCCGCATGGGACGCACTGCCTCAACGAAAATCAGGTCTTCATTCAGGGAACACGAGATCACAACACCTTCCGTTTCTATGCGGAACAGACCTACGACGAGTGCATTGCCCGTGTCATTGTCCCGAAAACCGTCAAGCGCGGCAAGGTGTTCGGGGACGTCTTTGAGATCAACTACCGGGAACAGGCGGCAAATGTAGCACAGAACTCGGTTGCGCCGGATCATGACCGGCTAACCTTCGCAGATGGCTATGTACTGGACGCCCCCTGCCGCAGCAGCTTCAATGCAGCAATGGCTCTGGTCGGTGAGCATGGCGGCGTCAAAACCCACCAGACACTCCCAAAGGACGCGGATGCTCTGGTGGAAGTGCTGTCCAAGCAGAAAAGCCGCCGTGACAGACTGCCAGATGCAGAAAGGGCAGAGGCGCTTTCGCCTCTGTCCGTTGCAGAACTTCGGAAGTACGAAGCGGTCAAAAAGGTACATCCCGACGCACTGGTTTGCTTTGCCCAGAACGGCTATTTTGAGCTGTACGGCAAGGACGCGGAGAAAGCCGCGCCGCTTCTCGGCACAAAACTCCTTGAAAAGAAGGTGCGCGGCAAGCCCTCCATGCCGGTGACCGGCTTCCGTGAAGCTGCGTGGGTAGCTGCATCAAAGAAGCTCTGGCAGTCCGGCGCGGATGTCTTTCTCAGCAAGGACGGCGAGACCTTCAAGGAACTCAAAGCCGCAGATTACATTCCTGTCGGCGCGACACTGAATGTGGACGGTATCAGGTGCAGAATCGACGCGGTTGATTTTGCCGCTGATGAGGTCCGGCTGACCAACATTGAGGACAAGAACCGCCCCATCCGCTTTTCTGAGAGCATCCAGTATGTCCGCTCCTATGTGGAGGATGCCGGAACTGCTATCTACGACACCATCCCCAAGAAACCCGCTGCCCGTGAATCCATCCGTGACAAGCTGAAATCCGCGCAGAAAGCCCAGCTGTCCCACACACCGAAGCCGCAGAAAAACAAAGGAAAGGATATGGAACTCTGATATGAAGAATTTTACCGTGGAAGAAATCAACCTGATGTGCTGCTTCAATACGTCCAGCCGGAAGCGGCTGATCGACGATATGAAGGGCGTCACCCTGAACGACATGGACGGCGAGATCGCAGAGCTGATGTATAAGACCATCCGGAAGCTCGAAGCCATGACGGACACGGAGTTTGAGAAACTGTATATCATGCCGGACGGCATGGTGGATGACTGAAAGGAGGATGCCTATGCCCGTATTAGACGGTGATTTTGAAGCCTTCGTCACGAACCTCGGCAAGTATAATGAGGGTATGCTGGTCGGTGAGTGGGTGAAGCTGCCCACCACCGAAGAAGAGATGCAGAAGGTCTTTGAGCGCATCGAGATCGGCAAGCAGGATGAGTTCGGTCAGCCCTACGAAGAGTGGTTTATCACCGACTACGAATGCCCGATCTACGGCGTTCAGAAGATGCTTGGCGAGTACGAGAGCCTTGATAAGCTCAACTACCTTGCTGCTTTGATTGACGAGCTTTCCCTGAGCGATCAGGAAAAGCTCGTTGCCATTATGGAGGCTGGCTGCGATGAGGTCAGCGACATCGACGATCTCATCAACCTGACGTTCAATCTGGACTGCTACGACATCATGCCCGGTATCAACGACGAATCCGATCTCGGCTACTATTACGCCCACGAAGCCGGTATTTACTCCGAAAAGGATCTCGGTCCTCTGGCAAATTACATCGACTATGAACGTTATGGGCGCGACATTGCGATGGATGAACAGGGACGTTTCACCGATGAGGGCTATGTCCGCGTTGCAAGCGAACGCTGGGACAGGCAGTTTAACGGTGAGCTTGATGATATTCCCGATGAATACCGGATTACCGGCTCAGAGGAAGCCGCCGAGCGTGACAGCACCATCGCCGTTCTCATCGTCGAGCCGGGAAAGGAGCCTTATGTGAAGGAGATTGACTCCGGTCTGGAGTCCTTGCAGCATGAGGTCGGCGGCTGCATCGAGGCGATTTATCCCTACGAAGACCCGGTTGCCTTAGTCTGCAACGAGGAAGGCAAGCTGGAAGGTCTGCCCCTGAACCGCGCTCTGCGGGATGAGGACGGTGACATCTACGACGTTGTTGCCGGAACATTCATGGTAGTTGGCTTGACGGATGACAGCTTCGGCTCTCTGACCGTAGAGCAGATGCAGAAGTTCTCTGACCACTTCAAAGTGCCGGAGCAGTTTGTTAAGTTGGGCGATAAGATTGTCGCGATTCCCATGATCTCGAAGGAACAGCAGAAGCAGGAAGCCGCCCAGCAGAAGGACTTTGAGATGAATGCCGATACCTCCGGTCTGACGGTTGCCGGTCACATCGGGACGTGGCACACCATTGACCGGCACGAGGTCGGCGGTCACAGCTTTTACCTGATGGAGCATGACACCTACGGCGATGAGGCGGCTTGCATCATCGTCGATGAGCGCGGCAAGCTCGTCCTTGATGATGTCTACAACGGCTTTGACGATGACACACTCCGCCTTCTTGACCTTGAGGTCAAGGAAGTGCCGGAAATGCCCGATCCCGCGCTCTCCGTTCAGGATATGAAGGACTACGGCTACGCATGGGCTGGCGTTCTTCCCGCCGGTCAGGAGGCGGCTGAGAAGGCTTTGGAGAAGGGCTGCGAGGTTTACCGTCTCTATTCCGATAACACCGAGGGCTTGTGCGTAGATGCCAAGGAGATTGCCGATCATGCAGCAAAGGGCGGAATGCTCGGTATCAGCAAGGAAAGCTGGATGGCGGCTCTTGAGAAGGAAAACTGCCTCAAGGCGGCGGAGATGTCGATGGAGGATGACTACGGCATGATTGATGGGATCATCAACAACGGTCCGAAGGAGGACAAGACCGCAGAGGTCAAAGCCCCCGAAACCGGCGAAAAGTCCTCCATCATGGACAGGCTCAAGTCTGCAAAGGCTGAAAAGCAGAAGGAATGCTGCCCTCCCAAAAAGCACAAAGGAGAGATTGAGCTGTGAGCAGAAGTCAGAAATGGCGGCGGGAGTGGTCGTTCTTCATCGGGGACAGCGGACGCCGGAAGTATAACCGCTTCTGCGTCCGCTGCGTCCATAGCTGCAAGCAGAGCTTCCGTGCGGATCTCATCGCCTGTCCGCACTTCTCCCGCAAGGCATCGCGGTGTAGACAATTAGGGGTCGAAAAAGCCTGTGATTGCAAGCCTCAGAGCGACGCAAATTGACCAACCTAAGTGATTGTATTCTCTGCGCAGTTTCTTCTTTAGTGCGGAAATAAGTGTCGATCTCGGCACTTGTTTGAATGCCCGGAAAACGAACCAAAAGCCTCTGTCGATGCCCGTTTTGGGTGTCGGCAGAGGCTCTTTTTTTACGACATATTCAAAATAGCGGACAGCAGCTCTTGAACCTGTTGCCGGTATTCCGGCTTTATATCCGAAATACGTCTGGCAAGCGCAAGGGCTTCCGCTTCTGGATCGTCAGTCCCAAAAATAATTCGGTCTGCGCTGACGCCGAGCAAACGGCAAAGACGCTGCAAGGCTTCAAGAGAGATACCGGATGCACCACGCTCAATGGCACTCAGGTGATTCGGCGTCATGCCAAGCATTTCTGAGAGCGTGTCCTGCGTATAGCCCGCCTGTTCTCTTGCCACTTGAATATTGCCGCCGATTTCAATATTGATGTCCTTCTTCTCTCGCATAGCCTCACCACCTTTGCATTTAGTGTACCTAACGGCGGTGTCATTATCCACGGTACGCCGTCGTTGATTTTACTAACGACAATGCGTTGACTGTCCGTGATGAGGGTGATAGAATGGAGTTACCTACCAAAAGAGTGAAAGAAGGGGTGTCATGTCGCGCATTATTGAGTTTAGAAAGTCTGCTCAAAAAGCTGCAAAGCAATCCGTTCAAGGCAAGACTTGTGCGTTTACCGGTCATAGACCGCAGAGTCTTCCGTTCGGCTTTGATGAATCCGATAAGCGTTGTACTTCTTTGAAATCTGTTATGCGGGATCAGATTGTAGCACTCATCGAGAACGAGGGCGTCACGCATTTTATTACCGGCATGGCTCTTGGTGTTGATATGTATGCTGCGGAAATTGTACTTGATTTGAAATCAAAATACCCTCACATTACTCTGGAAAGCGCAATCCCTTGTGAGACACAAGCGATCAAATGGTCTGTGGCTTCACGGGAACGGTATTATAATATCGCGGCAAAGTGTGACAAGGAGACCATGCTGCAACGGGAGTACACGCCGGACTGCATGGACAAGAGAAATCGGTACATGGTCGATCACGCCGATTATATTCTCGCAGTATGGAATGGATGCCCCAGCGGAACCGGAAATACCGTGAGGTATGCCCACAAAATGAGCAAGTCCATCATCGTCATCAATCCGGCTTCCCTTGAAGTCACGCAGGAATAAGGCAAAAATCCCCATTCTAAATCAAGCGTCGTGAAAACCGTAAAGTATTTCCCGATAGCGAATACCCATTGCACTGCTCAGTGATTATTGGAAACGAGTACGGCGTATGCTGCCCAGTGAACATCTCCACGGAACACATCGAATTTTCGCGGCTTCGTAAAACGGAAAGTGTCACCTTATGAACGGTCCCTTGCCGAGAGAAAAATAAATCGCTGGAAACGGGAACGCCCCCGGCACTGTGCGTCTGGCACAGTGTCGGGGGCGTTTTTCCGTGTCTTAGTTATGAGCCAGTTCATTTAGGAGCAGCTTTCGATAGTCCACATCCAAGACGCAGCGATGGAAGTCCATCAAACGGTGTTCGTCGAACAGCTTTTCACAGAGCTTGGTCAGCGGATGATTCATCAGCTTTGCAGAAATGCCAGTCTCGTTGAAAAACCTTGCCCATGTGAAGACCTCTTCTAAATCCTCCTGCCCAAGCGTGGCAGGAATGATGGCGTTGCAGAGACGGACAATGGGGCTGTCCGCAAATCGCTCTGCGACTTCCTCCGGTGTGCATTCATAGCGGTCACAGTCAAAGGAAAGCGCATCCTCAATTTTAAGATAATTTTCGGTTTCATCCCGCGTCAAGGTTATGGTGTAGTCTCCCATACCGGACGGCACATCAATATTCTCCATGACATCAAGCTCGTAACGGGAGCCGCCGATGATCGCCTCAAAGGAGAAGGACTGACAGATTACTGCTGGGTTCTTGTCTATCTTGTCCTCATTCAGAAAGGACAGCGGATTGTACTCTGTTAGTTCCCAGTCGATTTTTCCTCTCTCTGTTTGCTCGGCAATCTGCTGGATCAGATGTTGTTCTTCTTCGTGCAGATTTTCATTGTACAACATGATACACCTCCGTTTTCTGATTTCCTTTTTTGGGGGGCTGTTCTATGTTTCCGAAGAGGCTGCCGTTTGTATCATCATTCCTTGGCTGAGGGCAGACCTTCGTAAAACTTCCTAAGTTCGCCCAAACTGCTTGTCCGATTTTTGATAGGCAGGGAGTCCCATGTAATGTCATGATAGCGTTCCGGCGGCTCATCCCGCAGTCTTCGGTCGATGATGCAGACAATGCCGGTGTCTGTGAAATTGCGGATCAATCGCCCGATGCCTTGCTTGAGCTTGATAATCATTTCGGGAACGCGAACATCCATCAGAGCATCCTTGGCAACGGAACACTTATACTCGATAATCGGATCGGGGACAGGGAACGGAAGCCGGAAAATGATGACATTGGAAAGGCTTTTTCCTTCAATGCTGATACCTTCCCAATATGCACCCGTCCCCAGAAGCACGGAGTTCGTATCTTCCTTAAACTCATTCAGCACCTTGTCCTGCGACGACCCCGGCTGCTGCATCAGGATTTTGTACGGAAGGTTTTTCTCACTGAGAATGGAGTAGACCTCTTCCATGTCGGTCTTTGCCGTAAACAGTACGAGTGCCTTTCCGTTGGAAATGCTCAGGATCTCAAGCAGCCGCTCCACGCCCTTTTCAATGAAGGCTTCATGTTCTTTGGTCGGGTGCGGGAGATCGTCGCAATAGTAGATCATGGCGTGTTCATCGTATGGATATGGGGAAGGCTTTGGCTCGGATAAGCAGCCGCGATCACCAGCGGGAAAGCCGGTATTGCTGATAAAGTAAGAATACTGTTCTTCCAGAGACCCGCTCGTGGCGTTCGTCAGCGTGGCAGAGGTCAAGATGGTTCTTTCATCACCATTGAAGTATAGGCGGCTCACAATTTCCCTTGTGTTTTTAGGGCAATAGACGAGTTCCGTGTTGCTGCCGTGCTGCTCAATCCAGATCAGCATATCGTCTATCTGGTCAAGAAGCTCCGAAAGGGATTCGCTGACGGCATCCAGATCATCAGAGGCAGCAAAGGAACGGTTGTTTCTGAAATCCATGCTGGAATAAATCTGAATGCTGGACGAAAGGTTATGTATGGCGGCGTTCATTTCAGTAAGCAACTCAACTGCGCTGCCGTTTTGGTCAAAGAAAAAGCGGTCAGCGTAGCGCATATCCTGATCTGCCTCGTTGATCTGCTTTTGGACTTGTGCCTTCAGGCAGTTATAGAAGGCGATGATTGCGCTCTCTGCCTCTCGCTTTTCTCTGGACACGCTGCTTTGGTCAGAGGAACGCAGCTCATAGAATGCGCTTTTAATCATTCCAAAGAGCATACCTTGCCCGAAACGCTCCGTTGTGGCACTCCGCACCTTATCATCCAAGTTGTGTGCTTCGTCCACGACAAGCAGATCAGCGGCGGTGTTAATCAGCCCGTCCTGACCGCGCCGGAGTTTCATGAGATGCTGGGTTAGAAAATCCTGATTGCACAGTACCACTCCATCCGTAAACTTTAATGCTGCGCGGACCTTGTAATACTTGCACTTCTTTTCACAGGAGCCGCAATTCTTCATGCTGAACCGCTGCACGTTTACCTTGTCCCAGACGCCTTGCGGCAAAACCTCCGGGAAATCCTTGCGTTCCTCATACCCTTGCTTGATTCCTTCTTTAAGCGCGTCCGGTGGGTCTGCTTTCGGATCACACATATACTCATCTGCGCGTTTGTTGCAGAGATAATGGGTCTGTCCTTTTGCGAGGATGACATCTCTGTTCAGCCCAAGAAGGGGGATTACCGCGTGGACATCGCGCCAGAGCTGTTCTTGAAGCGCAATGGTCGAGGTTGCGATGATAACCGGCTTGTTCATGCGTTTGCTGTACAGCAGCACCGGCACAAGATAGCCAAAGGACTTGCCAATGCCCACGCCAGCTTCAATCGCAAAGTGCTGATCATTTATGAGGGCGTCCACAATCTCAAAGGACATATCCTGTTGCCCTTCACGCATTTCCAATCCATGCTGCGGGGCTTCATCCCAAAAGAAGGTGCTGACTTGCTCACTCATGGAGTACAGTTCTGCTTTTCTGCGCTTTTTCCGTTCCTCCGATGTATTGAATCCAAAATAGAATCTATTGTCCATCTACATTCCTCCCGGAATAGAAACCAAGGCTATCCACGTTTCAGCTCAATGCTGACGTTTCCGTTCTCGTCGATGGTCAGCATCATGTGCTTGATGTGCTTCTCATAGAACTGCCGCCGCTCTGCGGGAGACATTTCGATCCTCGTGTTTCGCAGAGCTGCATCAAACATATCGTTGACGTTCAGGTGAACGGAGTTGTCAATCCAGCGGTACATCTCCTTAAACAGTGCGTTTTTCTTGATGTCCTCGCTGTTGCCGGAGTAGAAGTCATCCAGATAGCAGTAGAATATCCCGGATTCTGCAAGTGCCGCCTTCATATCCGGTCCGCATTTTTCCCGCTCGATCATGACAAGGAATCTGGCGTCCGGCAAGGAAGAGATCAGTCCCCAGTAGTCGGAATCGCTTGAGACGATGACAAAGGAATCCACTTGCTTCTGGTAGTGTTCCTGACAGGCTCTTGCGGTGAGCTTGATGTCTACCAGTGATTTGTTCTGCTTGATCCGCTCAATCATGATATGTTCAACGGGGATGCGGATGTAGTTTTCAAGAATCCGCCATGCCGTAGCAGTATGCACGTCATCAAAGAGAATGATCGCCGTAATCTTCTGCATGACCTCATAATCAAGATTTTTTAGCGTGGCGCATAGCTTGTACGGGTCAGAGTTTTCGCAGTCCACTACCAATACGGTTTTCTCGCTGTCATCTATGAAGTCGTAGATATTGTTTTTTACAAAAGCCCCTGCATCGGAGACTTTACTGTATTCCGTGAAGGCGTCGCAATGCCATTGATAAAGCAGGGTAGCAAACTTCTTATCGTTATAGAGGACATTACCCTCGTCCATCGGTACCCAGTTGATATACATTTGATAGGGGTAGTAGGAGAGACTTGCGTAATAGATGTCCGCAGCATCTTTCGTTCCGTCCTCTGTCAAACCGTTTGGCATGATGAACAGCTCTTTTATGTACGCCCAGTTAATCCAGATTGGAAAGAGGCTTTTGCAGTTGTTAATGCGATCTGAAATCAGCCGGTTAATCTCGATAATGTGGTGGCAGAGCTTTGTACTCGACTTTTTGATAAAGCTGATTCCGTCGTTTGAAAGCTGCTGCATACTGGAAGCCGGGATGATCTCTGGCATTGAAAGCAGCCCTCGATACTCCATCCGCATGATGTCATTTATTTTCCGGTAGTTGCGCTCAATGGCGGTGCGGATGATACAGAGGTTGCGAATGATACGGGCATTTTTATCCTGTTCAAGCCGGTCGTATATCTCTATCTTCGGCGGCTCGTGTTCATTTTGAAAAATACGGAGCGGGACGCCGATCAGATATGCTACCTTTGACACAAGTTCATAGGTGCTGTCTTTGTAGGCAATCTGTTCTCCGGCATATTCGACGCCATTCAACATGACTGAATTGCCCATGATCTACTCCTTTCGATGGAACGCGGGTTATTGAGCGTACTTTTTGAAGTTTTCAGCTTGTTCCAGAACCTCCTTGTAGACATCATCAATAGTTACGGGGGGATAGTCAAATTCATCCAGTAGCAGTATGAGGTCAACTTGCAGATTTGCCTTAATGTCATCACGGGTAGACCAGTCGGTGTATTTAGCTTTGTCATCGACAATGATCTTAATCCGCTTTGACAATTCAATCATCTTATCGTCCGGGTACTCGAACTCGTACTTCCTGGCAACCGCTTTGAGGATGTCATAGAAGGCTTTTTCTTCATAGTCAATCCCCATGCCCTTGAAGGAGTCTTTTTCTTTTTTGAGCTCTTCAAGGAGCTTCGCAAGTTGTTCCGCTACATCGTCAAGAACTTCGTTAGCGAAAGCCTCATCACGACGGCGATTATTGTACTCATCAACAACCCGTTTGAGACGGTCAGAGAACTCCATGCCCATGATACGGTTGACCTTTTTATACTCATCAATCGCCTGAGAGAGAAGCCGCTGCAATACCTTGATTTTGGTGTTCGGTAGCTGGATCGCGTTGATCTTGTCCAGATATTCGTCGCTGAAAATATCAACAGAGATATGCTTTCCTGTTTCAAACAATTCTTCTATTCCATCAGATTGAATTGCACCTTCAAGAAGTTCACGGACGCGGGCATTCATTTGTGAAATGTCAGGAGCATCGCCCTTTGTGAGTTTGAAAAGAATAGAGCGCACAGCACAGTAGAAGTGCAGATAGTCCTTTTCTTTATCAGAGATAGCCTCACTTGAACTGCATAGATTGAACGCTTGTTTCATTCGTTTGACTGCCGCCATAAAGCGAGTTTCCAAATCTTCCGTGAGCTGTACATACTCAACAGCACGATTGAGGCAAGCAAGCTGCTCTTTCGGTGAGCCGTTGAAGTAATCTGTGCTATTGAAGTTGTGGAACATCTGAGCCAAGACATCGAGCTGGTCTTTAACAATCGTGATAGACTGCTCAACGCCTTCAAACTCATCGCTCTCAAAGTTGGTGTATTTCTTGAGGGCGAGATTCATGTTTTTCTTAATGCCGATGTAGTCCACGATCAAGCCCTTGTCCTTGCCGGTATAGACGCGGTTGACGCGGGAAATTGTCTGGATAAGGCTGTGCTGCTGGATGGGCTTGTCGATGTAGATTGTATCAAGTGCCGGTACGTCGAAGCCGGTAAGCCACATATCAACAACGATGGCAATTTTGAAGTTTGATTTAACGTTCTTAAACTGACGGTCAAACTCCTTGCGATCATCCTTCGTTCCCAGCATTTCATAAAGCTCCGGCTCATCATCTTTATTTCGCGTCATGATGAGCTTGATCTTCTCGATGGGCTTGAGTTCCTTTTTCTCTTTTTCCGTCAGTTGAACCCCGTCAGGGCAAACCTTTTTCTCTGCCCATTCCGGTCTCATTCCAACTATAATCTGATAAAAAGCGTATGCAATCTTGCGATTAGAGCAGACAAACATTGCTTTTCCTGCGACCGTAGCTCCTTCGGCAACGCGGGTCTCATAGTGGTTAATGAAGTCCTCCGCAACTGCGTGAAGTCGGTCAGGATCACCGATGATCGCATCAATATGAGCAACCGCCTTCTGGCTTTCCTCAATCTGATGCTCATTTGCACCTTCAACAGCACAACGGTCATAATAATCTTCAATTTCCCGAACCTTTGCCTGATCAAGAGTGACCCGTGCAGCGCGTCCGTCGTAGACAAGGTTGACTGTGATACCGTCTTTGACCGCCTCTGTCATTGTGTAGGCATCGACAACCGGACCGAAGACTTCAATCGTACCATCCACGGGCGTACCGGTGAAACCGACATAGGTAGCATTGGGGAGAGAATCGTGTAGGTACTTTGCAAATCCATAGCTTCGCTCTACACCTTCGGCAGTGACCTTGACTTTCTGATCGAGGTTTATCTGACTACGGTGTGCCTCATCGGATATGCAGATCACATTCGCTCTATCCGTCAGAAGCTCCAAGTCCTCGGTGAACTTTTGGATGGTGGTCATGTACACCCCGCCGCTTGTCCTGCCTTGAAGTTCCTGACGCAGCTTTTCGCGGGAATCAATGCTCACAACGGTTTCGTCACCAATGTACTTCTTGGATGCTACAAACTGCTTTGAGAGCTGGTCATCCAAATCCGTTCGGTCGGTAATAATCAGGATTGTAGGGCTATGGAAGAAGGTACTCTTCATAAGCATTCTTGTGAGGAAGAGCATAGTATAGCTTTTTCCGCAGCCTGTCGCGCCAAAGTATGTGCCGCCCTTGCCGTCTCCCTCCGGTCTGAGGTGTGCCTTGATATTCTCAAACAGCTTGACCGCAGCAAAATACTGAGGATAGCGGCAGACGATTTTGAGGTCTTTGTCCGAGCTATCAGGGAAATAGACAAAATCCTTGATGACTGCCAAAAGCCGTTCTTTGCGGAACAGTCCGCTCACCATAGTTACAAGGGAATTGATGCCGTCCAATTCCTTATCGTCAGCTTCAATCTTTCTCCACGCATAGAAGAAGTCATACGGAGAGAAGAAGGAGCCGTATTTATTATTTGCACCATCGCTTATGACAATGAAGGCATTATACTTGAAGAGTTCAGGAATATCACGGCGATAACGCACGGTGAGCTGAGTATAGGCGTCCATGATCGTTGTATTCTCTTTGACTGCGCTCTTAAACTCAAGCACAACAACAGGAATGCCATTGATGAATACAATCCCGTCCGGTATGCGTAGCTGGTTGTTGATGCCTTCAATTTCAAATTGGTTGACGATCTTGAACACGTTTTTCTCTGGCTCATCAAAGTCAATCAACTCAATGTAAAGGTCTTTCTTTGTGTGATCTTCGCGGTTGAAGATGAAGCCGTCACAAACCATTTTGCAGACTGCTTTGTTTGCTTCGTAGATTGTACCGGAAGTAGACCTCAGGCGAAGGATAATGCTGTCAACCTCGCTTGCGGTAAGCCCCTCTGCGGCATATCTGTTCAGGAGGGATTTCCGCAGATCGTCGATAAGCAGAACCTCAGAGCGTTCGCGGTGGATCTGCTCACCATTCAAATAGACATACCCTTCATCCTGAAACAACTCCATGATGGACATTTCAAGAGAATGCTCATTGAAGTTTGCCATTATCGTTTCCCCCTCACTGTATCATCTGTTTTTTCCGCACATCGGGACACTTGGATTTGAGAAAACCAATCCATTCCTCCCATTCCGCATTTGAAGCATCAATTATATCTTCTTCATACTGGTCTAAGACGCTCATTAAAGCAGGAAGGACGGGAAGCTGATCCCTATTGAGCCAAAACTCTGGCAACTCATGCGCACAATCTAAGTCGGTATTTATCGATTCGATGCTGTCGCAGATAGACTTGAGAATGACTGTGGGGCTTGCGTTATCAGCCCATTCGCCCGGAAGTGCATAACGGTAGTAACCCATCAATGCCCAAGCCATTTCCCACTTGAAATAACCAACATACTCTGTTCCCAAGCCAAAGAACGATTTCCACTTCACGGATAGAGCTTGTGCGCACTTATATAGATTCATCTTATCCATAATCGTTCTCTCCTATAAATGATAATTTAG
>NZ_JPJG01000018.1 GCF_000765235.1 Oscillibacter sp. ER4 | reverse complement strand
CCTCTCTCCCCGGCCCGCCGATCCCCCATCGGCAGGCCGGGGATGAGGTCATGTATACTTCCGGCAAAGCACGGGAAGGGAACCCGTGCCGCCGGCCTCGCAGGCAAGAAATGCGAGGTAGTATCCGAAATAATTACCAGCCGAGCTTGGTCATGGCCTCATCAACAGCCTTGATGACAATGTCGATCTCCTCTTCATTGACGATCAGCGGCGGGACAAAGCGCAGGACGTTGCCGTTGGTGTTGTTGATCAGGACGTTGCTGTCCTTGAAGCACAGGTCGACGACGGGCTGGCCGGAGGGCTTGTTGAGCTGGATGCCGTCGATCAGGCCGAGGCCACGGATCTCGTTGACCGCCTCGGGATGGTTCTTCTCGATGATCTCGTGGGCCTGCTTGCGGAAATACTCGCCCATCTTGCGGGAGTTCTCGATGACGCCGTCGTTGATCATCACGTCGAGCGTGGTGGCAGCGAGCGCGCAGGCGAGAGGACCGCCGGCGAAGGTGGAGCCGTGGGTGCCGGGCGTCAGGGTCTTGGCAGCCTCGCCGCGGGCGCAGACAGCGCCAATGGGCACGCCGGAGCCGAGAGCCTTGGCCATGGAGCAGGTATCGGGCTCAACGCCGTAGTTCTGATGCGCGAAGAGCTTGCCGGTACGGCCGGAGCCGACCTGGACCTCGTCGAACATGAGGAGGATGCCCTTCTCATCGCACAGGTCACGCAGGCCCTGCAGGAATTCCTGGGAAGCGGGACGCACGCCGCCCTCGCCCTGGACAGGCTCGGTCAGGATGGCGCAGACGTACTCGTCCATGATGTCCTTGACGGACTGGAGGTTGTTGAACTCAGCATAGCGGAAGCCGGAGGGCAGGGGCTCGAAGTAGCGGTGCACCGCATACTGGCCGGTGGCCGTGCAGGTCGCGAGGGTGCGGCCGTGGAAGGAGTTCTTCATCGTGATGACGACGAAGCGCTCGGGATGGCCGTGATCCTTGGCGTACTTGCGGGCGAGCTTGATCTGGCCTTCGTTGGCCTCAGCGCCGGAGTTGGCAAACAGCACCTTGTCGAAGCAGCTGTTCTCGACGATGAGCTTCGCGGTCTGGACGGCGGGCTCATTGTAGAAGTAGTTGGAGCAGTGCAGGATCGTGTGGGCGCGCTCTTCGAGGCACTTCACGATCGCGGGATGGCAGTGACCGAGACCGTTGACGGCGATACCGCCGATGAAGTCGAGGTACTTGTTGCCGTCCTTATCGAAGACGTAAGCGCCTTCGCCGCGCTCGATGGAAAGGGGCATACGGACATGGTTGCCATAGAGATACTTGTCGCCGTTCTCGATGACTTCGGCGTTGGTCTTGAACTTTTCGATCATTATTATGTCCTCCTATAATAAAAGTTGGGTGTATGTTTTACCATTTGATGCCGACGCTCGGCTGTGCGGTGCCGATCGTCGTGCCGGTGCCCTCGTTCGTGAAGGCCTCGTAGAGCACGGAGTGCGGCTTGCGGCCGTCGATGATGTTGACGCTCGTCACGCCCTCTTCGATGGCCTGCACGCAGCAGTCGACCTTCGGGATCATGCCGCCGGCGATCGTGCCCTTGTCCTTGAGCGCCTTGACATCCTCGATGTTCAGATAGCTGATGACGTCGCGGATCTTGATGTCGTTGCACAGGCCCTCGATATCGGTGAGGATCACAAGCTTTTCAGCGCCCAGCGCGGAAGCGAGCTTGCCCGCGGCGGTATCGCCGTTGATGTTGAAAGTGTGGCCCTGACCGTCGGTGCCGACGGGGGCGATGACGGGGATGTAGCCCGCGTCGAGCAGGGCGAAGATGGGCTTGGGATCGACATAGTCGATGTCGCCCACGTAGCCGTGGACCTCGTCGCGCTGGTGGCAGTGATAGATGTCACCGCTGACGCCGGAAAGACCGACCGCCTTGCCGCCAAGCTTGTTGATAAAGCCAACGAGCTCGGTGTTCACCTGGCCGACGAGCACCATCTCGACAACACGCATGATGTCGGCGGAGGTGTAGCGCAGGCCCTCGATAAACTCGACGGGGATGTCGAGCTTTTCGAGCATCTTGTTGATGCCGGGGCCGCCGCCGTGGCTGAGCACGGGCTTCATGCCGAGGAGCTTGAGCAGCACCACGTCGTGCATGACGGCGTCCTTGAGCTCTTCATTGATCATGGCGTTGCCGCCATACTTGATGACGATGATCTTACCCTGATACTTCTGAAGGTAAGGCATTGCCTCCATCAGAGTTTCGACCTTGTTTGCGATATCGCTCATGGTGGAGCCTCCTTCAAAAATTAGGTGCGGTAGTCGCCGTTGATCTTGACGTAATCGTAAGTGAGGTCGCAGCCCCAGGCCTTGGCCTCGCCGTCGCCCTGATAGAAGCGGACGATGACGGTAATGTCATGCTCGGTGAGGACCTTCTTGGCGAGCTCTTCGCTGAAGTCCGCGCCGAAGCCATCCTTCATGACCTGCACTTCGCCGGCAGCGCTCTTGATGATGCAGTCGGCACGGGTCGGGTCAACGTCAGCGCCCGAGTAACCGGCAGCGGCCATGATGCGGCCCCAGTTGGCGTCGCGGCCGAAGACGGCAGCCTTGAAGAGCATGGAGCCCGCGATGGACTTGGCGACCAGGCGCGCGTCGTGCTCGGTGGGCAGGCCGTAGGCCTCGACCTCGATGAGGTGGGTCGCGCCTTCACCGTCGGAAGCAACGCGGCGGGCCATATCGGTGCAGATGGCGAGCACAAGGTCGGCCATCGCCTTCTTGTCTTCTTCGGTCTTGATCTCAACGCCGGAAGCGCCGTTGGCGAGCAGGAAGATCGAGTCGTTCGTGGAGGTGTCGCCGTCGACGGTGCACATGTTGAAGCTCTTATCCACAGCCGCGGAGAGCATCTTCTGCAGGTCTGTGGGATCCGCCTTGGCGTCGGTCGTCACGTAGACGAGCATCGTCGCCATATTGGGGTGGATCATGCCAGAGCCCTTGGCCATCGCGCCGATCTTCACGGTGCCGGTGGAGAGCTGCAGCTCATAGGCGCACTCCTTGCGGACGGTATCGGTGGTCATGATGGCGTAGGCAGCCTCGGAGCCGTTCTCCTTGGCAAGCTTTGCGGGAATGATCTCGCGGATGCCCTGAAGCACCTTGTCGACCGGAAGTCTCTGGCCGATGACGCCGGTGGAGCAGACGAACACTTCGTCCTCGCCGAGGCCGAGCAGCTTTTCCGCCTCGCGCTCAACGGTGCGGGCGTCTTCGATGCCCTGCTTGCCGGTGGCGGCGTTGGCGTTGCCGGAGTTGATGACGACGGCGCGGGCCTTGCCCTTTTTCAGGATCTCGCGGTCAAGGATGACCGGAGCTGCGCAGAACTTGTTCGTGGTGAAGCAGGCCGCGCAGGAGCAGGGCAGGTCGGAGTAGAGAACAGCGACGTCGGGCTTCTTGTTCTCGCGCTTTTTGATAGCGGTGTAGACCGCGCCGGCGGTGAAGCCCTGCGGCGTGGTAACGCCGCCCTCGATCTTTTTCAGATTGGACATGTGGGGGGATCTCCTCTCTTAACGTTAGTTTAACAGCATTCGTGCCTAAATCGGGTCGAAACTCGTCGAACCGAAAATTACGGATACATCGGGGGCATCATGAGGCCGGTGGTCTCGGGCAGGCCCATGATGAGGTTCATGTTCTGGATGGCCTGGCCGGCTGCGCCCTTGCCGATGTTGTCGATCACGGAGGAGACGATCAGGCGGTGGGTACGCGCGTCGAAGGTCGGGGTCATCTCGCAGAAGTTCGTGCCGTAGACCCACTTGGTCTGAACGGGCAGGCTCGCCGGGAAGACCTTGACGAAGGGCTCATCCTTGTAGAAGTCCTTGTAGAGCTCGTAAACTTCCTCGTTGGTGAAGTCTCTGTCGCAGGTAGCGTAGATGGTGACCTCGATACCGCGGACCTGGGGCAGGAGGTGCGGCTGGAAGTTGATGTACTGCCAGGTCTCGGGCTTCATCAGATCCTTGCCGGTGATGTAGGCAATGTTCTGCTCGATCTCGGGCGTGTGGCGGTGGCCGCCGCCGAGGGCGTAAGCGCAGAAGTTGTTCTCCGCCTCAGTGAGGAGCTTGTTGAGGGCGGGACGGCGGCCTGCGCCGGTGTAGCCACTCTTGGCATCGATGACGATGGTATTGTCAACGATGTGACCGGCCTTGAGCATGGGCTGGAGGCCGAGGGTGGAAGCAGTGGGATAGCAGCCGGGGTTGGCGATGAGCTTCTTGCCCTTGGCAAGGTCGCGCATGACCTCAGGGATGCAGTAAACAGCGTCGTGGGTCATCTTGGCGTCGGGGTGCTTCTGGCCGTACCACTTCTCCCAGACGTCGACATCGCGGAAGCGGATGTCAGCGCCGATATCGATGATGGCGCAGTCCTCAGCGAGCACGATCTCCGCCCACTTGGCCACATCGCCAGAGGGGACCTGGATCATGATGACATCGCTCTTCTTCGCGGTCTCGCGGACGTTCTCCTCCGTGAGATCCATGATGACCTGATCATAGAAGCCGCGCAGAGCGGGATGATGCGTGGAGATGGCATCTCCGACACCGTAGGTATCGAGCACGTTGACAAGCTCTCCCTCGTGGTGGTTGACCATCATGCGGAGCACTTCGCCGCAAACATAACCGGTAGCACCGATGCAGGAATAATGGATCATGTCTGTTTTCCTCCTTGTTGATTCGACATTTTGTCTGACAATTTTGTACTGCTTGGAAAATCCCGTGTGTAGGCATTGAATTTTCTTTGTTGATATTGTATAATCCAAAAGCAGTTTTGAAAAGCGAATATATTTTTATATGCGCATTCCAAAATGGAATCTTCGAGATATTGTTGATTATTGAGGGCATTTATAATGAGTATTCGTAAATATATTGCCTATCTCCGCACTGTGGAGACCGGCAGCATCACTCAGGCGGCGAACGAATTGGGCTATACGCAGTCCGCCGTGAGCAAGATGATCTCCGATCTTGAGCAGGACTGGCAGGTCAAGCTCTTAACGCGCAACCACTCCGGCATTGAGATCTCCTCCGACGGCATGGTGCTCCTGCCCACGATCCGCGAGATCGTCAAGGACTATGAGGACCTCAACTTTGCCGTGTCCGAGCTGCATGGCGTGCAGTCCGGCACGCTGCGCCTCGGGTGCTTTACAAGCCTTGCCATCAGCCTGCTGCCGGAAATTCTGAAGGACTTCCACCAGACGTACCCCAACATTCAGATCCAGCTGATGACTGGCGAGTATTATGAAATTTCCGAATGGCTGCGCCGCGGCGCGATCGACTGCGGCTTTCTTGCCATCCCCGCCTCCAACGACTTTGAGACGACGCCCATCCTGCACGACACGATGGTCGCCATTCTCCCAAAGGATCACCCGATGGCGGACGCGTCCGTCTTCCCGCTCGAGCAGCTGCCGCACGAGAACTTCGTGCGCCTGATGGAGATCGAAGACTACGAATTCAACCGCCTGCTCGACCATTACAACATCCACCCCGAGGTCACCTACGACACAACGAGCGACTTCGCGCTCTTGTCCATGGTCGAGGCAGGACTTGGCGTCGGCATCGTGCACAGCCTGCTCATCAAGCCCGGACGCTACCGCGTCGCCGCGCTGCCGCTCAACGTCAAGCAGTCGCGCGAGATCGGCATCGCCGTGAAAAAGGGCTTTCTCCCCTCCACGATCACGCAGCTTTTTCTCCAGCATGTGGTCGACTACACCAAGGATATGGGCGAGATCACCGTCATCCGGCACTGAGTTTTTCTTGAAAAATCAGGAAAAATTTCATTTTCCAACCGGCGGTTGGAAAGGATTTTCCCCGATTCAACCACCGCGCCATTGTCAATCCTCCCCATGCCCCCTATACTGAGTCCATAACCGGTGATTCAAAGCCGCGGCTGCAGCACGGGGCAAGGAAGGACCAACATGTTACGATCGGCGATCAGGCGTTTGCACGCGATGTGCTGCCTGAATATGAGGGAAACGTCGGCGCCTGACTTCCCGTTCGACGCGGGACACCCGCTCATCGCGTTTCCAACGCTCACTTTACTATTATAATGCAGTGCAGGAGGATAGACAACTTGGAAGAATCGACAATGGGCGTGCGCATTCTGCGCCGCCGTAAAGAAAAAGGACTGACACAGGAGGCGCTGGCAAACAAGCTCGGTGTGAGCAATCAGGCCGTGTCAAAGTGGGAGGGCGATGTCTGCTGCCCCGACCTGCAGCTTTTGCCGCTGCTGGCCGACACGCTGGAGCTCAGCCTCGACGAGCTCTTTGGACGCGAAAGCAAAGAAAAGCCCACCCAAAAAGCGGAAGCGGACAGTCAGATCTTGCCCATCGCGGCAGAGCTGCCGTGGGAGGATGACGACGCCATCCACGCCGTGCTCTTCCAGGGGCACCGCCTGCTCCAGCCGAAACAGGGGAGCCTGTTCCGCCACGACAAATACGACGAGATCCGCAAAACCGTCGAGCTGCACTTTTCCGGCACGGCGCAGGATATTTACAGCGATTTTTCCGTCGTCTGCACAGATTCGACGATCCACGGCAGCGTCAGAGCCGGTGACGGCGTGACCTGCACCGACGTTGGCGGCGACGTGACCGCGGGCGATGACGTGACCTGCGGCAATGTCGGCGGCAATGTGCAGGCGGGCGACAGTGTGCACTGCACCGGCGACGTGCAGGGCAATGTCCGCGCGAGCGACAGCGTCACCTGCGGCAATGTCGGCGGCGACGTGTCCGCAAACGACAGCGTCCGCTGCGGCGAGGTCAAGGGCAATGTCCGCGCAAGCGACAGCGTCACCTGCGGCGACATCAGCGGCAGTGTGAGCGCCGAGCGCGTGCGCTGCACCAAAGCCGGCGGCGAAGAGCAGGAGAGCTTTACTTTCACCAAGAAGGGCAAGAGCTTTTCCTTCCCTCTCCGATAAAACCGTAAAAGCGCGGCCTTAAGAGGTCGCGCTTTTTTCCTTGTCATCGCGGCGGGTTTGTGTTACCATAACTTTGACAAAGGAAAAGGTGGGAGAAACATGGAAAATACCTTCAAGAGTTCCGTCTTCGGCGGCTTCAACCGCGATGACGTCATCCGTTATATTGAAAAAACCTCGCTCGAGAGCAAACAGCAGATCGAAGCGCTCGAGCAGGAAAGCGACGGCCTCTGCCGCGAGAACACGGAGCTGCGTGACAAACTCGCCGCCGCCGAGCGCGAGCGTGACAAGCTCGCCGAGTCCTATTCGACCGCGTCCAGCGCGCAGGATGCACTGAAAAAAGGTCTGACCGCCGCGCAGGAGACGATCTCCGAGCTGCGCGCGCAGATCGAAGAGGGCGCGCAGAAGCTCACGAGCGCCAAGGCAGATTATGACCGCCAGCTGAAAGCAAAGGAAAGTGCTGCCGAGCAGCGCATCGCCGAGCTGGAAGCGCAGCACGCCGAACGCCTTTCCGCCGCCGAGCAGGAGCGCAAGCGCCTTTTAAGCGAGCTTGACGAGCTCCGCCCGCAGGTCGAGGAATACGGCCGCGTCAAGGCGCACATCGCCGACATTGAGCTCTCCGCCCGTGAGCGCGCCGACGCGCTCGACGCCGCCACGCGGGAGCGTTTGCAGGCAATGATCGCGGCATGCAGAGGGCACTGCGAGCAGGTGCTCTCGACGCTCGGCGCGACTTGCGAGAGCGTGTCGAACGAGCTCAAGCGCGCGGACGCTGCCGTCGCACAACTGCCCGAGGCGTTCACCACGCTGGAGGGCCAGCTCGACGAGCTCAAAAAGTTAGAGCAGTGACAAGATAGCAAAAAAGAAGTGCGTTCCCGCTAGGAACGCACTTCTTTTTATGCTAATTCGCTGTACTGATTAAAGATGTCTGCAAATTCGTCCAGATGCTCGCGCAGGCTGTCGGGCGCCTCGGTGCGGAAGTAAAGCACCTCTCCCCCGCGGCGCAGGATGAGAAACTGGTGGACTTCGTCCGGTTCATTGGGAAGCCGGGTATTTGGTTTGATAAATTCTGCGTAGTACGCCTCGTCAAAGCCGTCAATCGAAAGCGTCTGCGCACCGTCTTCCATAAAATAGTCCCGCAGCTCATGTGTCAAGGGCTTTGCCAGTGCGGAGATACGCGGGGCGTAGAAGTCAAGCTCCGTGCTGTACTGCATCCAAGTGTCGATCGTTCCCGCATACGGCGTTTCGCCGACAGAGTACACGTGCCCGCCGAGCGGCGTCGAGAGATCGCGCACACCATACCAGTCCGATCCCCTTTCGCCGCCGAGCATCTCGGTCCCGATATACGGCAGCGGCGGCTCGTCATAGCTGTCGCCGTAGGCCGTATCGTTCACTCGCCAGAAAATCAGCGTGAGCGCCAATACACCGGCAATGATCGTAAGCGCGCGGTTCGCTTTCGCCCGGCGGTTGCGCGGCATCTTCTCCACGCGCTCGCACGCCTCCATCGCGCGCTTGAGCGTCCACATCTCGTTTCTCTCCTTTGCCTCGCTCAGGATACCGAGGATACTGCCTAAGATAATGGACACAAACTGAATGACCTCGCTCTTTTCCATCGTGAGGAACGACATCACCGGGAGACTCAAGACACTAAAAAGGAAATAGACGAGCCAGATGTCCACCACCAGGAAGAACATCGGCAGGAAATAGCTGCGGCGCAGCTTTTTACGCAGTCTTCGGTAGCCGTAGGAATCCGTACAGTCCTTCGGCGTGGGGACGTGCGCGGTCTTTTCGCCGCGCCAGATGTAGAAAATGCCGTCCTTCGTCCGGCAGACGTACTCCCAGCCCAGGCGGGCGCGCTTTTCGCGCAGGCTTTCGTCGGGGTCGTCATCGTCCGCGGCGGGTTCCAGGTGATAGCGGCAGTCGCGCGGCTCGCCGATCACAAAATCGTCGTAGCGGAGCAGGAGCTTCCCCTCCGCCGCGCGCTCAGAAAGCCACTGCTCGATGCCGCGCGGGTCATAGGCGCTGGGCACAAAGCGGATGCTCTTCGTCTCGGGCTCATTCTCTTCGCTCGGCGCAGTCCCTCCGCTCCCCGGAAGCTCTGTTGTCTCGCGCAGGTTTTCGTCCATTCGCGCTCCCTCCTCTCTTCTCTCTATGCAAAGTATAGGAGACAGGCGGGATTTTTTCAAGCAAATTCAGCGAGCATTGACAAAAATCGCGCGCAAGTTTATTGTTACATCGCAAAAAAGGCAGGAAATTCCTGCCTTTTTTCGTTTCACAGCAAAATCGGCTGAATTTGTCTTCCCTCCAGCGCCGCTTCGGCCGTCGGGATAATTTTGCGGAAGTCCGCGATCAGCGACGTGGGCTTCACCTCGGCGTTGTCCTGCCCGAAGGGGACAAAATAGTAGTTCTTGCGGTTCAGCAGCACCGCGATGTTCGGCGCGCTCGCGGATAAGCCGTCATTCGTCGCAATGGCAAGCACAACGGGCTTGCCGTTGCGCAGGTGCCCCTTCGCCGCCATCGTCACCGCGCCGTCCGTGATGCCGTGGGCGAGCTTGGCAAGCGTGTTTCCCGTGCAGGGCGCGATGACGAGCACTTCCATCGCCCCCTGCGGGCCGAGGGGCTCGGCTTCGACGATATTGCGCACGGCCTTCCGCCCCGCCAGCGCCTCCACGCGGGTGACGAAGTCCTCCGCCGTGCCGAAGCGCGTGGAATACTTCGCCGCGTTTTCCGACAAAATCGGGACGATCTCGTGCTCGCGCGCGATGTCCTCGTAGATTTTCAGCAGCTCGGGATGGTTGCAGAACGAGCCGCAAAAGGCAAATCCGATCTTCATGCTTCCTCCTTGATGAGTCGACATAACGTCTTTTTGATGGCCCGCGCCGCCGTCTCCGGCGCGACGCGCCCGGGCAGTCCCCCTGCCTTGAGATACGAAAGGCGCAGCGTTTCGACCGCGTCCATGTCAAAGCCGCTCGCGCTCGCAAGCTCGATGAGCAGGCAGTCCGGCGGCAGTTCGGCAAGGAGCGCTTCGTCCAATACCTGATGCGGCACGGTGTTGAACACCACGCGGAATTCCCCCAGCGTGCCGGAGAGGCGGTTCGTGTGCAGCGGCGCGTAGCCGAACGCGTCGATCCACGCAAGGTCCGACCGCTTGCGCGCGCTGACACTGACCTTCGCTCCCAGCGCGCTCAGATCGTGCGCGAGCACCTTTCCGATGCGGCCAAAGCCAAGCACGAGGCATGGCGTGCCGTGCAGCGTGACACTCGTGTGCTTCATCGCCGCCTCGATGGCCCCCTCCGCCGTCGGGATCGCGTTGCGCACGCTCAGCTCTTCCGAGGCAAAGTAGTCCGTGATCGTAAGCCCCAACGACTGCGCGAGCGTTGACGCGTCGTTTCCCACATTGCCCGCGAAAATGCGGTGCTCGCGCCGCAGCGAGCGCAGCAGGCTCTCCATCGTGAGCTCTGTGCCGCTCAAATAGCCGTTTTTCTCCGCCGGCAGCGGCAGGACGATGATGTCTGCTTTCAGCGCGTCGCACAGCGCCAGCGGCTTTGGCGCACCGGTCAGCTCCCACGAGCAGACGTCGTACCCCTCCGCCGCCATCATCCGTGCGAGTAAGCGCATGCGCGCGTCGCCGCCCAGGAATGCTATCGTCTGGTCCATCTCATTCCCCCTTTTCCATAAAGGGTATGCCGCGGCGCGTGCGCGCATGACGCAAACTATTTTTGATTTTTTGCTTGACAACTCTATTTTTATCGCTATAATAAGAATTATTCTAATTCTTATTTAGGAGAAACGCATGACCAAGTACGCCCAGCAGATTCTCGATCTCGTCCTGTGCTCCACCGAGCACCCGACCGCCGAGCAGATTTTTCTGCAAATGAAGCAGGAAAATTCCAAAATCGCGCAAGCTACGGTGTATAACAACCTCAACGCGCTTGTAGCGGACGGCAAACTCATCCGCCTGTCGCAGCCCGGCGCGCCCGACCGCTACGACAACACCACGCGCCACGATCACCTGATCTGCACCCGCTGCGGCGCGCTTGCAGACTTCAGGTTCACCGACCTGACGCACGACATCGAAGCCGCGCTCGGCGCGCGCATCCAGTCCTACGACCTTCGCATTCACTATCTCTGCCCCGCCTGCCGCAAAGCGCAGGAAGAGCATTAAATTTTGAGAGAAAAAGGAGAATTTCACCATGAAGACCAACAAGTATTCCGGCACCAAAACTGAGCAGAACCTGCGCACCGCCTTCTCGGGCGAATCCGAGGCGCGCAACAAGTACACCTTCTTCGCCTCCACGGCCAAGAAAGAGGGCTATGAGCAGATCGCCGCGCTCTTCCAGAAGACCGCGGACAACGAAAAGGAGCACGCCAAGATGTGGTTCAAAGAGCTCCAGGGCATCGGCTCCACCGCCGACAATCTGCTCTCCGCCGCTGAGGGCGAAAACTACGAGTGGACCGACATGTACGATTCTTTCGCCAAGACCGCAGAGGAAGAGGGCTTTCCCGAGCTGGCGCAGAAGTTCCGCCTCGTCGGCGAGATCGAGCACCATCACGAAGAGCGCTACCGCGCGTTGCTGCGCAACGTCGAGACCGCCAAGGTCTTTGAAAAGAGCGAGGTCAAGGTCTGGGAGTGCCGCAACTGCGGCCACATCGTCGTCGGCACCAAGGCCCCCGACGTCTGCCCCACCTGCAACCACCCCCAGAGCTACTTCGAAATCCACGCGGAGAATTATTGAGAATCGGCAAACTAACAAGAGAGCCGCAGGCTGTGCCTGCGGCTCTCTTACTATTCACTTACTCCTTCGGCAGCAGGATGCAGATCGTCGTGCCCTTGCCCTCTTCGCTATGAAGCTCGACTGTACCGTGATGGTACTGCACGGCGTGCTTGACGATGGAAAGGCCGAGGCCTGTGCCGCCGCTTGCCTTCGAGTGGCTCTTGTCCACGCGGTAGAAGCGCTCGAAAATGCGGCTCTGGTGCTCCGGCGCGATGCCGATGCCCGTATCGGCCACGGAGACGAACGCCTTGCCGTCCCGCTCGCCGACGCTTACCTTCACGCTGCCACCCTCGACGTTGTACTTGATAGCGTTGTCGCAGAGGTTATAGATGACCTCGTACAAAAGCCGCCGCACACCGCCGATGGTCTCGCTCTCGCCCTCGACGGCGATCGCGATGTGCTTCTCCGCCGCCGCGGTCTTGAGATCGTCCGCCGCCTCCTGCGAAAGCGCGAGCAGGTCGACCGTCTCGCGCGGCATTTCGTCGCCTTCGTCGAGCTGAGAGAGACGGATGATATCACCGATCAGCGTGACAAGGCGCTGCGCTTCTTTTCGGATGTGGCCGACGAAGCGGGGGACGTCCTCCTGCTTCACCATGCCGTTTTCCAGCAGCTCCGCGCTGCCGATGATGCCTTGCAGCGGCGTTTTGAGCTCGTGCGACACGTTCGCCGTGAATTCACGGCGCGTCTGCTCCGCTGTCTCGCGCTCGGTGATGTCGAAAGCCAGCAACACAGCGCCGACCGCCGCGCCGCTTGCGCCGATGCGGCTGACGTCAAACTGCCAGATACGGCCGCCGCGCTCCACGCGCGCCTCACTGTGCCCCTCGTCCATGGCGCGCTCGATGGCAAGGCTCATGTCGTGGCTGCGGTCGATGGTCAAAAAGTCCTGCCCGACGCAGCTCTCGTCCGTGCCGAAGAGCTTTTCCGCCGCGGGGTTGATACTCAGCACATGCTCTTTTTCATCGAGCAGCACAAGCCCTTCGCGCATGCTGCTTGTGATCTGCGAAAATTCCGTCTGCTGGCGCTGAAGTTCGTCCATCTGCTCGTCGATCTGCAAGTGCTGGCGGTTGATGCGCCCGAGCAGCGGGGCGAGCTCTTCATAGGCGTCATTTTCAAGCGGATGCTCAAGGTCCAGCTTGTTGAGCGGCTGGACGATGCGGCGCGACAGGCTCTTGGCTAAAACAGAGGACAGGATCAGCGCCACGATCAGCACCACTAAAATGGGCTGCACCATGCCGACGAGCAGCACGCCCGCCGTCGCGCGGCTCATGGAAATGCGCAGCACGCTCCCGTCCGTGAGCTTTTCCGCGCAGTACATCGTCTTTTGCAGCAGCGTCGAGGAATAGCGCGTACTCTCGCCCTCGCCGTATTCCAGCGCTTGCTTGACCTCCACGCGGTCGGCGTGATTTTCAAGGCTTTCGGCATCGGTCACGGTGTCGTAGAGCACCGTACCGTCGTTTTCGATCCACGTCAGGCGGTAGCGCTCGGAGGAGAGCTGAGAGAGATACTCCGTCCCGTTTTTCTCCACGGCGACGGCGGCAAGCTCCAGCTCGTCGCGCAGCTGCTTTTTTTCGACGCTCCCGAAGTATTCGTACAGGCAGCCCATGATGACGAGCAGGCTCGCCAGCAGCACCGTGCCCGCCACAAGCAGGATGGAGTGAAAGATCTTTTTTGTCATGCCTTGCCCTCCATCCGGTAGCCCACGCCGCGCACGGTCTCAATCTTCTCGCCGTACGCGCCGAGCTTCTGCCGCAGCGTGCGGATGTGCATGTCCACCGTGCGCGTCTCGCCGCAGTAGTCCGTGCCCCACACGTCCGCCATGATCTGGTCGCGCGAAAACGCCGTGCCGGGATGCGAGAGAAACAGGCGCAGCAGTTCGAATTCCTTGTATGTCAGCGCGACGCTCTCTCCATCCGCCGTGACGGTGTGGCTCTCTTCGTCGAGCACCAGACCGCCGCAGCGCAGCTGGGCTGCCGTCTTCGTGCCACAGCGGCGCAGCACCGCTTTGACGCAGGAGACGAGCTCCATCACGCCGAACGGCTTTGTCAGATAGTAGTCTGCACCGAGATCGAGACCGCGGATCTTGTCGTATTCCGCGCCCTTGGCCGTCGCCATGACGACAGGGATATCGGAAAGCGCCGCGTCCGCGCGCATGCGGCGCAGCAGCTCCATCCCGTCGATGCCGGGGAGCATCACATCGAGCACGACAAGCTCGGGTCTTCCCGTGCGCAGCGCCTCCCAGAACGAGGTACCGTCTTCAAAGCCCTTGGCCTCAAAGCCGGTCGATTGCAGGGCATATACCTCGATATCGCGGATACTGGCATCGTCTTCCACGCACCAGATCATACTTTACCCCTCCTTATGCTCTCCTGTCACAGAGAAAATGACCCATTCGGCGATGTTCGTCGCATGGTCTCCGATGCGCTCAAAATACTTGGCGATCATCAGCAGGTCGAGTGCGAATTCACCATCATCAGGGTCCTGCGCGATGCGCTTGATGAGGTCCTTCTTCACGCGCGCGAAATAGTCGTCCACGGTGTCGTCCTCAGCGATGACCTGATCGGCAAGCGCCGTGTCGTGCTTGACATAGGCGTCCACGCTCTCGGTCACCATCTTGATGGTCGAGCGCGCCATCTCGCGCAGGAGATCACTGTTTTCCGCACCGCGCCCGCCGAGGAACGTGATGATCTCGGCAATATCCTCGGCCTGGTCGCCGATGCGCTCCATGTCCGTGATCATCTTGAGCGCCGCCGAGATCTGGCGCAGGTCCTTTGCCACGGGCTGCTGCTGCAAAAGAAGCTTTAGGCACAGCGACTCGATCTCGCGCTCCTTGCGGTCGATCTCCTGATCGAGCGGTGCGACGCGCGCGGCCAGCTCCGCGTTGCCCTCCGTCAACGCCTGTGCCGAAAGGGCGATGACCTCCTCGCACAGCGCGCCCATCTCAATGAGCTCGCGGTTCAAAAGCGCAAGCTGTTCATCAAACCGGCTTCTCATTTAACCGAACCTCCCCGTGATGTAATCTTCTGTCCGCTTGTCCTGCGGCTGGGAGAAGAGCTTCTCCGTCTCGCCGTACTCTACGAGCTCGCCGAGCAGGAAGAACGCCGTGTGGTCGGAAATACGCACCGCCTGCTGCATGTTGTGCGTGACGATGACGATGGTGTACTTCTCCTTGAGCTCCATCGCGAGCTCTTCGATCTTCGACGTCGAAATGGGGTCGAGCGCACTTGTCGGCTCGTCCATCAGCAACACCTCGGGCTCGACCGCGAGCGCGCGGGCGATGCAAAGGCGCTGCTGCTGGCCGCCGGAGAGGCCGAGCGCGTTTTTCTTCAGGCGGTCCTTGACCTCGTCCCAAATCGCCGCGCCGCGCAGAGATTTTTCAACGATCTCATCGAGCTTTGCCTTGTTCTTCACGCCGTGCGTGCGCGGACCGTAGGCAATGTTGTCGTAAATGCTCATTGGGAAGGGGTTCGGCTTCTGGAACACCATACCCACCTGACGCCTAAGCTCGCTCACATCGACGGACGAGTCAAAAATGTCCTCGCCCTTATAGAGGACGCTGCCCGTGATCTTCACATCGGGGATCAAATCGTTCATGCGGTCGAGCGTCTTTAAAAACGTCGACTTGCCGCAGCCACTCGGGCCGATGAGCGCCGTAATGCTTTTTTCGGGAATTTCAATGTTGATGTCCTTGAGCGCCTGATGGCTCCCGTACCACAGACACAGGTTCTCAACGGAAAGGATGTTGTTCATAGCCCTCTCCCCTCTTTCAATTTGTCTTCAAAGGCGAGGCCGTACCAGTGGCTCTCGCCGCGTTTTGCCGTTTTCTGCACGCAGTCGTCGCAGAATTCCGCCGCGTCTTTCAGGGCTTGCGGCATGCCTTTACCGTTCATCAGCTCGCCGCACAGGGCGGAGACGAACACATCACCCGTGCCATGCAGCGTCTGCGGAAGGCAGGGCTTGAAAATTTCCATATACTGCCTGTTCAGCCGCGCGCAGTAGCCGATCTCCTCCCCGCGGTGGACGCCGGTGATGATGACATTTTCCACCGTGAGCGCTTTAAGAAGCGTTTCTATCGGTGCGTCCATCCCGCAGCCCGCGAGAAGCGCCGCCTCCGTGCGGTTGGGCGTGATGAGCTGTGTACTCTCGCACAGCGCGCGCATCGCCTGCACGTACTCTTCGGTAAAGCAGCCGTACAGCGCGCCGTTGTCACCGAGCACGGGGTCGACCACAACGATGGTATCCTCCCCCGCAAAGTCGCGGAGGAAATCTTTTGCAAAATGCATCTGCTCCACCGAGCCGAAAAAGCCCATGCAAATGCCGTCGAATTTGATTTGAAGCTGTCTCCAGTGCGCGGCAAAGGCCTTCATCTCGTCCGTCATATCGCGCATGACGTAGCTGCCGAAGCCGTCCGCCGTGTGCGTCGATAAAATGGCCGTCGGCAGCGGTACCGTCTCCACCCCGTAGGAAGAGAGGATGGGCATGGCCACGCTCAGCGAACACTTGCCGAAGCAGGAAAGGTCATTTAAGAGCGCCATGCGCTTCATGCCGCTTCCGTTGACAGGTCGTATCATTGCTGTTTCCTCCTGAAGTATCGGCCGACCAGATCGGCGATGAGGTTAATGAGCATCGTCAGCAGCATCAAAATGGCCGCGATGGCGAACACCACCCCCGTATCGCTCGACTCCTTGGCGTAGAAGTACAGCGCCACCGTCAGCGTCGCGCCCGCGTTGTGCATGCCCTCAAAGAAGTTGTAGAGCATGTGCGCCGAGCCCGCCGTGAATAAGAGCGCCGCCGACTCGCCGAGGATGCGTCCGATCGACAGGATACAGCCCGTCACGATACCGTCCACGCAGCTTGGCAGCACCACCGTGCGGATGGTGCGCCATTTGCCCGCGCCCAGGCCGAACGCGCCCTCGCGGTAGCTCTGCGGTACGGTCTTGAGGCTCTCCTGTGTCGTGCGCATGATGGTCGGCAGGTTCATGATCGTCAGCGTCAGCGCACCCGCAAGAAGCGACGTGCCGTTTTTGCAGAAGATCAGCATGCCGACAAGGCCGTAGATGATCGACGGGATACCGGAGAGCGTTTCGGACGCGTATTCGATGATGGAGACGAGCTTTTTGTTCGCGGCGTATTCATTTAAGTAGATGGCCGCGCCCACGCCGAGCGGCAGCACGATTAAAAGCGTCGCGATAACGATGTAGAGCGTGCTCAGGATGTCCGGCAGGATGCCGACGCGGTTGGCAAGATAGCTCGGCGCGGTGGAGAGCATCTCCCAGGTGATGTTTGGAATGCCGTTGCCCAATATATAACCAATCATACCGACTACGAGCGTGCAAGTCAATACTGCGGCGACGCCCATCAGGAGCTTCATCGCCGTGATATAGGCCTTGCGGCGGGCCGAGGACTGCATTTTCAGCATCAGTTACCCTCCTTGTCGCGCTTTAAGAAGAAGTTGAGCGCCGCATTGATGAGCAGGATGAAAAGATACAGCACGAGCGCGATGGAAAAGAGCGCCTGACGCTGCAAGCCGCTCGAATACGACATCTCGCTCGCGACCGCCGTCGTGAGAAAGCGGACGCTCTCAAAGATCGAGCCGGGCATGTTCGGCGCGTTGCCCGAGACCATCATCACGGCCATCGCTTCGCCGATGGCGCGGCCCACGCCGAGCACGACCGCCGCGGCGATGCCGCTCTTTGCCGCCGGAACGGAGACGCGGAAATAGGTCTCGACCTCAGTCGCACCGAGGGCAAGCGAGGCGTCCTCATATTCATGCGGAACGGCCTCGAGCGCCGTGACGCTCACCTTGATGATCGACGGCAGGATCATGACGGCCAGCACGATGATGGCCGCAAACAGGCTTGCGCCGTCCGGCAGGTGGAACGTCTTGCGGATGGCAGGCACGAGCACCAGCATACCGACAAGGCCGTACACGACCGACGGGATCCCCGCGAGCAGGCTGACGGCGGCCTCCAGCACGGTGCGGACCTTCTTGGGCGCGACCTTGGAGAGGTACACCGCCGTCAAAAAACCGATGGGCACGCCGAGGACGATCGCGCCTGCCGTGCCGTAAACACTCGTTAAAATAAAGGGCAGAATGCCGTACTTCGGCTCCGCCGACGTCGACGACCACACCTTGCCCGTGAGAAACGGCACAAGGCCGATCTTCTGAATGGCCGGGATGCCGGAGATGATGAGATACACCGTGATCAGCAGCACGCATCCGACCGTAATGAGGCCGAGAAGCAGAAAAATACCGTGGACGACGGCTTCAAACATTTTTTTCCTCTGCGCCATAATTGTTTCCTCTTTTTGCTGTCAGCGGGAGACGGCTCACGCCGCCTCCCGTGATGGTTCCTGTGTTCTGTTAGTTGGCTGCGACCGCACCGGCAGCGGCGATGATGCTTGCCGCGTCAGCGGACAGCGCGTAGTCGAAGAAGGCCTGTGCCGCGGGGGAAAGCTTGGTGCCCTCCTTCGTGACGAGCACGAACGGACGCTGGACCACATAGCTGCCGTCCTTGACGGTCGCCTCCGTGGCTTCCACACCGCCGACTGTCAGCGCCTTGACGCTCTCGCCCACCGCCGAGAGGGAGGCATAGCCGATGGCGTCGGGGTTCTGGGACACGGTGTTGATGACGTCGCCCGTGGAGGTGAGCTCCTGACGGTACTGGCAGGCGTCCTTGGTGTCGGTGATGGACTCGAAGCCGTCACGCGTGCCGGAGCCGGCCTCACGGCCGATGAGCACGATCTCGGCGTCGTTGCCGCCGACGTCCTTCCAGTTGGTGATCTCGCCGGTGTAGATCTTGGCGATGGTGTCAATGTCGAGATCGGAGACAGGGTTCTCGGGGTTCACGACAATGGCGATGCCGTCGAGCGCGACGACGGTCTCAACAAGGCCGGAGGCCTTTTCGTCATCCTTGAGCGCACGGCTCGAAAGGCCGATGTCGCAGCGGCCTTCGCTAACGGCCTGAATGCCGGAGCCCGAGCCGGTGGGGTTATAGGTGAACTTCACGTCCTTGTTCATGGCCATGAAGGATTCGCCAAGAGAGTTGATGACCTTTTCCATCGAGGTAGAGCCGTCGGTCGAGACGGTGCCGGAGAGGGTCGTTTCGGTGTTGCTGCCGTCAGTGTTGGTGTCGGCGCTGTTGTCGTTCTTGCTGCCGCAGGCGGTCAGCAGGCTCAGCGCCATGACAGCGGTCAGCGCAAGAGTGAGAAACTTTTTCATTTGAAATACTTCCTTTCAATTTTTCCAAGATGTTGTTCCTTGCTACATTTGCCATCATAAAGGCAGGTTGTAAAATCAGAAAGTCGCCTTTTGTAAAATCGCGGTAAAAGGGAAAAAGGACGTTTTCCGTCGGAAAACGTCCTTTTTGAAGGTCAAATATCGTGTTATTCGGTACGCAGCGCTTCGACAGGGTCCTTGCGCGCGGCGATGCCGGAGGGGATGAGGCCCGCGATGAATGTGAGCGCCATGCTGATGGCCACGAGCGCCGCGCCGCCGACAGGCGGCAGGATGGCGTTGAGACTCTCGATACCCGTCAGGTGGTGCACGACGAGGTTGATGGGGATGATCAGCAATAGCGTGATGCCGATGCCGATGGCACCGGAGCAGAAGCCCTCGATGAGCGTCTCCGCGTTGAACACGCGCGAGATATCGCGCTTGCTCGCGCCGATGGCGCGCAGAATGCCGATCTCCTTCGTGCGCTCGAGGACCGAGATATACGTGATGATGCCGATCATAATGCTCGACACGACGAGCGAGATCGCGACGAATGCGATAAGCACATAGCTGATGGCGTTGATGATCGTTGTGACCGAGCTCATCAGAAGCGCCACATAGTCGGTGTAGTCGATCTGGTCGTCCTCGGAAACGCTGTTGTTATACTGCTCGATCGCATCGGCGATGGCATCCTTGTCGGCAAAGGTCGAGGCGTAGATGTTGATGGTCTTGGGACTCGCGAGGTCGACGTCGCCAAGCAGCTTCAGATTGTCCTCATACGTGCCGGTCGAGACCGTCGCGGGCATGTAGTTATCATAAAGCCAGTTGTACTGCTCGCTTGTCAGCGGCGTGACAGCGGGCGATTTTTCGAGCGCCAGATCGAGCGCCATGGCGAGCTGATCGCTTGTCATGTTAGATAGCCGCGCCTGCACGCCCGCGGCGTACTGCTCTGTCACCTGCTCGCGGATAGACTGCTCCACATAGCCAAAGAGCGTGTCGTCGTCCATCTGCGCAATATAGGACTTGACGGTCGCCTCATCCACGCTCATCTGCTGGGCGTAGGTCGAAATGACCATCTGCTCGATGCTCGCGCGGTCGAGCGAGCCCATCTGCTGCTCCACGATGGCGGAGAGATACTCCTCGCTCGGCACGCTCATCATCGCGGTGTAGGCTGCGGCGCGCTCGGTGACGGAAAGGCCCTCGAGATAGTCGGTCACGTCCGCTTCCTTCCGCTCGTCGCTCACGGAGTAGTCATCGGTCAGGAACGGCAGGCCGAGGATAACGTCGGTATCGGGGTCTTCTTTCTGCTTCTGCAAAATCTCGGTCTGTCCCGCCTTTTCGACGAGGTAGTCCGTCAGCGCGGACGTATAGCCGATCGCGCCGGAGAGCATCGAGGATACCGCGTTCTCATTCGGGCGCAGGATGCCGACGATCTTCACGCGCGTGCCGACATCGTCGGAGTTATAGAGGAAGTCGAGCCCCGTGTCCGTCGTGCTGACGTCGGTATATGTGCCGCTTGCGGAATCGTACTGGTAGCGCTCAGCGGGCAGGACGATCTTGAAGCTCATATTGCAAAGGTCTTCATAGCTCCAGCTCTGGATGTCCTTGCTGTCGAATTCCGAGCCGTCGAGCATGTGCTGCATCGACTCCACGACCTCGTCCTGTGCGCTCAGGCCCAGCGAATAGATGACAAGGTCGGAAATTTCATTGTCCTTGTTGACGATGAGCATGACCTCGTCATAATTCTGCGGCCAGGAGCCGTAAATGAGGTCATACTGCTCGTGCAGGAGGTCGCCCACGAGCTCGCCGCTCTCACTATCCTGCGGCGGGAGCATCTGCTCCCAGGTCTCCATCGCGGAGTAGGCCGAGCCGAAGCGCTCGAAATAGCTGCTGTAATCGCCGCCGTAGAGCTCGCTCATGCAGGTCTGCAAAAGCTCCGTCACGTCGGACTTGAAGACCTTGCCGTCGGTGTCTTTGGCATAGATGCTCATGCCGAGGTCGTAGTCATAGGAAATGGAGCTGATGTGGCTTGAAAGCTCGTCGTCGCCCTCGAGGTAGGTCTTGAAGTCCTTCAAATTGTTCGTCTGCGTCTCCGCCGAGGCAAACGAGCTCATCATGTCGTACATAATGTTGTTGGAGTAGACGGCGTCGAGGTCATGCTGCTCCCCGTCGCCCTCGTCCTGCGCATGGACGCCCATCATCGAACTGACCATGCTGGACATGTCCATGCTCTCAGCCTCGATGGTCAAGGGATAGCTCGAGAGCGTATCCTCCTGCACGCGGTCGATATAGGTCTGGATGCCATTGCTCAGCGACAGAATGAGCGCGATGCCGATGATACCGATGCTGCCGGCGAAGGCCGTTAAAAATGTCCGTCCCTTTTTCGTCATCAGGTTGTTGAGCGACAGCGACAGCGCCGTGCCAAAGCTCATTGAGGTCTTTTTGCTCTTGCCCGCGGCGGGCTTTTCTTCCACGGCCTCCTCATACGGCGCGCTGTCATCCACGATCTCGCCGTCCTTTAAGCGCACAATGCGGCTCGCGTAGGTCTCGGCAAGCTCGGGGTTGTGCGTGACCATGATGATGAGGCGGTCCTTGGAGATCTTTTTCAAGATCTCCATCACCTGCACGCTCGTCTCGCTGTCGAGCGCGCCGGTCGGCTCGTCGGCGAGCAGAATGTCCGGATCGTTGACGAGCGCTCGCGCGATGGCGACGCGCTGCATCTGGCCGCCGGACATCTGGTTCGGCTTTTTGTCGAGCTGGTCGCCAAGCCCCACGCTCTCGAGCGCCTTGACTGCGCGCTCGCGGCGCTCTGCCTTGCTCACGCCCGAGAGCGTGAGCGCCAGTTCCACGTTGCTTAGCACACTCTGGTGCGGAATGAGGTTGTAGCTCTGGAAGACGAAGCCGATGGAGTGGTTGCGGTAGCTGTCCCAGTCGGCGTCGGAAAAGTCCTTCGTCGACTTGCCGTTGATGATGAGATCGCCGCTCGTATAGTGGTCGAGACCGCCGATAATGTTGAGCATCGTCGTCTTGCCGCAGCCCGAATGGCCGAGGATGGCGACAAACTCGCTCTCGCGGAACTGTAGGCTCACGCCGCGCAGGGCGTGAACGGTGGTGTCGCCCGACTGGTAATCCTTGACGATTCGTTGCAGCTTCAGCATAGTCTGCCTTCTTTCTGAGGAAATGAATGAATAAGAATTCCAGAGTAGGATATCATTTTGACCTTTTACCGTCAACCGGCGCGGTCGAGAATTCACCGAAAGTTCATCTTCGTTTACTATTCGGCAAAAAGAGCGCCGCGGCGATGCCGCAGCGCACTCCGATTTCCTTTTAAGCAAACATAGTGCTCATCTGCCGCTCGATCTCATAGCGCAGCACTTCTGCGCCCGAGGCGTCGTATCCGACAAAATATACCCGATCCCATCCATAGTCGCCATAGTTGGCCTCTGTCGCCACTCCGCCAGTGAGGAAATACCGATAATCGCCGTCTTCAATCAACTCAGCGGCGAATGCTTCACGTTTCTCAAAGGTGTAGTCCCCGTTTTCATCTTGTGAAACCGCGCGGTATCGCTCGATCACGGCGCTATCGACCGCGGCATCGTCGACGCGTCCCCAGTAAAAGATATCCCTTACGCCGTTGCGCGCCATATCCCACCAGCCCGCGTGAATGCTCTCACCGTCTGAGCAGTCAAGCGGCACACCGAAATCGTCCTGCCAGCCAAGCAAGGTGTAGAAATGGCTCGTGCCGCAATAGGTCACATTCTCGCTGGCCATCAGCGTGACGCGCAGCGTCTTATAGATGTTCTTGGCGGGAAGGGATGTGATCTCGTGCGTCTTTTCATACACGCCGTAGCGCTGTTCGCCATCGCGCAGAGCCATGGCGCGCGTCAGGTGTCCGCCGCTGAGCATATTGCAGATGAGCAGCGCGCAGAACATGATGACAACGCTCTTGACCGCGCGGCGCGCTCTCGTCGGCCGCTTTTCGATCTTCTGCTTTTTCATGGCTGCGTTCCCCCCTTCCGGAAGCTCGATCCTCGTCTCGATGCGCTCGCCGAAGCGGTCGTAGACGAATCTCACGTAAGTATCGCCCTCTTCAAGCGGCACGGTATGCTGGCCATAGTGCACATACAAGCTGCCGCTGCTGCTCCGGCAGCTTGAATACCAGCCCGGATACCGTCCTGTATCCTCATAGTCGTACATCGTCTCGCCGCGTTCACTTTGCAGCGACATTGTCTCGATCAAACGCTCATAGACCTTTCGCCCCGGAATGCAGTCATAGCTGCTCACCCAGAGCACCGCCTGCCGCTCTCCCTCGCGCACACCGTATTCGATGCGGTTCAGCTGCACGATATCGTCCCCGACGAGGATGCGCTCGTGCAGGTCTGCCGCGCCGTCGAACTCTTCCCATGAAATACTGTTCACCGCCGGACTCACGCGCTCGCGGATGCTCTCGTACACGCCGCCGAGCATCGGGAGCATGAAAAAGCCCTGCACACAGGCGATGATCGTGACGAAAATCGCGATACGCTGCACGATAACGAGCCAGAAGTGGCGGTACTGCTCGCGCAAGGCCCTGCCCGTCTCCTCCGGATCGCCCATCAGCTCCACGGCGCGCGCAGCGGCGTCCTCTTCCGTATAGCCGTGCTCGACCAGCGCTTCGGCGTGGTCTTCGATGTGACCGGCGAGCTCATTTCTCAGATCGTTCGCCTCGTCAGCCGTCAGCCGGCCGACCTGCGCGAGCACGCGGTCGCAATATTCGTTTCTGTTCATAGCCTCACCCTTTTTTAAGCAAAGTGCAGCACGGCGTTCACCGCGCCGCTGTACTCCTGCCAGGCCTTCTCCTCTTCCGTGAGCGCGGCACGGCCGGCGCGCGTCAGGTGATAATACTTGCGCATCCGACCGGTGGGCGCTGCCTTTTCATAGGCTTCCACATACCCCTCGCGCTCCATGCCGTGCAGCACGGGGTAGAGCGTGCCCTCTTTCATCTCGAAGACATTGCTCGAGCGGCGCGCCAGCTCTAAAATGATCTGGTAGCCGTACATGTCCTCGGTCGAGAGGAGCTTGAGCAGTAGAAGCTGCGTGTGGTCAATGCTCTTTTTCTTCATGTTGCACCCCCGATGATACATAGAATATCTATGCTTATAGTATACATAGAGTTGCGAGGTATGTCAAGCCAAAAATATTTGTAAATTTTTGTTCATTTTCTTAACAGACCCTAAACTTTACTTCTTGTCCTTTTGCAGCATACAATTATAATAACAATCTGAAAATCCGGCGGGACTCTTTTACCGCCAAATCGCATCGACATGAAAAGAGAGGTTCCCCATGAAAACGTATCAAGCAGGCATCGACGTAGGCTCCACCACGGTCAAGCTCGTCGTGCTGGATGAAAACGGACAAATGATCTTCGGGCAGTACCAGCGCCATCTGTCCCACACACAGCGCGCACTGTCCGACTTACTCAAGCAGGCGCGCGCAGCGCTCGGCGAGTGCGCGCTCGAATTGCGCGCCACCGGCTCCGGCGCGATCAACCTTGCCAAGGCGCTCGGCATCCCCTTTGTGCAGGAGGTCGTCGCCGTCGCGCAGGCGCTCGAGCGCGTCGCGCCGCAGGTGGATGTCGCCATCGAACTCGGCGGCGAGGATGCCAAGATCATCTACTTCAAAGGCGGGCTCGAAGAGCGCATGAACGGCGTCTGCGCCGGCGGCACAGGCTCGTTCATCGACCAAATGGCCGCCCTTTTGCAGACCGACGCCTCGGGCCTCGACCGCGAGGCCGCGCACTATCAGCAGATCTACCCCATCGCCGCGCGCTGCGGCGTGTTCGCCAAGACGGATATCCAACCCCTCATCAACGAGGGCGCGACGAAGGCCGACCTCGCCGCCTCGATCTTCCAGGCGGTCGTCAACCAGACCATTTCGGGCCTTGCCTGCGGCAAGCCCATCCGCGGCCATGTCGCGTTCTTAGGTGGGCCGCTGCACTTCCTCCCCCAACTCAAGGCCGCGTTTATCCGCACGCTGAAGCTGACGGATGAGACGACCATCGACCCCGAAAATTCCCATCTCTTCGCCGCCACCGGCGCGGCCATCGACGAAACGCCCGCCGAGGCGCAGCCGCTCAGCGCGCTCATCAAGCGTCTCGACAGCGGCGTGCAGATGGATTTTGAATTAAAGCGCCTGCCGGCGCTCTTTGAAGACGAAGCCGACCTCGAGGCCTTCCGCACCCGTCACCATACGGCGGTCGTGCCGCGCGGCGATCTTGCAACGTATAATGGCGACTGCTTTCTCGGCTTCGACGCGGGCTCGACGACGACAAAGCTCGCGTTAGTTGGCGAAAAGGGCGAGCTTTTGTACTCGTTCTACGCCAACAATCAGGGCAATCCCATCAAGACTGCCATGCAGGCCGTACATACGCTGCGTGAAGCGCTCCCCGCGGGCGCGCATATTGCGCGCTCCTGCTCCACAGGCTACGGCGAAACGCTGCTCAAGTCCGCGTTTTCGCTCGACGAGGGCGAGGTCGAGACCATCGCCCACTGCACCGCCGCGTCGTTCTTCGACCCGAAGGTCGACTGTGTGCTCGATATCGGCGGGCAGGACATGAAGTGCATCAAGCTCAAGGACGGCGCGGTCGACACGGTGCTTCTGAATGAAGCCTGCTCGTCCGGCTGCGGCTCGTTCCTTGAAAATTTCGCCAACTCCCTCGGCATGACGGCGCAGGAATTCGCACACGAGGCGCTTTTTGCCAAGGCCCCCGTCGACCTCGGCACGCGCTGCACGGTGTTTATGAACTCCAACGTCAAGCAGGCGCAGAAGGAGGGCGCAAGCGTCTCCGATATCTCCGCCGGTCTTGCCTACTCCGTCATCAAGAACGCTCTTTATAAGGTCATCAAGCTCTCCGACGCGAGCGAGCTCGGCTCGCACGTCGTCGTACAGGGCGGCACGTTCTTCAACGAGGCCGTGCTGCGCGCGTTTGAGCGTATCTCCGGCGCGCAGGTCACGTGCCCCGACATCGCGGGCATCATGGGCGCGTTCGGCGCGGCGCTGCTCGCGCGCGACCGCTACCACGGGCAGCAGAGCACAATGCTCCCGCTTGAGGAGATCGAGCAGCTCACGTACAAGACCTCTGCCGCACGCTGTCAGGGCTGCCAGAACCACTGCATGCTCACGGTCAGCGTCTTCCCCGGCGGCCGCCGCCATGTGAGCGGCAACCGCTGCGAAAAAGCCCTGCGCGGCGAAAGCGCTGCCAAACCAGGCGAAAATATCTTCGCCTACAAGCGTGAGCGCATGTTCGCCTATCCCCCGCTCGAGCCGGAAAATGCGCCGCGCGGCGAGATCGGCATCCCGCGCGTGCTGAACATGTATGAAAACTACCCGTTCTGGGCGACGTTCTTCCGCGACCTCGGCTTCCGCATCATCCTCTCCCCGTTCTCCACGCGCGCGATCTACGAGCTGGGCATGGAGAGCATCCCGTCGGAATCCGAGTGCTATCCCGCCAAGCTCGCCCACGGACACGCCCAGTGGCTCATCGACCACGGCATCAAGACCATCTTCCATCCCTGCGTGTTCTACGAGCATCAGGAGGTGCCGGGCGCGCAGAACCACTTCAACTGCCCGATCGTCGTCTCGTATCCCGAGAATATCAAGAACAATGTCGAAGCCGTGACCGATGGCTCTGTGCGTTATCTCCATCCCTTCCTCGCTTTTACAAATGAGAAGGTCGCGTCCGACCGCCTCGTCCAGTTCTGTAAGGAAGTATGGAACATTCCCGAAAAGGAAACGCGCCATGCCGCCCACCTCGCGTGGGAAGAGCAGCGCAGGGCCAAGGCTGACGTACGCGCCGCGGGCGCGAAGGCACTCGCCGACATGGAGAAAAACGGCGGCAGCGGCATTGTGCTCGCCGGACGACCCTACCACGTCGACCCCGAGATCAACCACGGCATCCCCGAGCTCATCGCGGCCTACGGCCTGACGGTGCTGACTGAGGACTGCCTCCCCATTAACTTTACCCCCAAGCGCCCCGTGCGCGTGAACGACCAGTGGGTCTACCACTCCCGCCTCTACACCGCGGCAGAATTCGTCTGCGGGCGCGACGATCTTGAGCTCATTCAGCTCAACTCGTTCGGCTGCGGCCTTGACGCCGTCACGACCGACGAGGTCTGCGAGCTTTTGGAGCAGGGCGGCAAGCTCTACACCTGCCTCAAGATTGACGAGGTCAACAACCTCGGCGCGGTGCGCATCCGCATCCGCTCGCTGTTCGCCGCCGTCGCCATGCGGCGCGAGCGCGGGATCCATTCGACCTCTCACGTACAGCCGTTCGAGCGCGTCTACTACACCAAGGAGATGCAGAAGCAGCACTACACCATCCTCGCCCCCCAGATGAGTCCCATCCATTTTGACATTCTCGAGCCTATCTTCCGCCACCACGGCTATAATTTTGAGGTACTGCAAAACGACGACCGCGCCGCCATCGACGCGGGCCTCAAGTACGTCAACAACGACGCCTGCTATCCCTCGATCACGGCGGTCGGCCAGCTGATGGAGGCTGTGACCTCCGGCCGGTACGACACCGACCACCTCGCCCTCATCATGTCACAGACCGGCGGCTGCTGCCGCGCGAGCAATTACATCGCCTTCATCCGCCGCGCGCTCAAAAAAGCGGGCCTTGAACACATCCCTGTCATCTCGCTCAACGCCAACGGCATGGAGACGAACGAGGGCTTCCGCATCTCTCCATCACTGCTGTTGGACGCCGCGCACGGTGTCGTGCTGGGTGACCTGCTGATGCGCTGCCTGTACCGCGTGCGCCCGTATGAGCTTGAAAAGGGCAGCGCGAACGCGCTGCACCACAAGTGGCGCGACATCTGCATCGACTCGCTGACGAGCGCGCACCCCAAGTACAGCTACGCACAGCTCTGCCGCGGCATTGTCGAGGACTTCGACGCCTTCCCCATCGACGAAACGATCCGCAAGCCCCGCGTCGGCGTTGTCGGTGAGATTCTGGTCAAGTACATGCCGCTCGCCAACAACCACGTCGTCGACCTTTTGGAGCGCGAGGGCGCAGAGGCGGTCGTGCCCGACCTTCTCGATTTCTTCGCCGCAACGATCTATGAGCAGGACTTCAAGCACACTCACCTTGGAAAGGGGTGGACTGCTTCAGCCAGCGCCAAGCTCGGCGTTCCGGCGCTCCAGCGTATGCGCCGCCCCGCGATCGAAGCGCTGAAGGCCAGCAAGCGCTTTGATCCCCCCATGGCCATCAACCATGTGGCGGAGCTTGCCAAGCCCTTCCTTTCAATCGGCAACCAGTACGGCGAGGGCTGGTTCCTCGCCGGTGAGATGGCAGAGCTCATCACCTCCGGCACGCCGAACATCGTGTGCATCCAGCCGTTTGCGTGCCTGCCGAACCATGTGGTCGGCAAGGGCGTCATCAAGGCGCTGCGCGCGGCCCATCCCGGCGCAAACATTGTCGCTGTCGACTATGACCCCGGCGCGAGCGAAGTGAACCAGCTCAACCGCATCAAGCTGATGCTCACTGCGGCGCAGCGCGCGCTGCACGCGCAGGAGGCCACCCCGAAAAAGCCGCAGCTGCCCGAGGCTCCGTCCATCAGCCTGCCGCACCCCAAGGTCGCAATGCTCTGAGCGCAGAAAGCGGCAGAAATTGAAAAATAGGCTTGCTTTCCGCACCTTTCTATGGTATTATGAGTACCCGTGAATATAGCGTGATCACACGTTCAACAATTTGGAGGTTTTCACCATGACTTTATTCGTTACGATTCTTCAGCTTCTCTGCGGTCTCATCGTCATCGGCATCGTCCTGTTCCAGAGCGGCAAGTCCGCTGGCTTAAGCGGCGCGATCGGCGGCGTGGCCGATTCTTTCATGGCCAAGAACAAGGCCAAGAGCACGGATGCCCGTCTTGCGCGTGCCACCAAGTGGGTCGGCGCTGCGTTCATTGTCCTGACGCTCGTGCTGAACATGCTGTAAGAGCAAACGAATCCATAATGAAGAAGAGCGGGAGCAATGCTTCTGCTCTTCTTTTGCATCTTTGAAATACTGCTGCAAATGGCGGGAATTGTTACTATCTGCAAGTCGCACTGCGCTGTGCGTTCCGACGCTATTCCGCCTGATTGGTCAATCCTTTTCCAAACGATAAAAAGCCCTTTTGTATGGCTTCGCGATCTGCCATACAAAAGGGCTTTTTACTTATAATTCAGCTTTCGACTGCGGGGTTGGTTTAGACCAACTCGATCATCGCGGTCTCGGCGGCGTCGCCGCGGCGGACGCCGGTGCGAACGATGCGGGTGTAGCCGCCGTTGCGCTCAGCATAGCCGGGAGCGATCTCCTTGAACAGCTTCTTGCAGACATCCTCGCGGGTGATGAAGCTCATCGCCTGGCGGTAAGCTGCCAGATCGCCCTTCTTGCCGAGGGTGATCATCTTCTCAGCCACGGGCTTGATTTCCTTGGCGCGGGTGACCGTGGTCTCCATCTTGCCGTTATCCAGGAAATCGGTGACCTGCTGACGGAGCATCGCCATACGCTGATCGGTAGTCTTACCGAGCTTACGAGTTCCGGGCATAGTGGTTTTCCTCCTTGTAAGGATAAGTTGTCGGCCGTCGTTCTACGCGTGGGCGTAGGGTGCCGGTCTTAGTTGTTGTCTTCGCTGGCGAGGGACAGGCCCATCATGGCCAGCTTGTTGATGACCTCTTCGAGACTCTTGCGGCCGAGGTTTCTCACCTTCATCATATCGTCCTCGGTCTTGGAAATCAGATCCTCGACCGTGTTGATATTGGCACGCTTGAGGCAGTTGAAGCTGCGCACGCTGAGATCGAGCTCCTCGATCGTCAGCTCGAGCACCTTGTCGCGCTGCGCTTCGGCTTTCTCCACGACGGTGGACTTGCTGCCCATCGCGTCGGAAAGGTCGGTGAAGAGCGAGAAGTGATCGCAGAGGATCTTGGCGCCGAGAGAGACGGCGTCACGCGGACTAATGGTGCCATCCGTCCAGACCTCAAGCGTCAGCTTGTCGAAGTCGGTCATGTTGCCCACGCGGGTGTTTTCCACGGTGTAGTTGACCTTGTACACGGGCGTGTAGATCGAGTCAACAGGAATGACGCCGATGGCAGTCTGCGCGGTCTTGTTGCGGTCGGCGGACACATAGCCGCGGCCGTGAGAAAGCGTCAGCTCCATGTTGAGCGTCGCACCGGCGTCCAGCGTTGCGATGTGCAGGTCGGGGTTGAGGACCTCGACCTCGCTGTCGCCCTTGATGTCGCCGGCCTTGACCTCGCACGGGCCCACAGCCTCAATATAGACGGTCTTGATGCCGTCGGTATTGTGCAGACGGGTAATGAGGCTCTTGACGTTCAGCACGATCTCGGTCACATCCTCCTTGACGCCGGGGATGGTGGAGAACTCGTGCTGCACGCCGGCGATCTTGATAGAGGTCGCCGCGGTGCCGGGCAGGGACGAGAGCATAATGCGGCGCAGCGCATTGCCAAGCGTGATACCGTAGCCGCGCTCAAGGGGCTCCACGGTAAACTTGCCGTAGGTGCCGTTCGCGGGGTCTTCCACGCACTCGATCTTGGGCTTTTCAATTTCAATCATGCAGTTACCCTCCATTTCCATTCTGTGGTCTCAAAGTCCACACCAAAATTCTGCGTGTGTCTGTTGAGGGCTCGCCGCCGATTACTTGGAGTACAACTCAACGATGAGGTGCTCCTCAACGGGAACATCAATTTCTTCGCGGGCGGGAAGGCGAACCACGGTGCCCTTGAGGCTGTTCTTATCGCGCTCCATCCAGGTGGGGACCAGGAACACGGGAGCGTCCTGACCCATCAAGCGCTTGAAGACCTCGGAAGAGCGGCTGCTCTCCGCGACCTCGATCACATCGCCGGCCTTGACGAGGTAGGAAGGAATGTTGACCTTCTTGCCGTTGACGGTGAAGTGAGCATGGCTGACGAGCTGACGGGCCTGACGGCGGGTCATCGCAAAGCCCATGCGGTAAACAACGTTATCCAGGCGGCGCTCGACCGTGATGAGCAGGTTGTCACCGGTCTTGCCGGGGGCGGCAGCGGCGGACTCATAGTAGCCGCGGAACTGCTTTTCGAGGATACCATAGATGAACTTGACCTTCTGCTTTTCAGCAAGCTGAAGGCTGTATTCGCTCTTCTTCTTTCTCATCTGGCTGCCGGGGTTGCGATTAGTGGTCTTCTTCGCATAGCCCATCACAGCAGGAGAAATGCCCAAAGCCTTGCAGCGCTTGGCGATCGGCTGCATATTCTTTGCCATAGTGCTTTTTACCTCCTCTTTCGATTAGACGCGACGGCGCTTCGGGGGACGGCAGCCGTTGTGCGGGATGGGCGTGACGTCCTTGATCATCGTGACCTCCAGGCCGACAGCCTGCAGGGCGCGGATCGCAGCTTCACGACCCTGGCCGGGGCCCTTAACAAAGACCTCGACCGTCTTGAGACCATGCTCCATCGCAGCGGTAGCAGCCGTTTCAGCGGCGCTCTGAGCGGCGAACGGAGTGGACTTCTTGCTGCCGCGGAAGCCGAGGCCGCCGGAGGAAGCCCAGGAAAGGGCGTTGCCCTGCGTATCGGTCACCGTGACCATGGTGTTGTTGAAGGAGGAACGAATATGAACCTGACCACGTTCGACGTTCTTCTTTTCGCGGCGACGGCGGATAACCTTCTTACCGGTTTTAGCATTGTTTGCTGCCATATTCTATTCTCCCTCCTTACTTCTTCTTGTTCGCAATGGTCTTCTTGGGGCCCTTGCGGGTACGAGCGTTGGTCTTGCTGCGCTGACCACGAACGGGCAGGCCGCGGCGATGACGGGTGCCGCGATAGCAGCCGATCTCGCTCAGACGCTTGATGTCGAGTGCGGTCTGACGGCGAAGGTCGCCTTCCACGATGTAGCTGTGGTCGATGGCTTCACGAAGCTTGGCCTCGTCAGCATCGGTCAGATCCTTCACGCGGGTGTCGGGGTTCACGCCTGTCTGTGCCAGGATCTCCTGAGCACTCTTTCTGCCAATACCATAGATATAAGTCAAACCGATTTCGATTCGCTTATCCTTGGGCAGGTCAATACCGGCAATACGTGCCATACTTTTTAACCTCCAATTAAGTCTTAGCCCTGGCGCTGCTTGTGCTTCGGATTCTCGCAAATGACCATGACACGGCCTTTACGACGAATGATCTTGCACTTTTCGCACATGGGCTTCACGGACGGTCTTACTTTCATGTCGATAAACCTCCATTACTTAGTACGCCAGGTAATTCGGCCGCGGGTCAGGTCATAGGGAGACATCTCCACTGTGACCTTGTCACCGGGCAGAATCCTGATGAAATTCATTCTGAGCTTTCCGGAAATATGCGCTAAGATCGTGTGTCCATTTCCAATGTCTACTTGGAATGTGGTGTTGGGCATGGCCTCAACGACAACGCCTTCCACTTCAATCATGTCGGATTTTGCCAAGTGTTATCCCTCCTGGTCCGGATTTTCCTTGCCGCTGTATGCGGCGATGGCTTTACGAAGCTCACTGTTTGTGATTTTTTCCTTGCTTCTGATCTTCTCGGCGACAGGCGCCGCGCTCTCTGCGATGAAGCGGACATGCTTTTGCTTTTTCCGCTTCGGCGCTTCGATCCTGCGGCTCTTGCCGTCGGCCAGCAGCAGGTACTCCCCGTCTGTTTCCAGCACGAAGAAGTATTTGCCCTGTTCTCTGCCGGCAGTTGCCTGAACAAGATTCGCAATGTCCATGGCGTCCTCTTACGGTGCCGGAGCCGTCAGAATTTCGGGCTCGCCGGCGGTGATGAGGATCGTGTTCTCGTAGTGCGCCGCGTATTTGCCGTCACGGGTCTTGACGGTCCAGCCATCGCTCATCTGGCGGATAGCTGCGGTGCCCGCGTTCACCATCGGTTCGACGGCGATCGTCATGCCGCGCAGCAGCTTCGGCCCGTGGCCCGGAGCCCCGTAGTTGGGGATCTCGGGCGCTTCGTGCATGTTTCTGCCGACGCCATGGCCGACATACTCGCGCACGACGGAGAAGCCGTTCGCCTCCACATACGCCTGCACGGCGTGGGAGATGTCGGAGATGCGGTTGCCCTCGCGGGCCTGCGCAAATCCTTCAAAAAAGCCCTGACGAGTCACGTCGATCAACCGCTGTGCCTCTTCGGAAATTTTTCCGCAGGGGTAAGTGGCTGCGCAGTCGCCGTGGAAGCCGCCGATGTATGCGCCCACGTCCACGCTGACGATATCGCCCTCCTTGAGCACCCGGGGACCCGGGATGCCGTGGATGATCTCGTCGTTGACGGACACGCACACGCTGGCGGGATAGCCGTTGTAGTTTAAGAACGACGGCTCAGCGCCCTGCGAACGAATGAAATGGAACACTGCTTTGTCAATTTCTCGGGTTGTTACGCCGGGCTTTACCATTTCCCCTGCTAACGCACGGGCAGCCGCGGTAATTTTTCCCGCTCGGCGCATCAATTCGATCTCGCGCTCTGATTTCACAATGATCATATCTTAACCATCCTGTCTCAGTATTGCGAGGATCGCCTTGGAGGTGGCCTCCACCGGCCCCATGTCCTCCACCGGATACAGAACCCCACGCTCGCGGTAGAAGTCCTTGAGCGGTTCTGTTTCTCTATGATAGACCGCAAGGCGGTTTTTCACCGTCTCGGGCTTATCATCCTTGCGGGTGACCAGCTCGCCGCCGCAGACGTCGCAGACGCCTTCGGCTTTGGGCGGCACTGCCACGATGTGGTAGCTTGCGCCGCACTTGCTGCAAACCCTGCGTCCGCTCATGCGCTCCATGATGGTCGCGTCAGCGATCTCCAGGGAGACGACATGATCGAACTTGATACCGGCTGCCTCAAGAGCTTCTGCCTGCGCGATCGTGCGGGGCACACCGTCTAAGATGAAGCCTTTCGCACAATCGGGCTCGGCGAGCCGCTCTTTAATGATGCCGATGATGACCTCATCGGGTACCAGGTGGCCTTCGTCCATATAGGTCTTGGCCTTCATTCCCGTCGGCGTGCCCTCTTGGATGGCCGCGCGCAGAATGTTACCGGTGGAAATCGCGGGGATTCCTAACTCACGGGAGATGACAGCGGCCTGCGTGCCTTTGCCAGCGCCCGGAGCGCCCAATAAAATCAGTTTCATAGAAACGCCTCTCTTACTCGAGGAAGCCCTTGTACTGGCGCATCATCATCTGAGACTCCAGCGCGCGGACCGTCTCAAGTGCAACACCGACAACGATGATGACCGAGGTACCGCCGATGGCGAGGCCGGAGTTGCCCAGCAGTTTGCCGGCGATCAGCGGGCAGATGGCCACGATGCCGAGGTAGATAGCGCCGAAAAGGGTGACCTTGTTGAGAACCTTGGCAATGAAGTCAGACGTGGGCTTGCCCGGACGGAAGCCGGGGATGAAGCCGCCGTTGCGCTTGAGGTTGTTGGAGATCTCAACGGGGTTAAACTGAATGGTAGCGTAGAAATAGCTGAAGCCGATGATCATCAGGAAGTAGACGATCAGATACAGCACAGACTTGGTGTCGATCGCGTTGTAGATGCTGCGGCCAACGGTGCCCTCCTCGGGAGTACCGATGAAAGCCCAGATGGTGGCGGGCAGGGACGCGATGGTCTGCGCGAAGATGATGGGCAGAACGCCGGACATGTTCACCTTCATGGGAAGGGTGGATGCCTGGCCGCCGTACATCTTGCGGCCGACCTGACGCTTGGCGTACTGGACGGGGATGCGGCGCTCGGCCTCGTTGACATGGACGATCAGAACGACCATCGCAAGCATGCCGACGACCAGCAGCGCGATCCACAGGCAGCCGATGGAGCCCTTGGTGCGGATGTAGCTCGCACCCATCGTGACCATGTTGGGCACGCGGGACAGGATACCTGCAAACAGGATGATGGAGATGCCGTTGCCGACACCGAACTCATTGACCTGCTCGCCCAGCCACATCACGAACGAAGAACCGGCAACAAACGAAACGATGATCACGAGCGCCGGCCAGATGCCCTGCTGCTCGAGGATGTTGTAGTTCTTGCAGATCATGTAGTAGCCAAAGCCCTGAAGCAGGGCGATCGCCACGGTCGCGTAGCGGGTGATGGAGGCGATCTTCTTCTTGCCGGCCTCGCCGCCGTCGCGGGCGAGACGCTCGAGCGCGGGGATCGCAATCGTCAACAGCTGGATGATGATCGAGCTGTTGATGTAGGGCTGGACGCCCAGCGCGAAGACCGTCGCTTCTGCGAACGCGCCGCCGGACATGACGTTGTAGAGGCCAAGCACGGTGCCGCTCATGCTGTCGAGATAGTTGCCGAGCAGCGTCGTGTTGATATAGGGGACGGGGATCGCGTTACCGATGCGAAAGATCAGAAGGATCAGCAGCGTGAACACGATCTTCTTGCGCAGTTCGGGAACGCCCCAGGCCTTACGGATCGTCTGAATCACTTAGACCACCTCTGCCTTTCCGCCAGCTGCTTCAATAGCTTCCTTAGCAGACTGGGAAAACGCAGCGGCCTGAACAGTGACCTTCTTGGTAACAGAGCCGTTACCGAGCACCTTGTAACCATACGCGCACTTGCTCAGGATACCCTTAGCAAGCAGAGCCTCTGCGGTAACGGTCTCGCCGTCCTCGAACTTGTCGAGCGCACTCAGGTTGATGATCTCATAGGGCTTTGCAAAAATGTTGTTGAAGCCGCGCTTCGGGGTACGGCGCGCCAGAGGCATCTGGCCGCCTTCGAAACCGACGCGGACACCGCCGCCGCTGCGGGCCTTCTGGCCCTTGTGACCGCGGCCGCCGGTCTTGCCGTTGCCGCTGCCGTGGCCGCGACCCTTGCGGAACGCTTCCTTGGTGGAACCAGCGGCGGGAGACAGATTATACAGTTCCATATCTGTTCCTCCTTATTTCTCTTCAGTGACCTGCAGCAGATAGCCGATCTTGGCGATCTTGCCACGCGTCTGGTCGTTGTCGGGCTGCACGCTCGTATCGCCGATCTTGCGCAGACCCATGGAATTGGCAGTAGCAATGTGCTTTTCGTGTCTGCCGTTCAAGCTCTTGACGAGCTCAACTTTTAAATTAGCCATGACGCTCTGCCTCCTTAACCGATGATCTCGTCCACGCTCTTGCCGCGGATCTTGGCGACCTGCTCCGCGCTGCGCATGGACTTCAGGCCTTCGATCGCAGCGCCAACAACGTTGTTGGGGTTGTTGGAGCGCAGGCACTTAGTACGAATATCCTTGATGCCGGCAGCCTCAACGACGGCACGGACAGCGCCGCCGGCGATCACGCCGGTACCGGGGGCAGCGGGCTTCATCAGCACGCGGCCGGCTCCGAACTCGCCGATCGTCTCGTGAGGAATGGTGGTACCATCAAGGGTAACGGTGATCATGTTCTTCTTGGCAGCCTCGAGGCCCTTGCGGATCGCCTCGGGGACTTCAGCGGCCTTGCCAAGGCCGTAACCGACCTTGCCCTTGCCGTCGCCAACGACCATCAGAGCAGAGAACTTGGCCACGCGGCCGCCCTTCACGGTCTTGGAAACACGGTTGAGGAAAACGAGCTTTTCCATGTATTCGCTCTGTTCGCGTTCAAATCTAGGCATTGTATTTTCCTCCTCCCTTAGAATTCCAGGCCGCCCTCGCGGGCGCCTTCAGCCAGCTCTGCAACGCGGCCGTGATACAGGTAACCGCCGCGGTCGAAGACGACCGTGTCGATGCCCTTGGCCTTGGCGCGCTCGGCGATGAGCTTACCGACTGCACGGGCGGCAGCCTTGTTGCTGCCGTTGCCCTCGATCGCCTTGTCCAGGGAGGAAGCGGCGACCAGCGTGTTGCCGGCAACATCGTCGATGATCTGGGCGTAGATGTTCTTTTCAGAACGGAAAACGTTCAGGCGGGGTCTCTCGGGAGTGCCGGAGACTTTGGCGCGAACGCGCTTATGACGCTTGATGCGCTGTGCTTTGGTATCGGGTCTTTTAATCATATCGGCACACCTCCTTACTTCTTAGCGCCGGTCTTACCGACCTTGCGGCGAATGACTTCGTCAGCATACTTGATGCCCTTGCCCTTGTACGGCTCGGGAGGACGCTTTTCGCGGATCTCAGCGGCAAACTGACCGACCTTCTGCTTGTCGCAGCCAGAAACGACGATCTGGTTGGGCTGGGGGACCTCGATGGTGATGCCGTCGATCTCGGGGACTTCCACTGTGTGGGAGTAGCCGATGTTCAGGACGAGCTTGTTGCCCTCCTTGGCGGCACGATAGCCAACGCCGTTGACTTCGAGCGTCTTCTTGTAGCCATCGGTGACACCGACGACCATGTTGTGCAGCAGAGCGCGGGTCAGGCCGTGCAGAGCGCGGTTCTCCTTGCCGTCGTCGGGACGGGAAACGAGAAGCTCAGCGCCTTCCTGCTTGATGGTCATGCTCGGCTGGAGCTGCTGGGTCAGGGTACCCTTGGGGCCCTTGACGGTGACAAGGTTGCCGTCCGCGACGGTGACTTCGACACCCGCGGGAATGGCAACGGGCATTTTACCAATTCTACTCATTGTTTTATACCCTCCTTACCACACGAACGCAAGGACTTCGCCGCCGATGTGAGCCGCGCGAGCAGCCTTGTCGGTCATAACGCCCTTGGAGGTGGAGACGATGGCAATACCCAGGCCACGGAGCACGCGGGGCAGTTCATCTGCGCCGACGTAAACGCGGAGACCGGGCTTGCTGACACGGCGAAGGCCGGTGATGACCTTGTCCTTGCCATTGTACTTCAGGGTGATGTGGATCGTGCCCTGGGTACCATCGTCAACGATCTGATAGCTCTTGATGTAGCCCTCGTCCAGCAGAATCTGAGCGATGCTCTTCTTCATGTTGGAAGCGGGGACATCCACAGTGTCATGACGGGCACTGTTTGCGTTGCGGATGCGGGTGAGCATATCCGCAATGGGGTCAGTGATATGCATAGTGTAAATCCTCCTGATTTAGAGTTACGGTCATGGACCGTTTAGGTCACGAGGTATCAGTGCCAATTTGGAACGTGCCCACACGCGTGTGAACACGCGTAATTGACACTGACCTTTCGCGATCCTTTATCGCCAGAACGTCCATATCGCAACGTTCGTGGTTATGAGTTTGTTTCGGAGGCTCAAGCTCCGAGGTGTCGGGCTGTTGAAAAACTTCAACAGCAGGTCCTTCTTGAGATTTTTTCGTTAGACGAGGCGAAGCGACGCCGGCGTACTTTGTGTACGCCAAGGAGCTTCAACGAAGTATAACGGAAAAAGATCAGAAGGAAGCCTTGCGAACGCCGGGGATCTCGCCCTTGTAGGCTAACTCGCGGAAGCAGATACGGCAGACGCCATAGTCACGAAGATACGCGTGGGGGCGGCCGCAGATCTTGCAGCGGTTGTAGCGGCGGGTGGAGAACTTAGCAGGAGCCTGCTGCTTGAGAATCATAGATTTCTTAGCCATTTTTGATATCCTCCTACTTAGCGTTCAAAGGGAGCGCCGACCAGGGTCAGCAGCTCGCGGGCTTCTTCGTCGGTCTGAGCGGTGGTGCAGATGACGACGTCCATGCCGCGGATCTTGTCGATCTTATCGTACTCGATCTCGGGGAAGATCAGCTGCTCCTTGATGCCCAGGGCATAGTTGCCGCGGCCGTCGAAAGCGTTGGCGCTGATGCCGCGGAAGTCGCGGACACGGGGAAGCGCAACGTTGAACAGACGATCGAGGAATTCCCACATCTTGTCGCCGCGGAGGGTGACCTTCGCGCCGATGGGCATATCCTCACGCAGCTTGAAGTTTGCGATGGACTTCTTCGCCTTGGTGACGACGGCCTTCTGGCCGGTGATGGTGGTCAGGTCGCGCACGACCGCTTCGAGGACCTTGGCATTCTCCTTGGCCTCGCCGCAGCCGACGTTCACGACGACCTTGTCGATCTTGGGGATCTGCATGGTGGACTTATAACCGAACTTCTTGTAGAGAGCGGGTGCCACTTCTGCCTTATACTGTTCTTTCAGTCTTGCCATTGTGAACTACTCTCCTTTCTTAAAGCTCGGCGCCGCAGTGCTTGCACACGCGGGTCTTCTTGCCATTTTCGATCTTGTGCGCGATGCGGGTGCCCTTGTTGCACTTGGGGCACACGACCTGCACCTTGGAAGCGTACATGGCAGCCTCACGCTGCACAATGCCGCCGGTCTCGCCCTGCTTGCGGGGCTTGACGTGGCAGGTCACCATGTTGATGCCCTCCACGACGACCTTGGCTTCGCTGGGGACGGTGCCGAGCACCTTGCCCTGCTTGCCCTTGTCCTTACCGGACAGGACGATAACGGTATCGCCCTTCTTCACATTCATAGCCATTCTTCAAGCCCTCCTTAGACAACTTCCGGAGCCAGGGAGAGGATCTTGAGGAAGTCCTTCTCACGCAGCTCGCGAGCGACGGGCCCAAAGATACGGGTGCCGCTGGGGTTCTTGTCGTCCTTGATCAGGACCGCAGCATTCTCGTCGAAGCGGACATAGGTGCCGTCTTCGCGGCGGACGCCCTTGGCAGAGCGGACGATAACGGCCTTGACGACCTCGCCCTTCTTGACCTGACCGCCGGGGGCAGCCTTACGCACGGACGCGACGATGATATCGCCGATGTTGCCGTACTTGCGGCCGGAGCCACCGAGAACGCGGATGCACTTGATTTCCTTGGCACCGGTGTTATCGGCGACCTTCAGAAAACTTTCCTGCTGAATCATTGTTCCGGTACCTCCTTACTTAGCTTTTTCGACGATCTCGACCACGCGCCAACGCTTGTCCTTGGACAGGGGGCGGGTCTCCATCACCTTGACGGTATCACCGATACCGCACGTATTGTTTTCATCGTGAGCCTTCAGCTTGTAGGTGCGGCCGACGATCTTCTTGTACAGGGGATGCGCCACGCGGTCAGCGATCGCAACGACGACGGTCTTGTCCATCTTGTCGGAAACGACCTTACCAACGCGGACCTTACGGGAGGAAATTCTCTTCTCTTCCATCTTACTTCTCCTCCTTCTCACGGATCATGGTTTTGACTCGGGCAATATCACGCTTGGTCTGGACGAGCTTCTGGGGGTTATCCAGCTGATTCGTCGCGTGCTGCATGCGCAGCATAAACAGATCTTTCTTCAGAGCGTCGAGCTTGGTGTTCAGCTCAGCAACGCTCATGGCACGAACTTCACTTGCCTTCATCTCATTCACCTACTTCCTGGGTCTCGGCCTCGCGCTTGACGATCTTCGTCTTGATGGGCAGCTTGTGGCTGGCCAGACGGAGCGCCTCACGCGCGACTTCTTCGGAAACACCGGCGATCTCAAACATGATACGGCCGGGCTTGACAACTGCTACCCAATACTCCGGAGAGCCCTTACCGGAACCCATACGGGTCTCGGCAGGCTGCTTGGTAACGGGCTTATCGGGGAAAATCTTGATCCAGACCTGACCGCCACGCTTGGTGTAACGGGTCATGGCGACACGGGCCGCCTCGATCTGGTTGCTGGTGATCCACGCGGGCTCAGTGGCCTGGAGGCCGTACTCACCATAAGTAATGGTGTTGCCGCGGGTCGCCTTGCCGGTCATACGACCGCGCTGAACGCGACGGTATTTCACTCTCTTCGGCAGAAGCATTACTGAGCGCCTCCTTCCTTATTCTCAGCCGGCTTGCGATAGCCGCCCTGCGGACGATCGCCCTGGGGACGGTTGCCGTTGCGGTTGAAGCCGCCCTCACGGCGCTGATAGCCGCCCTGGCCATCACGGCGGGGACGACGGTCACCGTCGCGGCGAGGACGACGCTCGCGGCGCTCCTCATACGGCTTGGTGGTATCGAGCGTACGCGGGGTGGTACGCAGGGTCTGGGTCAGGACCTCGCCCTTGTAGATCCAAACCTTCACACCGATGCGGCCGAACGTGGTCGCAGCCTCGGCGAAGCCGTACTCGATGTCGGCACGGATGGTCTGCAGAGGGATGGTGCCCTCGTGATAGTGCTCAACGCCAGCGATCTCGCGGCCGCCGAGACGACCGGAGCAGCAGCATTTGATGCCCTTGGCGCCGGCGCGCATGGCGCGGCCCATGGCGTTCTTCATCGCGCGGCGGTGAGAGATACGCTTTTCGAGCTGCTGGGCGATGTTCTCAGCGACGAGCTGAGCGTTCATGTCGGGATTGCGGACCTCGACGATGTTGAGCTTGACCTTCTTGCCGATCAGAGCCTCGACCGCGAGACGCAGCTTCTCGACCTCCGCGCCGTCCTTGCCGATGACCATGCCGGGGCGGGCGCAATGAACGAACAGCGTCACAACATCATTGCTGCGCTCGATCTCGATCTTGGGCACGCCTGCACCGTACAGGCTCTTCTTGACGAACTTGCGGATCTTGTTATCTTCAACGATCAGGTCGCCGACCTTCTCGTCTCTGGCATACCAGCGGGAGTCCCAGTCTTTGATGACGCCGACGCGCATGCCGTGGGGATTAACTTTCTGTCCCATGAAACTGTCTCCTCCCTTTAGTCTCTCTCAGCGACGGCGAGCGTCACGTGAGAGGTTCTCTTGTTGATGCGGTAGCCGCGGCCCTTGCTGGCGGGGATCATGCGCTTGAGGATCGGGCCGGAAGTCGCGTAGACCTCGGACACGTACAGCTTGGAGGTATCCATGCTGAAGTTGTTCTCGGCGTTGGCGACAGCGCTCTTTAAGAGCTTGACCAGGGGCTCGGACGCAGCCTTGGGGGTCTGCATCAGGAGCGCCATGGCGGTGTTGATGTCCTTACCGCGGATCAGGTCGCAGACGATCTGGACCTTGCGGGGAGAGATGCGGACATATCTCAGATATGCTTTAGCTTCCATGTTCTGCATTCTCCTTCCTTATTTCGTCTTGGTATGGCCGCGGAACGTACGGGTGGGAGCGAACTCGCCCAGCTTGTGGCCGACCATATCTTCCTGAATATAAACGGGAACGTGCTTGCGACCGTCGTGGACGGCGATCGTGTGACCGACGAAGGAGGGGAAGATGGTGGAGCTGCGGCTCCAGGTCTTCAGGACCTTCTTCTCACCGGTCTTGTTCATCTCTTCGACTCGCTTGATCAGCTCAGGGGCAACAAACGGGCCTTTTTTAATGCTTCTGCTCATTTTTACATTGCCTCCTTTTACTTATCGTTACGACGCTTGACGATGAACTTGTTCGTCGGGTTCTTCTTCGAACGGGTCTTGTAACCCATAGCTGGCTTGCCCCACGGGGTCATGGGACCGGGGTGACCGACAGGGCTCTTACCTTCACCACCGCCGTGGGGGTGGTCGTTCGGGTTCATGACGGAACCGCGGACGGTCGGACGGACGCCCATGTGGCGCTTGCGGCCGGCCTTACCGATGTGAACGTTCTCGTGATCGATGTTGCCGACCTGGCCGATGACGGCCATGCAGTTCGTGCGGACGATGCGCACTTCGCCGGAGGGCATACGGATCTGAGCGTCGCCGTTCTCCTTCGCCATCAGCTGAGCAGCAGTACCGGCGGAGCGGACGAGCTGAGCGCCCTTGCCGGGGTGCATCTCAATGTTGTGGATGACGGTACCGACAGGGATGTTGGCGATGGGCAGGCAGTTGCCGGGCTTGATATCAGCGGAGGCGGAAGAGAGGATCTTGTCGCCAGCCTTCAGGCCGACAGGAGCGATGATGTAGCGCTTCTCGCCGTCCTCGTACTGGACGAGAGCGATGAATGCGCTGCGGTTGGGGTCATACTCCAGGCGCAGGACGGTCGCGGGGACGTCCATCTTGTCGCGCTTGAAGTCGATGATGCGGTACTTCTGCTTGTTGCCGCCGCCGTGATGACGGACGGTAATGCGGCCGTAGCTGTTGCGGCCGGCATGCTTCTTCTGAGACTCGACCAAGCTGCGTTCGGGCTTGGCCTTCTTGTCGATCCCCTCGAAGGCGGACACAGTCATGTGACGGCGGGAGGGGGTAGTGGGCTTAAACGTCTTAATAGCCATTTCTCATATCCTCCTTACACCATGCCCTCGAACAGCTCGATGGTCTTGGAATCTTCAGCGAGCTGCACATAGGCCTTCTTCCAGCTGCGGGTCTTGCCTAGGCGGCCGGCGCCGAGGCGTTTGGCCTTGCCGCTGACGTTGAGCGTGTTGACCTTGGCGACCTTAACGCCGAAAGCGGTCTCAACAGCGTTCTTGATCTCCACCTTGCCGGCGTCCTTGGCGACTTCGAACACGTACTTCTTGTTCGCAACGTCGACCATGGAACGTTCGGTGATGATGGGACGAATAATGATGTCGTAAACGTTTGCCATTACGCGAACACCTCCTCGATGACTGCGAGGGCTTCCTTGTCGATCACGAGGGTCTTGGCGTTGAGCAGATCGTAGACGTTGATGAGCTTCGCGGGCGCGGTGGTGACACCGGGCAGGTTGCGGGCGCTCTTGACGACGACCTCGTTGACCTCGGGAGTGATGACAGCGGCCTTACCGTCAGCCTTGACGGCGGAAAGGAAACTGCGGAAGTCCTTGGTCTTGATAGCGTCGAGCGCGATCTTGTCGACAACGACGATCTCGCCCTGGGCTGCCTTGGCGGACAGCACGCTCTTGAGAGCCAGACGCTTGACCTTCTTATTCAGCACATAGCTGTAGCTGCGGGGCTTGGGGGCAAACACGATACCACCGTGCGTCCACTGAGGGGAGCGGGTGCTGCCCTGACGGGCGCGGCCGGTGCCCTTCTGGCGCCACGGCTTTCTGCCGCCGCCGGAAACCTCAGCGCGGGTCAGAGCGCTCTGCGTGCCCTGACGGCAGTTGGCGAGATGATTTTTGACGACTTCATGAACAACGCTCATGTTCGGCTCGATGCCGAAGATTGCGTCGTTCAGCTCGACGAAACCGACTTCAGCGCCGGTCATGCTGACAACTTTAATCGTAGACATTTATCAAGCACTCCTTTCCTTACATATTTCTGGCGGAAGCCTTCTGCGGGTTGCGGCCGGAAGCCTTCTGCGGGTTCTTGCTGATGTTGGCACCAGCCTGCTTGATCTTGTGGACCTTGACGGTGGTCTTCACGGTGACGAGGCTGCCCTTGGGACCGGGAACCGCGCCGCGGACGACGAGCATGTTGAGCTCGGGGTCGACCTTGACGACCTCAAGGTTCTGGATGGTGACAGTCTCCACACCGTACTGGCCGGGGCCGATCTTGCCCTTGAAGATACGGCTGGGGTCGGTGGTGGAGCCCATGGAACCAGCGTGACGGTGGACAGGGCCGCCGCCGTGGGTCATACGACCGCGGCTGGCGTTCCAGCGCTTGATAACGCCGGTGTAACCGTGACCCTTGCTCGTACCGGTGACGTCAACGAAGTCGCCGGACTTGAAGGTGTCCGCCTTGATGATGGCGCCGAGCTCGAGCTCGGAAGCGTTGTCAAGGTCAAACTCGCGCAGGTACTTCTTGGGGGAAACGCCAGCCTTGTTCAGGTGGCCGAGTTCAGGCTTGGAGAGCTTCGCTTCGCGAATGTCCTCGTAGCCAAGCTGGACAGCCTCATAACCGTCTTTTTCGCTGGTCTTCTTCTGAGTGACCACGCAGGGACCGGCCTCGATAACGGTGACCGGGATCACATGGCCCTTTTCGTCGAAGATCTGAGACATGCCAACTTTTCTGCCGATGATTGCTTTCATGTATGATCCTCCTGTAAAGGTTATTGGTCGGCTTAGTTAGCGGCAACTCCCGCCATTGCTCTGCCGACTTGACCCCGCCCATCTCACGCAAGTCGATGGGCTTTTGGGTAGAGCAACAAAGGTAATTTCAAAAAACGGCGAGCCATTTTTTGAGTTGGGTTTACAGTTTGTTTTGCGCACTCGCTGTGCTCGCACACAAGCAAACTGAGAGGCGTTTTTGTCCACGCGCATGTCGCGGCCAAAAACGTTTTCATTGGTTTCGCGTCTGCGGACGCGAAATGTAATGAAGCGAGGGATTAGAGCTTGATCTCGATCTCAACACCAGCAGGGAGTTCGAGGCCCATGAGCGCTTCCACGGTCTTGGGGCTGGAGTTGGTGATGTCGATCAGGCGCTTGTGGGTACGGCGCTCAAACTGCTCACGGCTGTCCTTGTACTTATGCACAGCGCGCAGGATGGTGACGACTTCCTTCTTGGTGGGCAGAGGGATGGGGCCGGAGACGGTAGCGCCGGTGCGCTTGGCGGTCTCGACGATCTTCTCTGCGCTCTGGTCGATGACCTGGTGGTCATAGGCCTTGAGACGAATGCGGATCATTTCTTTTGCCATTTTCGGTTTCTCCTTCATTTTGTACGGTTTTCTTGCTTTGTCGAAGCCGTACGGTGAGAGGTTTTCTTGTACGCTTATCCGTGCGTATCATTCCGGCTCATAGAAAAACCGGCACGAATAAACGGCCGGTCCACACATGGCGCAGCGATCTACGCAACGTACAGATATTCTCTCAGCCGCCCGATGTTCGGACATACTCCCCGAAAGTTACCTCAGAAACCTGAGCAATCTCCCGGTTCATCGCAATATCGCGCAAATAGGGCAGGATGTGCCCAATCGCGGACTTGCATATAGTACCAAATCCCGTTGCACATGTCAAGACAAATTTCACTTTTTTCTTGAAAAATTTTTTAGCAGCCTCTTTTCGCGGCAAACATGCCGTTTTTGGCACGAAAACGCGGCATATTGCCCCCTCCCTGCCGATATATTTAGGGGCAAAGGAGTTGATGGACATGGCAATGGCCTGGCTTTGGACGGGAATGGTGGCAGTCTCGCTCATTTTCGGCGCGCTGACGGGAAACTTGAATGCGCTCAGCGCTGCCGCGCTCGAGGGCGCGCAGAGCGCGGTCGAGCTGTGTTTGGCGATGTGCGGCGTGATGTGCCTTTGGACGGGCGTGATGGAAGTGATGAACCAGTGTCATCTCACCGACCGCCTCGCTTCCCTCTTCCGCCCGCTGCTCAGGAGGCTCCTGCCGAACGCGAGCCGCGACAGTGAGACGCTGGCCGCGATCTCCGCTAACCTCTCTGCCGATCTTTTAGGCCTTGGCAACGCGGCCACGCCGCTCGGCATCCGCGCCGCCTGCCGTATGAGCCGCGGCTGCAAGGGTACCGCATCGGATGAGCTGTGCCTGCTCGTCGTTTTGAATACGGCGTCCATTCAACTGTTGCCCACCACGCTCGCAGGCGTGCGCGCTTCGCTCGGCACCGCCGACCCGTTCGACATTCTGCCCGCCGTGTGGCTGACGTCGCTTCTGTCCGTCTTCGCAGGGCTCCTTGCCGCAAAGCTCTTCGCCCACTTCTGGAGGAATTGAACCTATGGCGCTCTCTACGCTCATCGTGCCCGTACTGCTCACCTTCACGGCCTGCTTTGCCCTCGGCAAGCGTGTCGACGTCTACTCCGCCCTCACCAAAGGCGCGGAGGAGGGACTCACGGTGCTGCTGCACATTCTGCCGTCACTCATCGCACTGCTCTCCGCCGTCTACATGTTCCGTGCGTCCGGCGCGATGGAGGCGCTCGGCACACTTTTGGCCCCTGCGCTCGACAGAATCGGCATCCCCGCCGAGACTGCGCCGCTTCTCTTCATCCGCCCCATCTCCGGCAGCGGCGCGCTGGCTGTCGGATCGGAGATCATGGACTCCTACGGTGTCGATTCCTACATCGGCCGCGTTGCGGCGGTCATGCTCGGCTCGAGCGAAACGACGTTCTACACCGTCGCCGTCTATTACGGTGCAGCGGGCATTACGAAAACGCGCTATACTATCCCCGCCGCGCTCTGCGCCGATGCGGTGATGTTCCTCGCATCCGCGTTTTTTGTGCGGCTACTCATGGGCGCGTAAAAAGGAGCCGCCGTAGGCAGCTCCCTTTCCTTTATTCTTCTGTTCTCACGCGGATGCGCAGGGCGCATTTTCCTCTCTGCCCGCCGATAGTAATTGCATAGCGCAGGGCCAGCATCCCGCCGTCCTCGTCAAGCTTCCACTTGACCGACTCCGCCTTCACTGCGACCGGCAAGGTTCCGTAGGGCACGGCATAGAATGAGGTGTGCTCCTTCCCCTCCGCAAAGACCATCTCGCTCGTCACCTCGCCCGTGCGCGTCAGAATGATGCAGTCCGGTGCAAGGGCAAGACGCGTCGCGGTGGTCACCTTGCCGTCCCCGTCCGTTTCCTCATAGCGCAGGAGATAGCCGTCGCGCGTTTCCTCCATCGTGCCGCGCACGCGGAGATCTGAGCTGTCGGCGCTCATGCCTTCGTATTGCTGCTCGCCGTGCACGGTGAGCCAAACGTTTCTTTTCATACAGTCCTCTTTCGCATTTGTTTCTGTCATCATACTACGGCGGAGAGCGGGACACAAGGCGCATTTGCATTTTTTGTGCGTTTCCCTGTTTTTGCTATGGTAAAATGCAAAAGCGCGTGCTATAATCTCCGGTAAGCAGATTCTCTGTTCCGTCAAAGGAGGCGTCACTATGAAAATTGATCTGACGGAAAAGCAATTCCGCCGTCTTCTTGATCTGGTCTACGTCGGCAACTGGGTGATGAACTCCACCCGCGGCGACGACCGTATCCGCGAATACGACGATGTAGAGAGCACCGTATTCGCCAACTGTCTCTCCCACGGCATGGTGCCGCTGGTCGAGGCCTATCAGGGCGAACTGATCCCCTCGCGCGCGTTTGCCGAGGGCGGCATCCACGAGGCCATCATGGCCTACGAGGATACGATGTTTTTCGAAATTCTCGCTCAGGAGCTTGCCCTGCGCGATATGGACAGTGACGCGCCCACGCCCGAAAATGTCGACGAGCTGCGCGAGCGCATGGACACGTACTTAGGCGAATTCGAGCAGCACGGCACCGACAACATCACCGTTGAAATGTAAAAGTGTAACAGAAGGCAAAGAGGTCTCCGCTTTTTAAGCGGAGACCTCTTTATCTTCGCGGCCGCAGCCGCGAAATGTTTTTGATCCATAAATCACCGCGACAAGTGCGTGGCGATTTATTCTTCTCGCTCCGCGCGTGTCGAACCGCCCTACGGGCGGCGAGGCACGAAGCGGAGCGCATCCCCTATTTTTTAAGGATGCCAACGGCATCCTTAAAAAATAATCACGTCTTGATCCCCATCGTCTCCCACTTGCCGCTGCGGTAGCGCAGGAAAAAGATGACACTGCGCACCGACCAGTCCACGATCGCGTGCGCGAACCATACGCCGATAACGCCGTAGCCCATGTATTTGCCCAGCACATACGCAAGCATCACGCGCACGACCCACATCGTCAGCATGCTGGCGAGCATCGTGAACTTCGCGTCGCCCGCCGCGCGCAGGAAGCCCGGCACCATAAACGCCGGTACCCAGATGAAGATGGATGAGATGCCGTGGATCAGCGTGACCGTGACGGCGAGCTTCTCCGCCTCGGGAGAAACGTTGTAGACGCGCATGATGAGCGGCAGCAATGCGATGATCGTCAGGTTGACGACTGCCATGATGCCGTAGGTCCACTTGACAATTTTTCTGAGATACGCGCGTGCCTGATCAAATTCGCCCGCGCCGACGCACTGGCTCACAACCGCGGCAAGGCCCAAGTTGATGGCCTGACCGGCAAAGCAGTTGAAGTTTGCGATGGTGTTGCCGATGGCGTTCGCCACCATCGATGCCGTGCCGAACGTCGAGATCAGGCTGAAGAGCACGAGGCGTCCCAGCTGGAACATGCCGTTTTCGACGCCGCTCGGCACGCCGATGTAGAAGATGTTCTTCATCAGGCGCATATTGAGGTGGAAGCCGCGGATATCAGAAAGGTGCAGCATCAGATTGCGGTTGAAGAGCAGCGAGAGGATGACGACTGCCGCGACCGTGCGGGACACGAGCGTCGGGATCGCGACGCCCGCGACGTCCATACCGAAGCCAAAGATCAAAACGGCGTTGCCGATCACGTTGATACTGTTCATCAGGAGCGAAACTTTGAGCGACACGTCGCTGTGGCCCATCGTGCGGAACAGCGCCGCGCCGCCGTTGTAGAGCGCGATGCCGGGGATGGACGCCATCACATATAAATAATAGGTGTTCGTCGCCGCCATGACGTCGGGCTCGATATGGCCGAACATCACGGTCAAAATCTGCGTGCGGAAGAGGTACAGCAGCGCCACGAAGAAGATCGACACCGCGCCGAGCAGCGCGATGAGCTGCTGGCCCGCGTTGCAGGCGTCCTCCTTCTGTCTTTGTCCGATGTACTGGCCCGCAACGGCTGCGCCGCCGGTCGCCATCGCCGAGAAAATGTAGATCATCAGATTGCTGATCGAATCGACCAGCGACACCGCGCTGATCGCCGCGTCGCCGACGGTCGCAACCATCAGCGAGTCGGCAAGACCCACTGTAATGGCCAGAAGCTGCTCGAGCAGCAGCGGCCACATCAGCGCGACGAGCTGGCGGTTCGTAAACATCATTTCCTTGTCAGCGCGCACCGGCGCTGCCAGATTGCCCATGGTTCCACACTCCTCGTATCGATTGAGCCTGTATCATAAACTATTTGCCTTTCTTTGTCAACGCCGCGTCAATGAAGATACGGCTTCAGTGCCGCGCCCCAGGCCTCGACAAGCTTTTCCTTCGTCCATCTGGCGTTGGCCGGCGAGGTGGAGGGAAGCTGGACGGCCTCGCGCCCGAGCTTCGCGCGGCAGTATTTTTTATTGATTTGATAGACGGAAATCTTCTTATAAGCCCGCGCAAGTGTTTATAAAACCTCGCGAAAATGGCTTAAAATCAAGGTTTTCTGCATATCGTCATTTATCTTGCCATATCTCCGTATAAGATGATTTTGTAAGACCGGGCACCATTTTGGCACCACAAATTATAGGAGGACGACATGAAAAACGTACTTTTAGACAAGGGTATTATACTCCCGTCCGGCGAAATCAGCAAGGATAAGGTAAACCTTGTAACCGGAGCAATCACGCAGCCATTCGCAGAAATGGTATGGGTAACGACAGGCGGCGACATGGAAACCGTAAACCGCTTGACCGACGTACTTGTTACCATGAACACCCCCGCCGACCGGGGGAAGCTGTTCAAAATCATAAAAATGCTCTATGGGCTTATGGGCTTGCCCTTTTCCGAGGAAGCCGAGCCTATGGACGCAGACCCCGCCGTTTTGGAATACTTCATTTTTTCCTTTACGGCAGACTTTGGCGAAGTCATACAAGACCTCATAGCCGAAGAAGCAGAATAACGCACCGCACAGGCGGCGTTTCTCACTTCCCACAAGGAAGAACAGGAACGCCGCTTTTTTCATGCCCTTTGTTACGCAGTAGGCATGAAAAAGCCCTTGATTTACGCGGCTTTGCGGACGCGGTTTTCAGCGGATAAGGGATTGATACCTAAACCCTCAAAATCGCGTTTCTATAGATAAACGGATTTTACTGGAAGCGGCGGCAAGACCCGTCGCCGAGGATAAACGGCTCTTGTGGTTCTCCCGCCCGTCCGGGACTTGCTGCGTCCGGGAACGCGACGTTTTCCTAAAGGACACAAGGCAGCACAATACATGGAGATTCTACGGCGAACAGACCCGTGACAAAATCCTTGCCTATGCGGTGGAACTGACAGGCACAGAGCGCGGAAAGCTCAAAGGCAACCTCTATGAACTTGACTACCCGCAGCATTTCCGGGATGTAGCCGAAAAATCCATACTCGCCGACAACTATACTTTGATTTATGAGCATGGGGAACGCTCACAGCCCGCCGGACAGTATTTTGACGGGAACCCAGACCCGCAGCTTGGGAAGTTTGAACGCTTTGAAGCACAGCCCAACGACCTGGAAGCACTGAAAGCCTTGTTGCGGGAGCAGCAGCACAGCCGCAAGCAGCACAGGCCGGGGGACTTCAAGGAGCATATCGCCGCGTTGCATGACTGCCGGATTGAAACGGAAGCCCACCGCGTGGTGGAGGAAATGAAGAAATTCGATAAGCCGAACAGCCCGGACAAAAGCCATTTTTCCGCAGAGCTTTCCCCGTATTTTCTCCGGCTTGCAACGGATAAGGACATGGATCGCCTGTTTTCCATGCTGCCGTATAAGAGCCTTTCGTTCTCCGCTATGGAGGGCAAGCATGGCGTGTATGCGCTGATAAGCAAAGACGAGAACAGGGACAGGAGCATAAAGAAGCCCCGCCCCTCTCTTCGGGCGCAGCTTGAAGCAGACAAAGCAAAGACCACCCCGAAAAAGGCGGCGGCAAAATCGAAAAATCATGAAATGGAGGTATGAGCATGAATAGATTTACCGTTGAGGAAACAAACCTTATGAGCATTTACAGCGAGGGCGGCAAGCGTGAGGTTATGGAAAACATCAACGCCGCCATGCCGTATATGGACGGAGATATGCGGGAATTGGCAAAGCGCACCCTTTCCAAAGTGGACGGGCTGACGGAAAACGAGTATGCGGAGCTTGCTATTTTCGCCGCTGATGAAGTATGACCGGGCTAAAGCGGCTTTCGCCGCCCCAAAGCCGGAAAGTCAACAGCCTTGTAAAACGGGAATGCTGCAACTGCGATAGCGGAAACTGCATTTTGCTTGACGACGGAGAGGAATGTGTCTGCCCGCAGCTTATTTCCTATTCGCTTCTTTGCAAATGGTTTCTGACTGCTGTACTTCCCATTGATAAGCTGCTCTACGCGGAGCTTTTCAAGACCGAGGATAAAAAGCGTTGTACCGAGTGCGGCGCGTTCTTTGCTTCAAAGTCGAACAGCGTCAAATACTGCCCGGACTGCCGGAAACGCATTACCCGTAGACAGGCAGCCGAGCGCATGAGAAAAAAGCGTACTCTTGTTACGCAGTAAGGGCAAAAACAGCCTGGATTTATATGGTTTTCCGAGCGTGAAAACCACTTAGGCGATACTTGATACCTTTTCCCCTTAAAATGGCGTTCTATTGCGTAACATTTCAAAACAGCACCCATAAGAAAACCGGGGCGCAGATAGTCTTTACCGACTGTCTGCGTCCCGGCTTTTTGTTGTTATAGGAGTTAAGTATTATAGTGTTTGTCAATCACTCTAAACAGTTTATATGCGCCATGTCCAATTAGATAACAAGCAATACCAAAAATAAGGACTTTCCACCAAACAAATCCTATAAGCAATGGTGGACCCAAAAGCAAACCAATGGTAATAAGTACTATCCAAACAATTCCTTTTACCATGTACTTCATTATTTCCCTCCTGTATTTAGAAATGCATATTATCTGTAGCATTATACACATTCCAATATGCTCTTAAACAAACATTACATTGTGTACCAACTTGGGTAAGCAATACTGCCGCTGTACCTGTAGCGCCTGTCGCTGCTACGATTGCTGTAATCGCTCCCGGTGTTAAAATTCCACCACTTGCAACTGCCATACCAGAAATAAAGCCTGCTGCGGCACTTGTGACTAAAGCGACACCGTAGCTTGAAACTGCTTGCCATTCCTTGTCATTTAATGAGTTGACAGCATTAAACCAGCTATCTAACTGACTGCTATTCGAGGAATTTTCGTACACCATAAAATAATTTTGTCCAGAGCCAGTTTCTTTAGGGCGTTCTAAATTCCATTCATTTGGACTTCCAGTATAAATATCATACTCGTAATTACAAAAAGTATCTTGATGAATTTTTGAACGAGCACTTACGAGTGAATTTTCAGTTATCTCCGTAGATTCTACAGTGCCATACTCAACAAGACCAGTATTATTATCTTTTTGAGCAACACAAATTGTATTGTTTACTGTATCATATGTAACAATATATGTCAATTCACCATCATTAAGAGAAACTGTTCTTGTTCCATTTTCTTCAACAATTTGCAGTTCATCTGTTGTACCGCTTTCTGCTGCAAAAGCTACTGTATTTAACGAGAAAAGCATAGAGAGTGCCAAAAGAATACTTATAATTTTTTTCATAGTAATACGTCCTTTCTTTAACTGTCCATAAATTTGTTCCCAAAAAATAAAGCGCATAATCCAATAATAATTTCTCTGGATTATGCGCTATACTTACGGTTTTAATTCTTTGCCTCTAAAACTGAAAGTGGCGGCAACTCGATTTGCGCATAAAATCACATGACGGATATAATACTTTAATCATCGTTTACCACCTCTCTCAATTCGTTTTCTAAATCTTATTTGTATGTACTCACAGTATACACTATATGAACTAATAAATCAATATCAGAAATATCTTATGATTGTGCAAAACATAATTTATCCGCGCTCTGTTTCCTTGCCCCGTTCCGGCTCTCTGTCCTGTCTTAAAATACTGTCAATGTTCTGCTTGATAACGTCGTATTCCCGGACTTGCTTTTTGAGCTTGCCATAGTCGGCGTAAAGGGCTTCTTTCTGCGCTTGGAGGGCTTCATACTCTGATTGCAGCGCAGCGAGGTTGGGGAACTTGGTAACGCCCGCCGCTTTCATAGCCCTTGCAGCGGCTTCATGGAGGATAATATCGCGCTCATGTGCGGCGCGGTATTTCTCTTTATTCTTTGCCTTACGGTATGCGTCATAAACAGGTTTTGTCTTTTGGTAGGTGGAAATATTCTTGATAAAGACCGCCATATCCGTAAGACGCTTTTCGACGTTCTTCAATGCGTCTGCGGCCTGTTCGCTCTCTGTCTGGATTTCCGCTATCCTTGCCGTTAAATCCGCATACTGTTCAATCTTATGTTCCGTCAAGAAATTCATGGTCTTAGCTGCCTGTTTCAGATTATGGATTTTCGCCCATTGTTCATAACCTTTGCTCTGCGCTGCTTTGATACTGTTCTCAATATCAATAAGCAGACTGACGCCGCCCCGATCTGCGCGTGGAGCTTTCCCGGCGCGGGCGCGTTTGCCGCTTATCCGTTCCCTTATGGCTTCCTCTGTATAATCTGCGCCGAGGGTTTTAAGGCGGGTAAACCGTTCCTGCCCCGGAGCGCGGCACGATACATATTTCCCCGGTTTTATCTCATAGCCCGCTGCTTGCAGCCGTTGTAGTAGTTCCTCAAAACTTGATACTTGGGGAATGAGTGCGTCAACGGCAATTTTCAGCTTGCCTTTCCAACTGGTTCCCGTTTTCTCTGCCTGATACTCTGCATAGCTCTTTCCCTTACTCCCTTTGCCGGGAACGACAACAGACAATCCATTTTCCCGGCACAGCTTGTCGCTCATGTTCCGTATGCCGTAATAGCTGCGCTTATTGGAATTGTATTTGTGGTGGTCTACGAAATTGACCGCGCAGAAAATAATGTGGTTATGAACGTGTCCTTTGTCAATGTGCGTCGTCAAGACATATTCATGCTGCCCTTTGGTTACTGCGTCGGCAAGCTGCTGCCCGATTTTGTGGGCGGTTTCATAATCCACTTCCCCCGGCTCAAAGGACTGTATCAAATGAAAGGCTAAATTGTTGCCCTTTTGGAGAGCTTGCGACAGGGTATATTCAAACTCAATGTCTGCCGTTTCATAGGCGCAGCCGAAAGAGGACACAAGCATTTTCCCGTCCGTCTTATCTGGATTTTGGATATAGTCAAGGGCTTTGCTCAACGTGCTTTTAACAGGCTTAATCTTTGTAACCGCCATATCTCCGCAAGCACCCCCTTTATTTCCTCTATGTCCTCTTGGTAGACGCTGCCCGTCGCGTTGACACGCTTTGCAATCTGATTGACGTTGACACCGATTTTCTGTATTTCCGCTGTCATTGCCTTAATGTCGCTATGGTCTACTTGAATGATGTACCCGTCAATGGCAATCTTCCTAAGATATGCCGCCATGTTCCGGGTGGGTATGAGCTTCATTTTTTCAAGAATTAAATCCCGTTCTGCTTCCGTTACTCTGAATTTGATTTGTACCGTCCTTTTGCGCCCGTCCATGCTTTCGCTCCTTTCCGTTCCGAGGGTTTGGGACACTTCCCAACAAGCAATTTTCAACCGACGCGCCGCAGCGCAGGAGGGCGAAAATACGGAAGTGGGTACCCGCTTCCTATGCTTGCTATGAAAGTTTTTCCTTATTCCCTACTACAACGGAAAGCCCCGTTTTGCCAAACTTACGCAAAAGAAAAACGCTGCAATCTCAAAAAGATTACAACGCTTCCTAAGCCTATTCAGTTTTCGTTTTCGACTTCTGCAATTTCTTTCGCTGTTGCGGTAACAATCCGTATGCCCTTATCGCTCATGCTGTCAAGCAGCGTGTCGAGCTGCCGCCTTTGCGTCGATTTTTCCGCTGTCTTATCCGGGAAAAAGAATTGGTCTACGGATATGTCATAACGGGTTACAAGCTCATAAAAGATTTGCAGGCTTGGCTGTTGCCCTTTGTTTTCAATATTCGCAAGGTAGCAAGGGGAAATGTTCATTTCGTCGCTTACTTTCTTGCGGCTTTCATTTCTGCCTGTCCGCGCTGCTTTTATGGCTTGCCCGAAAGCTGCAAAGTCATACAAAGGTACTGGTCTTTTTGCCATAATAATTCACCCAACTACATTTTACTGTTCCTTTCTTTTTGAATATGTCTACACAGTTCATAGTGTTAGCTTAAATAATGCCGATTATACAAAAGCGGTTGTAAACTTTCCAAAAACGCATTGACAAACTTCGATATGATGGGTATAATACAAGAGCAAGGAGGTGAATTGCTTGACAGAGAATGAGAAACGCGCAAGGATTTTCAAGTCCTTTTGCGATGCGAATAGATTAACGATTTTAGGGCTACTCAAAGGCGGGGAAAAATGCGCTTGCGAATTGCTTGACGAGTTGCATATAGGGCAGCCGACGCTATCACATCACATGAAAATACTTTGCGACGCAGGAATTGTCCGGGGACGTAAAGAGGGCAAATGGACGCATTATTCCTTTGACCCGCAAGGAGTACAAAAAGCAAAAGAGTTGTTGGACGAAATAACGGAGTTCTCTCCCGGTTGTTCGGATAATTGTTCCTGTAAACAATAAGCCGCTTGTAGGCAGCAAGCGGCTTATACAAAAACTAATATATTGACAAATTGCAATGTGTCGATTTTAAGGAGGTCTATGTTTATGCAAACTGTAAAGTCAATTTGGGATTTCTTCAAAACCGAACTTTTGGGTATGAGTTGGCTCAATCGTTTGATAGGTGATTTATTGAATGCTTGCGGATTAGATACCGCCGGGAAAGTCGGCGGCAGCGTTCAGTTTTTCATCTACGACACAATCAAAATCATGGTGCTGCTCGGCGTGCTGATTTTGATTATATCCTACATACAAAGCTACTTCCCGCCGGAAAGAACAAAAAAGATACTTGGTAGATTTCATGGTGTGGGTGCAAACTGTATCGCCGCGCTGCTCGGAACAGTAACGCCGTTTTGTTCCTGTTCTTCCATTCCGCTATTTATCGGATTTACAAGCGCGGGATTGCCGCTTGGGGTTACGTTCTCATTTCTGATTTCTTCCCCTATGGTAGACCTCGGCTCTCTTGTGCTTCTTATGAGCATTTTCGGTTGGAAAGTCGCTGTCCTTTATGTAGTGCTTGGATTAGTGATTGCCGTTGTGGGCGGCACGTTGATTGAGAAATTACATCTTGAAAACTACGTTGAGGGTTTTATCCGCAATGCAAATACCCTTGATGTTCCGCAGGAAGAACTACACTTCAAAGACCGTATCAAATACGCATGGGAGCAGGTTTTAGCAACAGCAAAAAAGGTTGCCCCCTATGTACTGATTGGCGTAGGTATCGGTGCATTTATCCATAATTGGATACCCGAAGATTTTATTGTCAAAGTGCTTGGTACGGGTAATCCCTTTGGCGTAATCCTTGCGACGATTGTGGGCGTTCCCTTGTATGCGGATATTTTCGGCACAATTCCGATTGCAGAAGCCTTGCTTGCAAAAGGCGCTCAACTTGGTGTCGTCCTGTCTTTTATGATGAGTGTAACCACGCTGTCGCTGCCCTCTATGATTATGTTACGAAAAGCCGTAAAGCCTAAATTGCTTGGTGTTTTCATTGCAATTTGTACCATAGGAATTATTCTTGTAGGCTATTTTTTCAATGCAATTTCTTACTTGTTAATATAAGCGAATATAAAATTTTTTGGAGGTAATTATTATGACATTATTTGGTTTTGGAAAGAAGAAAGAAAAAGAAATAAACGCTCCTGTTTGTACTTGCAATGGTAACTGTTCCGTGTCTGAAACAGTTGAACCGGAAAATTTGAATAACTGTTGTCAAGACATACAAGGCAGAATTTGCTGTATCAAGGTATTAGGTTCAGGGTGTTGTCATGCTCTTTATGAGAACACACAATCCGCCGTTAAAGCAATGGGGATTTCCGTAGAAGTAGAATATATTACGGACTTGAAAAAGGTTATGGAATATGGCGTTATGAGTGTACCTGCTCTTGTTGTCAACAACAAAGTAGTATCTACGGGGAAAGTGCTGAAAACAGAAAACGTGCAAAAACTGTTACAAAAAATCGTTTCCGAAAAATAAATTTAATATCAAATTTACGCCTTATTATCAATAATTCAAATAGCGATTTAATGCTATGTAAAACAACAAAACTGCCGAATGTAGGCAGATAAAACGGCGGTTTTGAAATATTTACTCAAAACCGCCGTTTTCTTTTTGAAAAATAAGATAACGGGGGGTGTATTAAAGTCGCCCTTTTTTGAGGATACGGCGGTATCAAGGAGGTATCGCCATGTCCTTTTTCTATATCGCCATATCTTTTAGCTTATCAAAAAAAGCCCGACCGCCGCCGGGAACACTTCTACCCTCATATATGAACTGTCAAATCATCTAAATACCGCTTACAATTCCTTTGCGCTTGTCTGCATCTTGCAGACAGGCGCATTTTGCATTTTCGGGAGGTTTTTTCAAAAAAGTTTCGCTTTCATTCGGCGTTTGAAAAAATCGCCTGTATTATCCCGCGAAAAGGGGAGGTACCGCCACCTTTCAACACGAAAGGAGGTGAGAACATGGAACCTAATCGCGTGGAATTTCAGAAGCAATGTATCTTTCAAAGTTTCTGTAAACGGGTGCTGCACAACGAAGCCTGCAACGCCCACGAGGAAATCCGGCGTCGCAGAGCAAAGGAAGTGTCGTTTTCCGACCTTGCCTTGCATGAGGAACGACAGCTTTATACGCTTGATAAGTATTTTCAAGACGAAGAAGCCGAGCCGAGCTATCAGCAGGCAGGAAAGAAAATCACGCCGAAGCTGCTGCTTGAAGCAATCCGCACTTTGCCGGAAGAAAAAAGGAAAGCTATCATGCTGTACTATTTCGAGGGCATGACCGACGTGGAGATTGGAAAGTTATTCAATACGTCGCGCAGCACGATACAGTACAGACGGACAAGCTCTTTTGAAATCTTGAAGAAATATTTGGAGGAACACGCTGATGAATGGGACGAATGGTAAACAATCTGACTTCCCGGACGTTGCCCTTGTTCCCTATCCTGTCATTGTGGCAGCGACAAAGGGCGACCCGGACGCTATGAAAATTGTCTTGCAGCATTTTAGTGGTTACATAGCGAGCCTTTCCATGCGGAAGCTCTGCGACGAGCGCGGAAACGTCTATTTTGGCGTTGACGAGGATATTCGCCAACGGCTGCAAGCAAGACTAATGAGGGCAATCCTCACATTTAGGGTTGAATAACTGCACCGATACCGAAACGTCTTAACCCCTTTTCCGTTTCGTATCAATCCGCAGCAGCCCCGTATGTTCCTTGACAAAGAAAGCGACGCAAGATAACGGCGACGCAGTATAGGGCAAACCGGGTACGTCCTTTTTGCGCCGAGCCATACGGAGGGTGCGCCATGACGCTATTCCTCTATCGGGAAAAGCCGAGCGAGAAACACCGCGACGGGAAGCAAGTTAGCAGCTTGCGGGCGACAACACGCATTGAGGGGAGATAAGCCTTTACAGCCACAGTCCGAGCGTTCAGAGCGTCGCAGGCAATGGGTAAAGCTGCCTTAAATGAGCAGGGGTGCAATTCCCGCGAGGTTGTGCTAACAGCCGCCCGGTTAAAGCCCACTTTTTGTAACTTGACTTTTTAGCCATTTATGAAAGGGGGTATTTTCCTATGGCAAAAAAGGAAACAGCAAGCCCCGCTATCCCTGTATTCCCTATGTTAAAGACCGTTGAGCAAATGAGCAAGATTAGCGGTATCGGGGAAAATAAACTGCGCGAGCTTATGGATAGTGGCGAGCTTGAATATATACAAAATGGAAACCGTCGTTTGATAGCTGACGCTGCAATCTGGGACTGGTACCACAGGGCAAAGACGACAGCGAAGCCCCCGGCACGACAGGGAGGTTAAGCTATGGCTATATCAACAAGGCAGGTTAAGAATAAACGCGACAGCAACGGCGTACTGACCGGGCGGCCGGGTACAGTTTACGACGTGAATATAAAGTACACCGCCCCGAATGGGGAAAAGAAAACCTATTCAAAAAAGGGCTTTCCAACAAAAAAGGAAGCAACGCAGCATGAAGCAGAGATGAAAGCAAAGCTCCATAATCCGGGACAGATTGCGTCTATCGCTTCACAGCGGAAACAGACCGTTGCAAGCTATCTGAATGAATGGGTAGAAAGCTATGCAAGAGTGAACTTGCGCCCCTCTACTTACGACGGGTACAAAAGAACGATTGCAAACTACATCACACCATATATCGGCGGCGTTGCCCTTAATCAGCTTACCCCCGCTATGGTAGACAAAATGTTTCAGCAGATTATTGACAAAGGCTTGAAACCGTCCACCGCAGCCGGGGCAAAGCGTGTTTTGAGCGTGGCGTTGAGCCATGCCCGGAAATACCGCTATATCGAAACAAACGCAGCAAAGGACACGCTTACGAAGTTTGGAAAGAGCGACAAGACCCCCGACCCGTACACGCCGGAACAGGTAAAAGCCCTTATGCAGCGCGTCGAGGGTACCGTTTGGGAAATGCCCGTTATCTTAGGCGGGCTTTACGGTATGCGCCGTTCTGAAATCCTGGGCTTGCGTTGGCGCAATGTGGATTTGGAAAACAACACCTTTGACGTTTCCGAGCAGCTACCCTTTAAGGTACCGCCAAAAACAAAAGTCATTGAGGAAATGGCACCGCCGAAATCCAACGGGCGAAAGCTGCCTATCACAGAGCTTGCCCGCCCGTTCTTTCTCAAACAGTTTGCTATGCAGGAAGCGCAGCGCGAACAGGCAGAAAAGGACGGAAAGCCTTACTATGACAATGACCTTGTTGTAGCGAAGCCGGACGGTTCCCCTATCTCCGCGTCGTGGGTATCTTCCCAGTTTGGAAAGCTGCTTGAAGATTTGGATATGCCGCATATCCGCTTTCACGATTTGCGCCATACAGCAGCTACAAATATGCACCAACTGACAGGCGACTTCTACACCGTAGGCGAAGTGTTAGGACATACACTTGCGGGTATCGGCGTATCGCTTGGGCTGTCTATGAACTTTGAAGCTGTTACCGCCCGTTATGTGGACGTGCGGCTTGAACGCAAAAAAGAAGTCTTAGACGCTTATCATGGGGCGGTCAAACAGGCAGACCCGGCAAAGGCAGAGAAAGCCGAGCCGAAGAAAGCAAAGAGCGCGGCAAAGAAAAAGAGCAGCGATTTAGAGCTTTAACCGCTGTATCTCTTTACCGCTTCTTATACCGTTTTATAGCCCCGCGTGGGATTTGGGCACCATTTGGGCACCATTTACCGAAAAAGCACCACTAACACAGGCGATAAAAGAAACGCCGAGAACGCGCAAAAACATAGAGTTTATGCGGGTTTCCGGCGTTTTCTAATCCCTCAACCGACCTAAAATCATCTTGCGGCAGAGAGAAAAATTCTACTATTTTTTATAGCAGGCGTAGGACGTGCCGCCATTGCAGAAGATGGCCTGAATGTCCGCCGCATCCAAAATGACAGACAGATCGTTCGGCACAACGTTCGTGATGCTCGCATCCGACGATCCCACGATCTCGCATGAGCCGATGGTGTCCCACATGGCGACGCCGCGGCGCAGGACCATCGCTTTCTTCTCTTCGACCGTCTTCGGCGTTTCCTCGCCCAGAACAGCGGCGAGCGTCGGCCAGAAGCGGTTCTGCGGGTGCGCGTAGAAGAACGCCGCCTCCCTTGACTTAACCGACGGGAACGAGCCCAGGATCAGCACGCGCGACTTTTCGTCATACAGCGGCAGAATATTATGGACCTGCGTCTTAAGCTCCATTTTCTCGTCCCCTTTCTACCTTTTTCGCCATTTTAACACAGGAACATCAAATCGCCAAGTCCCGTTTCCTCCGTCTGCGTACGCTTCGCTGCGGAAATGGGTTGGCTTTTCGGCAAAGTCATGTTATGATAAAGTAGATATATATTAAATGTAGGTGCCTTGCCCCGCGTGGGCACGGTCATCTTTGAGAAAGGACATCTATGAAAGACGACGACAATCACATTCTCCTTTTAGAAAAGGGCAAACGAGGCCTTCTGCAGATCATCTTCGGCCGCACGGGCATCATCATCGTTTCGCTGATCGTGCAGATCTTGTTCCTCTTTGCCGCCTTTTACAAGCTTGAGGGCTTTCTGCCCTACTTCTGGGGCGGCAACACGCTGCTGTCGGCGGCAGTCGTGCTGTTTCTGTTCGGCAACGACGACAACCCGACCATCAAGCTCACGTGGTTTTTCATCCTCGCGGTGCTGCCGGTGTTCGGCTTGATCCTGTACGTTTACATCAAGACGGACCTCGGCCACCGGCTGATGATCCGCCGCTACAACGACATCCTGTCGCAGACGGAGCACTTCGCCCCCTCGGAAAGCGCGTGTTCCAAGGAGGAATTACCGGAGGAGCTCCAAAGCCTTGCCTCCTACTTGAATTCCTGCGGCTTCCCCTGCTATCAAAACACACAGGCGCAATACTTCCCCCTCGGCGACGATGCGTTCGAGGTCATGTGCGACGAGCTCCAAAAGGCCGAGCACTTCATCTTCCTCGAGTATTTCATCGTCAGGGAGGGCTACATGTGGGGCCGCATCCTTGAAATTCTCAAGGAAAAGGTCAACGCGGGCGTCGAGGTGCGCGTGCTGTACGACGGCACCTGCGCGGTCGCGCTGCTGCCCTATTCCTACCCCGAAAAGCTCGAAAAGCTCGGCATTGCCTGCAAGATGTTCGCGCCGCTGCGCCCGTTTGTCTCCACGCACTACAACTACCGCGACCACCGCAAGATCATGGTCATCGACGGCAAGATCGGCTTCACAGGCGGCATCAACCTCTCCGACGAGTACATCAACCGCACCTCGCGCCTCGGCCACTGGAAGGATACAGCCATTGCCCTGCGCGGCGACGCCGTGCGCAGCCTGACTCTGATGTTTTTGCAGATGTGGAACGTCAGCTCCGTGCACTTTACGCCCGAAGTCTACAGCAAGTATCTCGACGTGCCGCAGCCGGTGCGCGAAAAGGAGCCGGGCTACGTCATCCCCTACGGCGACAGCCCACTCGACCGCGACCTTGTCGGCGAGATGGTGTATATGGACATCATCAACCGCGCCAACCGCTATGTGCACATCATGACGCCGTACCTCATCATCGACAACGAGATGATCACGGCGCTGACCTATGCCGCGCGCCGCGGCGTGGAGGTGCAGCTCATTCTGCCGCACGTGCCCGACAAGGAGATCGCCTTCTCGCTCGCGCATACGTATTACCGCAGGCTGCTTGAAAACGGTGTACAAATTTATGAGTACGAGCCGGGCTTCGTTCACGCGAAGGTCTTCGTCAGCGATGACTGCAAGGCGACCGTCGGCACGATCAATCTGGACTACCGCAGCCTGTACCACCACTTTGAATGCGGCACGTACCTCTATGCGTCCCCCGAAGTCCCAAAAATTGAGCAAGACTTCCAGCAGACGCTCGCCAAGTGCGTCCGCGCGGACGCTGAGCTTCTCAAAAACGACCCGTTTATGCGAAAGCTCATCGGCCCCGGCATGCGCATCATCGCCCCGCTGCTGTAAGAAGTAAAAAAGTCGAAACCGAAAGGTTTCGACTTTTTTACTTCTCAATTACTTTTCGAGCTGCTCGAGCGCGCTGCACACGGCAGTGTGCTCCTTCTGCACCGCCTCATAGAGCGGCTGTACGCTTTCAGGCATCGAATCCTGACCGCGCAGCGCTTCCGTCATCTGAGAGCTGGCGTGGGCGAGCGAGCCGAGGCCAAGGTTCAGCGCCACACCCTTGAGCGTGTGCACCGCGCGGAACGCCGTAGGCGTGTCGCCCGCGTTCATCGCGTTTCTCAGGTTCTGCATACTGTCGTCGCCCGGGAACATATTAAGGAAGCGCACGATGCGCTCGTCGTTCTGAAAACGCGCCTTGGCTTCGCCGTAGTCGCCGCCGACGCAGCGGAAAAATTCGTCAAGTTTCACGTTCTTTCGCCTCTCGATAGATTGCTACGCAATCCTTTTTCAATTTGGCCTGATACATCGCAAGGTCCGCCCTGCGGATCGTTCTTGAGATGCGTCCCGCCGCGAACGCGCCGCCGATGCTCGCGCTGATGTGCAGTTCAGGATATTATCGACGCAAAAGACGGCAGCGTTTTTGCCTATGAAGCGCTCATGCGCGTGGATCTTCCCACGCTGCACTCCCCTGCTGACGTGCTACGCCTCGCGCGCGAGGAAAACTGCCTGCACGAGGTCGAGCGCATCACGTTCTTCCGTGCGTCAAGTGCATATCAGGCGCTTGAAAACGCCGGTAAGATCGTGCCCAGCGCGCTGCTGTTCGTCAATTCGATTGCAAGCCAGTATCTAACGCCCGATGAGCTTTCGGAATACTCCGCGCGCTACGCCTCGATCCTGCCGCGCATCGTCATTGAGATCACGGAGGAAGAGGTGCTCGACCCCAAGGCGCTGCGCATCAAGCAGACGATCCGTGGCAGCTCTGGTGCGTTCGCGCTCGACGACTACGGCAGCGGCTACAGCAACGAGCGCAGCCTTCTCGAGCTCTCGCCCAACTACATCAAGATCGACCTTTCCATCATCCGCGACATCGACACCGACGCCAACAAGCGCCAGATCGTGTCGAACACCGTATCCTACGCGCACCAGCGCGGCATGAAGGTCGTGGCCGAGGGCCTTGAGACCGCGGACGAGGTACGCACCGTGCTGTCGCTCGGCGTCGACCTTCTGCAGGGCTTCTTCCTCGCGATGCCGCAGGTCGAACCCGGCGGCGCGAGCGAAGAAAGTCTTGCCGTCATCGCCGAGATACACAGCCAGAGCGATGAGAGTCAAATTTCGATATTTGGCGGCGACAAGCAGTAAATATCGCAAAAAGGCTCACGAAAGCATTGCTTTCGTGAGCCTTTTTCTTTTATCCGTTCTCTTTCGCCGTGCGGGCGCATTCGATGATCGTGCGCACCGCGCAGTCGATGTTGATGGGCTTGGAGAGGTGGGCGTTCATGCCCGCGGCGAGGCATTTTTGAATGTCCTCATGGTAGGCGTTGGCTGTGAGGGCGATGATGGGGATGTGCTTCGCCGTCTCGCTGTCGAGCTTTCGGATGGCGGCAGTCGCCTCTAGGCCGTTCATCACCGGCATCTGCATGTCCATCAGGATCGCATCGAACTCGTCTGGCGCGGCCTGCTCGATCCGCTGTAAGCAGTCCTGCCCGTTCACAGCGCGCACACAGTGCACCCTGTAGCCGCGCAGCTGCTCGGCGGTGATCTCGTAGTTTACGTCGTTGTCCTCGGCCACGAGCACGGTGAGCGGCTTTTCCGGCAGCGTGATGGCCGTCTCGGTGTGCTCTTCGGTCTCGGCGTCGTCCGCCGCGGCGGGCAGGTCGAGCGTCACGCGGAATGTCGTGCCCTTGCCGACCTTGCTCTCAGCCTCGATCGCACCGCCCATCAGGTCGACGATCTTTTTCACAATGGCAAGGCCGAGGCCACTGCCGCGCACCTTGTTGACGCGCGTGTCGACCGCGCGGGAAAAGGCCGAATACATCTGCTCCATGAACTCCGGCGTCATGCCGATGCCCGTGTCGCTCACGACCGGGACAAGGCGGACCTTGCCGCTCTCGGCAAGCTTTTCCTCGTAGACCTCTAACTTCACATCGCCGTTTTCCGGCGTATACTTGATGGCGTTTGAGAGCAGGTTCATATAGGCGGATCTGGTCGGAGAGCAGCACATTGTGGGAAATGTCGTGCAGCTTCCCCGAAAAGCGGATGTTTTTCGCCTCCGCCATGCCCGCGATGGCCTGACAGTAGAAGTCAAACAGCTCCGGCAGCTTCACCGGCCGCGAGACGATCTTGAACTCCCCGCTCTCGATGCGCGAGATATCCAGCACATCGTCGATGAGCTCCTGCAAATTGCCGCCGCTGACACGGATCTTTTCCAGGCACTCTTTCATCTTCCCCGGGTCGTCCGCATGCTGTAAGGCGATGTTCGTAAAGCCCATGATGACGTTCATCGGCGTGCGGATGTCGTGCGACATGCGCGAGAGGAACTCGGACTTTGCCTCGTTCGCGCGGCGTGCCGCATCTGCCGCGCTCATCAGGTCCTTTTCGCGGCGCTTTTCTTCGCTGTAAAGGCGCATCGCGAACAGCACCTGCTCCGCCTCGCCATTTTTCCCGCGCGTCTGCACGATGAAGCGCGCAAGATGCCAGTTGCCGTCCCTCACGGGGTATTCGAGCATCACGGAATCCTCGTGCCGCAGTCTCTCCGCGAGCGTCGAAAGATCAAAAAACGGTTCAACATAGGGCAGATACTCCGGCACGATGCTCTGCTTGCTCATTTCACTCATGTGGACGCTCGCTCTGCCGCTGTGTCCGGTCAGCCGGTGCATCTGCCGCTCGCTTGCAGTCTCCTCATAATGGCCCGTACGGGAGCAGGTCGCCCGCGGAGTTGGAGTGCTCCTCGATCTTGACGATCTCAGCCCGGTCGTTCATCAGATCCACGCGGTAGACGGACGTGCTGTCCTTGCAGAGCACCTTGAGCATCTGCTGCTCAAGCTTCACGGCCTGCAAGTTCTGCTCGAGTGACTTCTGCTTTTCTTCCAGCAGCGTCAGCATGCGCAGGTTCTCCCGCGCGCTGCCGAGGTGTCCGCCGACAAAGGCGAGCATGCGGAGCTTATTGTCCGTCATCGCCCGCTGCGGATTGTCAAGGCCGAAAAAGCCGCTCAGGCTGCCGCGGTAAAAAACCGGCACCGCGATCTCGGAGCGAATGCTCTGCGCCTTCAGGAGCTCGTACTCGCTCGGCATCAGCGTTTTCACGTCTTCAATATTCGGAATAACGATCGTCTCGCCGCGGCCGAAGACCTTGAGCCAGTACGGCATATCCGCGGGAACGATCTCCGTCAGGTTGTCGATCTGCGGCGCGACGCCGTTCGCGCACCACTCAAAGGTGTTGCAATAGGCCTCCGCCGTCCCCTCCAGCCGCTCGAAGAGAAACACGCGGTCAGACTGCATGGCCTCGCCGATCAGACTCAGCAGGCGATAAACCAACTCGTCCATCTCCTCCTTGCTGCACGTACGGTCGATACGCGCGAGCTGATCGATGAGCGCAAGGCTGTATTCTGCCGCAATGCTCGCCCCTGCGGTCGCGGGCGGATGTTCTGCTTGCTTCATGCGCTTGTCTCCTTTGCGGCAGCTTTCGATACCTGTCATAAATATGCAAAATTGGTCAAAGTTTGTTTATTATAGCATGGAGTAGTTCGAAAGTAAAAACGAAGTTGTCCCTCCCGTCGATCGTTCGGCATCGCCGCACAAAAAAGCGCCGGCTCGTTGAGCCGGCGCACTTATATTTGTTTTCACACTCTGCCGCTTTACTTCTTCTTGCCGCCGAGGAATTCCGGCAGGGACTTGCCCTGCTTGAGCCACTGGTGATACTCGGCCGTCGCGGCGAACTCGACGTCGCCCGCAGAGTTGAGCGCGGTCTCGACAGAGTCCTGAATGACGCCGATGATGAAGCCGACGCCGACGACCTGCATCGCGATGTCGTTCGAGATACCGAACAGCGAGCACGCCATCGGGATGAGCAGCAGCGAGCCGCCCGCCACGCCGGAAGCGCCGCACGCGCCGAGGGCCGACATGATCGAGAGCAAAATCGCCGCGGGCAGCGAGACCTGCATACCCAGCGTATTGGCCGCGGCCAGCGTCATGATGGTGATGGTGATGGCCGCGCCGTCCATGTTGATCGTCGCGCCGAGGGGGATAGAGACGGAGTAGAAGTCCTTGTCCAAGCCGAGCTTTTCGCACATCGCCATGTTCACGGGGATGTTCGCTGCGGAAGAGCGGGTGAAGAACGCCGTCAGGCCGCTTTCACGCAGGCAGCGGAACACCAGCGGATAGGGATTGCAGCGCAGATAGATGCAGATGATGATGGGGTTGATGACAAGCGCCATGAAGAGCATCGTGCCGACCAAAAGCAGCAGGAGCTTGCCGTACTGGGTGAAGATCGCAAGGCCGTTGCTCACAACGTTCGTGAACACAAGGCCCATGATGCCGAACGGTGCCAAATTGATGATCCAGCGCACGATGGTGGACACCGCGTCCGCCGTGTTGCTGAGGAAGACCTTCGTCGAGTCCGCACCGAGCTTCTTCATCGCCACGCCGAAGAGACAGCCCCACATCAGAATGCCGATGTAGTTGCCGTTCATAATGGCGGAGATGGGGTTCGAGACGATGTTGGACAGCAGCGTGTGCATGACCTCGCCAAGGCCCTGCGGGATGACCTCGGCCTCAGCGGCCTCGGCCAGCAGGAGCGTCTGCGGGAAGAGCATGCTGGTCACAACGCTCAGCGCCGCGGCGACGAACGTCGTAAGCATGTAGAGCCACACGACCGTGCCGAAGCGGCGGTCGAGCTTGGACGAGCCCTGCGCCAGCGCGCTCGCCACGATGACGAACACCAGCACGGGGGCAATGCCCTTGAGCGCGCCGACAAACAGGTTGCCAAGTTCCTGTAACCACGTCGCGCCGGGACAGACCAGCGCCAGGATCACGCCGACGACAAGGCCGATCGCGATGCGCAAAATCAGGCTGACGCCGTTATACGCGGCGGCAATTTTTTTAAGGGTCTTCATAAAGGGATTCATAGGGGCATCTTCTTTCTTTTCAAAATCTAACGCTCTTACGATCCTCTTCTCTCTGCTCAGGCCGCAAAGGCGCTTTCACTAACGGCCTTTATTATATCTTTATGTGCAGAAAATTGCAAGAAGCGGACAGATGTATTCCTACGAAAAACACTTCAATAACAGAAATTCGTCATTATCGCCATGAGATCTGCTGTCTGTCGCCGTCTCGCAGCACGAAAAAGTCTTTTCTGTCCGCACGCCATAAAATTCTTGCGCAGGCGAACGGATTCTATTGACATCTTTGGGCATTTTTGCAAGAATCCGATTCGTCTGTCAAAAAACACAGCACAAATAATAATACCCATCGGATCATACCGATGGGTGTTATTTACATAACCGCATTTTACATCGGCTCAGCGTGTTCGCCGCAAAGTGCAACAATGGTCAGCGCAAACAGCTCCGCGCTTCGCACGATCTCATCTACCACAAGGTACTCATTTGCACCGTGCATGTGATAATCTACACCTAATCGGGAAGCGCCAAACGCCACGTCATTTTTCAGAAAGTGCGCATATGTCCCGCCGCCAATGGTAAGGCACTTGCCCGGTTCGCCCATGACCTGCTCATAGCAGCCTAAAAGCGTCTGGATAAACGGACTATTTTCCGGAACGTAATGGGGGGGACCATTTTGCAGCTCTCCGGAAGATACAAGCCATGAGCCGCCAGTTTTTCACGAAGAACCTCAAGCACAGTCTCTTCGCTGGCACACATCGGCGCGCGGCAGTCTATACGGCCGGACATACCGCCTTCCGCATAATGAAGCACGTTGGAGCTCAGCACCAACCGGCCGGACAATTCATCCGCCTGCGCCACGCCAGCCGCCTCACCGTAAAATGCGCCGTGCGGAAACAGCTCTGTCAATCCGCGCAGGCGGCGCTGTCCCTCACAGTCGGCAAAGGGAAACTGCATCAGCAGCGCCAGCAAGCCAGTAAGTGCACTGTTTCCTTCCCAAGGCGTGGAGGCATGAGCACTCTTGCCTTCCGCACGGATCACAACGCGCCCATTTTTTCTTCCCATCTGAAAGCGATCCCAGTCTGCTCTTCTATAGCGGAGGCAGCCCTTGCGATCTCATCTGTTGAAATCCCTTCTACAACGGCTTCCGCCTTACCGGGGACCGCATTGCCAACCGTACCGCCGTCAATTCTGCGGATGCAGGGAAGCACAGTGTTCTCTTCCCATGTGCCTGAATAGCTCGTATATAAGCCGCCCTTTTCCAGGTTGATGACGGGATACTCTCCGTCCGGCGAATAAGAACAGGGTGCTTCTTCCTTCCGCGTGTTGAAAGATCCGGGATGGGAATTGCTGACAGCAACGCCTTTGTATACGGGTGCAGCGGATTCTGGAACAGCTCTTTACTGGGCACTCTTTCCACACACTGCCCCAAATACATATCACTGCAATCTCATCTGAAATGTGCTTAACGACCGACAGGTCATGCGTGATAAAGACATATGTCAGTCCCAGTTCGTCCTGCAGGTCCATCATCAGATTCAAGATCTGCGCCTGAATGGAAACATCCAGTGCTGAGACCGGCTCATCACAGACGATAAACTCCGGGTTGACTGCAAGAGCACGCGCCACGCCGATTCTCTGGCGGCGGCCGCCATCCAACTCGTGCGGATATGCATTGATAAAGCGCTGTGCCAAGCCGACTGTATTGACCTCATCCGGCAGCTTGTTATCTCGAAGGGAGATTGCATTCTTGGGATTATATCCCGTTACGCCGGGATAGCCCTCTGTCTCGTTATTATAGCTACTATTAAAATAATAGCTGTAATCATGGATAAGGTTCCCGTACTGAGGTACAAAGTTCCACTGCGGCCCTTCCGCCGTGGGTTCAGCACCTTCGCCATCCTCACCTTCGTCCGTAAGGTCTGTATTTTCAGACCCCGTATAGAGGACGACGCCGTCATCGCTGCCGGTCTCGTCCTCCCCGTCTACTGCCTACGCTGCCGTTGACAGTAGACTTAGTACAATTACAAGTGACAGTACGCTTGTCAATAATCGCCGTTTCATTCCATTACCTCCTAAAGTTTTCTTTATCTTTTGCCCGCCTCCGCGGGCTGGGTTTACTGATTTTTGTCTTCTCGGCGCAGACGGGGCAGCCGCTTTGCTGCGCGCCGGTGCGGGCGTAGATGGCGGCTTTCCACACATGGCCGTAAGGACATTGCCATCATGCTTTTTTGTGGCTGCCCGCGGTCACCATCTCCGGCGTCAGCGCGCCGTTGAGTGATTCGTGCCACTCCTTGGCAACGAGCGGCTGGACGGTCGCGAGGTCGTTGAAGCCTACCAGCACCTTGCGGTTCGCGCAGTAGGGACAGCCGTTGCCCCGCTGCACGCGCTGCGCGATGATGGTGCGGTAGGCGTGACCTTTTTCGCATCGCCACCATACGGGGCGGTTTGAGCCCGCAGTCACATCGCTTGGATAAAGAATCGCATCAGCGTTTTCAAATCTCTCGCATATGTTCCCATAGAAACCTCATTCAAATTAGGGTCATCCCTTAGTGAAATATAGAAGTTTGCCATGGTTTGCTGACACATCGAAGAGATCAGCGTATCTGGTGTGATTCGCTTGTAAATCTGCTTGATGGATTCCTGATAATGGTTGATTGTTCCATCCCGCAGATTGCGGGCCTTACAGTCCAAAATATACTCTTCGAACCCTTCCCTGAACGTCTTCTCATTCGGGAAGCACATCCTGATTTTCTTCACGGTTTTTCCTCCAAAAACGCAAAAACAGGAAGCACATCTTCCGCATTTTCGTGCGGAAGATGTGCTTCCTGCTTATGTTTGATGAAAAATCAGGTTTTGGAACCTTGGAAGGACAAACCCTGCGGTTTTCCCTCTTACTTCAGGCTCTCCGCAACAGCGACGGCCACGGCGACGGTGGCGCCGACCATCGGGTTGTTGCCCATGCCGAGGAATCCCATCATCTCCACGTGCGCGGGCACGGAGGAGGAGCCGGCGAACTGTGCGTCGGAATGCATGCGGCCCATGGTATCGGTCATACCGTAGGAGGCGGGACCGGCAGCCATGTTGTCCGGGTGCAGGGTACGGCCCGTACCGCCGCCGGAAGCGACGGAGAAATACTTCTTGCCCTGCTCGATGCACTCTTTCTTGTAGGTGCCGGCGACGGGATGCTGGAAGCGGGTCGGGTTGGTGGAGTTACCGGTGATGGAGACGTCCACGCCCTCGGAATGCATAATGGCCACGCCCTCGCGGACGTCGTCAGCACCGTAGCAGCGGACGTCGGCGCGCTCGGTCTCGCTGTAGCGGATCTCGCGCACGATGTTCAGCTTGCCGGTGAAGTAGTCGAACTGGGTCTGAACATAGGTGAAGCCGTTGATGCGGGAGATGATCTGAGCGGCGTCCTTGCCGAGACCGTTCAGGATGACGCGCAGGGGCTCCTTGCGGGCCTTGTTGGCGTTGCGGACGATGCCGATCGCGCCCTCAGCGGCGGCGAAGGACTCGTGACCGGCGAGGAAGGCAAAGCACTTCGACTCGTCGGACAGCAGCATCGCACCGAGGTTGCCGTGGCCCAGACCGACCTTGCGGTCCTCGGCGACGGAGCCGTCGATGCAGAAGGACTGCAGGCCGACGCCGATCATCTTGGCGGCTTCGGCCGCGGACTTCACGCCGGACTTGATGGCGATGGCCGCGCCGACGGTGTACGCCCAGCAGGCGTTTTCAAAGCAGATGGGCTGGATGCCCTTGACGATCTCATACGGGTCAAAGCCCTTGGCCTTGCAGATCTCGCGGCACTCTTCGACGGAAGAGATACCGTACTGAGCGAGGACGCCGTTGATCTTGTCGATTCTTCTCTCGTAGTTTTCAAATAAAGCCATTGTTTCGTCCTCCCTTCCTTATTCCTGACGCGGGTCGATGTACTTGGCAGCGTTGTCCCACTGACCATAGTGACCCTTGGCCTTTTCGAGCGCTTCGTTCGCATCGATACCCTTTTTGATGAAGTCCATCATCTTGCCGAGGTTGATGAACTCGTAGCCGACGACCTCGTTTTCCTTGTTGAGCGCGACGCGGGAGCAGTAGCCCTCGGCCATCTCGAGGTAACGGGGGCCCTTTTCGGCGGTGGCGAACATCGTGCCGACCTGGGAGCGAAGGCCCTTGCCGAGGTCCTCGAGGGACGCGCCGACAGCAAGGCCGTCCTCAGAGAAGGCGGACTGGGTGCGGCCGTAGACGATCTGCAGGAACAGCTCGCGCATGGCGGTGTTGATGGCGTCGCAAACAAGGTCGGTGTTCAGCGCTTCGAGAATGGTCTTGCCGATCAGGATCTCGGAAGCCATGGCAGCAGAATGGGTCATGCCCGAGCAGCCGATGGTCTCGATCAGAGCCTCCTGAATGACGCCCTCCTTGACGTTGAGCGTCAGCTTGCAGGCGCCCTGCTGGGGCGCGCACCAGCCGATGCCGTGGGTGAAGCCGGAAATATCGGCGATCTGCTTGGCCTGGACCCACTTGCCCTCTTCGGGGATCGGGGCCGGACCGTGATATGCGCCCTTCGCAACGGGACACATATGCTGCACTTCGGTCGTGTAAATCATAACGATCTTCCTTTCTTATCCTCTGTCTCCACAAAAAGCGGAACGTATCCATACTTATTTTTTATCATAGCAAACCCGAACGTCTTTTGCAAGGTGAAAAAACGGAAATACGGGCAAAATCCGTATTCCTTTCCCTCATTTTCCGCTATGCCGCACTTTTCGTTACAGCAGGTGGCGAATTGGGCGCTGGACAACGCTCAGAATTGTATACAGCGCGCGCTTTGCCCAAGGCAGCGTCATTTCTTCAAACCGCGCGCCGTATTCCGTGCCGCCGTCGTGCAGGGCGAGGCGGCTCTGGTCGATGTACTGTACGCTCTCCTGCCGCAGCGCGGCATTGACCTCCTCACTCTCGATGACGAGCATCAGCTCCGTGTCGAGATACGCGCTGCGCATGTCGGCGTTGAACGAGCCGACGATGCTCAGATCATCCCCGATCAAAATCGTCTTCGTGTGCAACGACTGGCCGCAGACGGCCTCGTACACGTCGACGCCGCGCGATAAAATATTTTGCTTTTCGCGTAAGTAGTCCGAGCAGCCGCTCGGGTTCGCGCCGTTTTCAACGGCATTCGTCAGCACGCGCAGCTGCCGCGTCTCGGCAAGTGCTTCCAAATCGTTATACATTTTGTCGTTGCAGATGATGTACGGCGTTTGCAGCAGGACGTCATCGCCCTGCGCCATCAGGCGGACAAGCGCGTCCCACAGCTCAGGCGCTTTCGCCTCCGCGCGCGGCGAGCCGCTGAGAAGGCTCACATGCGTGACCGCCGCGGTCTCCACCTCCCAGTCGACGGCGGCAAGCTCTTTTCCATGCACCGTGCATAGCGCCGCGTAGCGCTCCTGCAGCGCGTCGGTCTGCGAGGACGTCTTGCCTGTGATGGTTTTATTCTCCGGCTGCGACCAGACGCTTTTAAAATACGTCAAAAGCTGGGAGACCGAGCTGCCCTCTCCCCCGTCCGACACAACGAGCACGTCGCGGTCGATGTTCTGGTTCTCCTGATATGAGCCGAGGAACAAATCGTTCGAATTTCTTCCGCCGAGGATGTATTTGCTCCCGTCGGCGATCAGATACTTGTCGTGCAGACGGTAGTTGAGCTTCCACGGGCGCAGCAGGTCGATGGGATCATAAAAGCGCACCTCCACATTCTCCTCCGCCGCGAGGGCGCGGAGAACGCCGCTGTTTTGCAGATGCAGAAAACCGTTCAGCCCGTCGACGATGACGCGCACCTGCACGCCGCGCTGCGCCGCGCCATAGAGCGCGGCCATCAAATCCTGTCCGCTGCCGTCCGCGCGCAGGTCAAAGGTCGAGAAGATGACCTCCCTTTCCGCACTCTCGATGAGCTGCAAGCGCCAGAGCAGCGCACTGTCCGTATCCTCGATGCTCCTCACGCGCTCCTGCGATGCGTCCTCGCTCAATCGGGCTTCATACTGGCTCCACAGCTCCCCTGTCGCCTCTTTTTGCGGCAGCGGGACGAGAATGGCTGTCAGCACCCCATATAAAAGGTACACGCCCAGCGCGATGCCCAGCCATTTCAAGATATGTTTTTGCTTCATTTTTCACCTGCTTATCATAAAACTCATGCCGTCAGTTTATCATAAGGGATGCAAGCTGTCCAGCGGCGCGGCGGCGGTAAGTTTTCCCGACCGAAACGCCGCAACTTTCGCCCAAACGGAAATTTCTCGAAAAGAGGTCTTGACAATCCTCCAATTTCCGACCTATACTGTTGGCAAATTAAAAATACCCCACACGGGTATTGTATTTGTCCCGAAGGAGGAATCAAATTGAAAAAGGAAACCTATGACGTGACCGGCATGAGCTGCGCCGCCTGCTCCAGCCGCGTGGAAAAGGCCGTGTCCAAGCAGCCGGGCGCGCAGCAGGTCGCGGTCAACCTGCTGAAAAACAGCATGGTCGTCGAATACGACGAATCCCAGCTTTCGTCCGCGCAGATCATCGCCGCGGTCGAAAAGGCGGGCTACGGTGCGTCTCTGCATGCAAAGCCCGGCAGCGCGCCCGCCGCGAAGGCCGCTGAAACGGGCGGCATCAGCGCCGCGCAGAAGGCGTACAGCGACATGAAAAAGCGTCTCGCCCTCTCGCTCCTCTTCACCATCCCGCTGTTCTATCTCTCGATGGGCCACATGATGGGCTGGCCGCTGCCCGCGTGCTTCCTCGGCATGGAAAATGCGATGACGTTCGCATTCACGCAGTTTTTGCTGCTGCTGCCCATCGTCTATATCAACCGCCAGTACTATATCGTCGGCTTCAAGACGCTGTGGCAGCGCTCGCCGAACATGGATTCGCTGATCGCACTGGGCTCCAGCGCCGCCATCGTGTACGGCATCTACGCCATCTATAAGATCGGCATCGGCTTTGGCCAGATGGACATGGACACGGTGCACACCTATATGATGGAGCTGTACTTCGAGTCCGCAGGCACGATCCTGACGCTCATCACCATGGGCAAGACGATGGAGGCCCGCGCCAAGGGCAAGACCTCCGACGCGATCACGAAGCTCATGGACCTTGCGCCCAAGACCGCGACGGTCGAGCGCAACGGCGTCGAGAGCGTCATCCCCGTCGAGGAGGTCCAACTCGGCGACGTGCTGATCGTCAAGGCGGGCGAGAGCGTCCCCGTCGACGGCGTCGTGCTCGAGGGAACGTCCTCGGTCGACGAATCCGCGCTGACGGGCGAGAGCATCCCCGTCGAAAAGCAGGCGGGAGACAGCGTCATCGGCGCGACCATCAACAAATCCGGCTATTTCAAGATGCGCGCGACCAAAGTCGGCGACGATACCGCCCTTTCCCAGATCGTACGCCTTGTGGACGAGGCCACGAGCTCCAAAGCGCCCATCGCCAAGCTCGCCGATAAGGTCAGCGGCGTGTTCGTCCCCGTCGTCATCACGATCGCCGTCATCGCAACGGCAGCATGGCTGCTGACGGACCACAGCGTGGAATTTGCGCTGTCCATCGGTATTTCCGTTCTCGTCATCAGCTGCCCCTGCGCGCTGGGTCTCGCCACGCCGACGGCCATCATGGTCGGCACGGGCCGCGGCGCGGTGAACGGCATCCTCATCAAGTCCGCCGAAGCGCTTGAGACGACGCACAGCGTCAACACCGTCGTGCTCGACAAGACCGGCACCATCACGCAGGGCAAGCCCGTCGTCACCGACGTCGCCGACGGCGGCATCGGCAGGGACAAACTTCTCTCCGTCGCCGCGTCGCTCGAAAAGCTCTCCGAGCATCCGCTTTCCGAGGCCATCGTGGCCGAGGCGGAGAAGGAATCGCTCACGTTCCTGTCCGTCGACAAATTTGAGCAGATCCCCGGTCAGGGCATCCGCGGCAAGGTCGAGGGCCAGCTCTGCCTTGCCGGCAACCGCCGCATGATGGAAGCAAACCGCATCGAAAACAGTGAGCTGCTCGCACAAGGCGAAGCGCTGGCCGAGGACGGCAAGACGCCGCTCTACTTCGCTCTCGACGGCAAGCTCATCGGCCTTATTGCCGTGGCCGACATCGTCAAGCCCACGAGCGCGCAGGCCATTGCCGAGCTCTCGAACATGGGCATCGAGGTCGTCATGCTCACGGGCGACAACGCCAAGACCGCTGAGGCCATCCGCCGCCAGGTCGGCGTGGACCGCGTGGTGGCCGAGGTGCTGCCGCAGGATAAGGAGCGCGAGATCCGCCGCCTGCAGGAGGGCGGCAAGAAGGTTGCCATGGTCGGCGACGGCATCAACGACGCGCCCGCCCTTGCGCGCGCAGACGTCGGCATCGCCATCGGCGCTGGCACAGACGTTGCCATCGAGTCGGCGGATATCGTGCTGATGCGCAGCGATCTTCTCGACGTCTCGACCGCCGTGCAGTTAAGCCGCGCGGTCATCCGCAACATCAAACAGAACCTCTTCTGGGCGTTCTTCTACAACGCCATCGGCATTCCCATCGCGGCAGGCATCTTCTACCCCGCCTCCCAGCTCAAGATGAACCCGATGCTCGGCGCGCTCGCGATGAGCCTCAGCTCGGTATTCGTGGTGAGCAATGCGCTGCGCCTGCGCTGGTTCAAGGCCAAGCACACGGCGGCAGCGGCACCCAAAACGGTTTCTTCTCCGTCGGATAGCGGAGTGGAGATAGCAAACAGCCACACCATGGCAAGTAACAATGAAAAAGGAGAAACGAACATGGAAAAAGTCATCAGCATTGAGGGCATGGCCTGCATGCACTGCGTGAACCACGTCCAGCAGGCGCTTTCCGCCGTCCCCGGCGTGAAGGAGGCCAAGGTCGACCTTGAGAGCAAGTCCGCCACTGTCAGCGTGGACGGTAGCGTGACCGACGCGGCGCTCAAGGCCGCAGTCGATGAGGCGGGCTATCAGGCCGTCTCCATCCGCTAAGGCCATGAGAGCCGATCGTGATTCCGTCCGCCGCAAGCTCAAAATCGCCCGCGGCCAGCTCGACGGCATTTTGCAGATGATCGACGACGACCGCTACTGCGTGGACATCTCCAACCAGCTTCTCGCCACGCAGTCGCTCCTCAAAAGCGCCAACCAGCAGATCATGCGCGCGCACATCGAAGGTTGCGTGCGCGAGGCTTTGCAGACCGACCACATCGACCCCAAGCTTGAAGAGGCCTTCCAGCTTCTCGAGCGCATGGCGCAGTCGTGACCGCACAAAAAAGGACGACAGCTAAAAATAGCTGTCGTCCTTTTTTGTTATTCGATCAGATCCTCGCGGTCGAGTTTCTTTTCCGAAAGCTGCTGTGCGGTGTGCTCATGTACGAGCTGGAGTACTACCGCCGTGAGGGGAATGAAAAACACAATACCGACAAGGCCGAAGAGCTTGCCGCCAAGCAATGCCGCAAGAAGCGTCCACAGCGGCGCAAGCCCCACGCTGCTGCCAACCACATGCGGGTAAATGAACTGATTTTCCGTGAACTGCACCGCCTGATAGACGATCAGGCACAGCAGCGCCTTCTCCGGCTGGGCAAGCAGCGTCAGCAGTACGCCGATTGCGCAGGAGGCCAGCGCGCCGATGTAGGGAACAAAGGCGAAGGCCGCCGTCAGCGCGGCGGTCAGCCCCGCGTAGGGAATGCCGCACAGGGAGAACGCGAGAAAGATCATCGTGCCGAGGATCACGACCTCCACGCACTGCCCGGACAGGAAACGGGCGTAGGAGGTGTGCGTCAGGCGCGCGATGCGGCAGACCTGATCGGCCTTTCGCTCGCTCAGGTTGGCGTAGAGGAGTCTGCGGCTCTGTTTAGCAAGGCTGCGCCGGTCGAGCAGCACATAAAACATGATGACGATGGCAAAGGTGACGTTGGCCACCGCCGAGACTGTGGTACCGGCAAGATCCACCACCGAGTCGATCAGCGCGCCGGCGCCGGTGAGCGCCTTTTCCAGCACCGTTTTCCAATCGAGCGCGGCGATGCGATCGGTGAGCTCGCTTGTATCCACGCCGTGATCCGAGAGAAGGCGCGCCCAGTCCGGCCAGTTCTCCCTGACCAGTGTGCCGATGCTCTTGAGCGACGCGGCAAGCTGCGGCAGCGCCAGAACGCACAGCAGTACCACGACGATGACCACGCACAAAAGCGTCAGCAGCAGGCTGAGAAGGTCAATGTGTTTTTCCTTTGCCTTTGGCATCAGGCGCGTCAAACGTCCTGCGATGCCCTGCATCGGCACACTGAGGACAAACGCCATCAATAACCCTATGATCACCGGCGTGAAGAGGGTAGCGAGCCTCGTGAGAAACGCCGCGACTTCGTTGAGATTCATCAGCGCGGCATAGAGCGCCACGCCGAACGCGACCAGAAGAAATTGCTGTTTTCCTTTTTTATCCATTGTTCTTTTCTGCACCTTCCGCGCGTTCGCTCTGCCACCGGAGCGGAAGTGCCGAACGCTGTGCATATCCTTTCAGGTTAATTATAGAATGGCTTGCGCTGCATTGCAAGTTCTTTTGCCCGTCGCTTGGTAGTTTTTCCCGCCCGCTGCTCTTTTCGCGCAGACTTTTGCGGAAAATCAACATTTCTCCCCTTGGCGCGGCGGTGATCGTCTGCTATACTGAAAGGAACAAAAGCTCATCGGGCGGGCGTTGACGCTTCCGATGGAAAGGAAGGCTCAGAATGAATCGAACGGGGAACGGCGCCGCACTCTGCGAGGATCCGCATGACTTTCTTGTCATGCAGAATCTCTATGACGCGGCGGTTCGGCAGCTCACGTTGAAATTCAATATTCTCAACAGTGAATTCAATGTTCTTTATGCACGCAATCCCATTCATCACATCGACGGGCGCGTCAAATCGCAATCGAGCATCGTCGCCAAGCTCATCAAGCGCGGCCTGCCGCTCTCGATCGAGTCCGCGCGAAAAAACATCAACGACATCGCGGGCGTGCGCGTCGTTTGCAGCTACATCGACGATGTCTACCGCGTGGGCGAGATGCTGGCGCGGCAGACGGATGTGGAGATCGTCAAAAAGCAGGACTACATCCAGACGCCGAACTACAACGGCTACCGCTCGCTGCACATGGACATCAAGGTGCCCGTCTACCTCTCCGACCGGACGGAATACGTCGTGGCGGAGATCCAGCTGCGCACGATCGCCATGGACTTCTGGGCAAGCCTTGAGCACGATATCCGCTACAAGGTCGACAAAACGAAGCTGCCCGAGGGCATCAACGAGGAGATGTTCGAATGCGCGGGCAAGATCGCTGAAATCGACCGCCAGATGCAGGACATGTACCAGCGTATCAAGGCCTCGGATGCCTACAACGAAGATTGAGTCCCCTACAGAAAGGAAAAAGGATGCATCGAAAGACGCATCCTTTTTGTTTTTTCACTGCTTTTTGTGATACCCGCAGTCGCAGTAGGGGCCGCCGGAGGCGAGCGTGTACTCGCGCACGAAACCCGACGCGCCGCCCGCGTCGCTCATCGTGTAGTCGAGATGGCACAGCGCGGGCGTCAGATCGTAGAGCCCCAACACCTGCATCAGCGTGCAGATGCCGCAGGTCGTGAAGCGCGCCTCGTAGCCGCTGCCGTCCTCGTACTCGAAAAAGTCCATATTCCACGAATAGGGGTTGTGATCGCCCGCGCGCAGCTTCGCCGTCGCCTTCATGCCCTCGATGTCCTTGGGCGTGAACTTTTTCTTTCCGCTCGCGCGGCAGAAAGCCTTCATCGTAGGCGTCATCATCGCCGCGGCGTAGTAGTCCGTCAGCGTTTTGATGTTCGGCCGCTGCGGCATGCACAGGATAAACGCGGCGAGCATCGCGCAGTTGACGATGTTCATTTCGAAGCGGTCGCGCTTGTCAAATTCCGGCAGCTTCGCGATGATCTCGCGATATTTCTTTTTGGCACGCGCCGCAACGTCCTTCGCCTGCTCCGCGGTCAGGTCGAATTCGACCGTCAGGTGCTTTTCAAACGATCCGGCAAACAGCGCCCACATGCCCGCAGGCTTTCCAAGATACTTCATTTGCTCTCCCCTTTTCGAGTTTAATCTCTCAAACTCGTCTGCATTTTTGACTGCCGTCTTGCTTTTGGTCATAGTATACCGAGGGCGGGAGCGCTTGTCAATGCGGCGCAAAAAAGCAGCGGTTCTGATGAACCGCCGCTTTTTTCAGTTGGATTTACTTGCCCTGATAGGCGCGATACAGGAACGTCACGATCTCCGCACGCGTGCAATCCGCGTTGGGGCTGAACGTCGTGGCAGAAGTGCCGTTCGTCACGTCGCTCGCGACTGCCCAGTTGACCGCGTCGGCGTAGAACGCGTCGGACTTCACGTCGGTGAAGCTCGTGCTGCTCTCGACCTTCTTGCCGAGCGCGCGGTAGAGGAACGTCACGCTCTGGCCGCGGGTGCAGGTCGCATTCGGGGCAAACGTCGTCTCAGTCATGCCGTTCGTGATTCCGTTCTCAATCGCCCAAGCGACAGCCTTCGCATAGTAAGCGCTCGCGGGAACATCCGTGAAGCTGCTTGCGGTCTTCGGCTCGGGGCTGCCGGCGGCGCGCCACAGGAACGTCACGATCTGCGCACGCGTGCAGGACGCGTAGGGGCCGAACATCGTGTCGGACAGGCCGTTCGTCACGCCGTTCTCGACCGCCCACTTCACCACGTCTGCAAAGTACGCGTTCGCGGGAACGTCGGAGAAGCTGTTGCTGTCGTCCGGTGTCGGCTCGGGATCGGGGGTGGTGGAAGACGGGCTGCTGTGGCGGCGCGAGACCGTCAGCATACCGTTGACATAGGTGATCTCGTAGTTATCGCCGGCGTCAGCGCCAGAGGGAACGATATCGAACTTGCCGACCGTCATACCGTCCGCCGTGCAGGTCAGTGTCGGTGCAGTCGTCAGCGTGTCGCCCTTCACAAGCCCCGTGGCCGTATAGGTGAACGTGGGCTTCGTGCCGCCGACGTACATGGACTGGTTGTCTGCCTTGATGGTCAGTTTTGCCTTGTTGATTACAAGGGTAGCAGAGCCGGAAACGTTCTTATCCTCCTTCGTAGCCTGCCAGTAAATCACATAAGTACCGGCAGCCTTCTTCTCGATCTGTGCGCCGTAACCGGACTGGCTCAGGCTAAACTTCACATCGTCATTGTTGGGGTTGTTAACGACGATGGTGTGATTCTGACCGTCGTAAGTAAAGGTAGCGTCGGAAACGGTGACAGTGGGTAGGCCGGTCTCTACCTGGTAGTCCTGCTTCACGGTTCCGGAGTAGTTGCCCTCAAAGGTAATGGTAAACATACCATCCTCACGGGACACAGTGTAGTCGTCTGTGGTCAGTTTCTTGCCGTCATAGACAATACCGATACCGTCCTTGGCAGCTTCGGCAGCCTCATGAGAGGGGTACTTGTCGTTGATACCGGTAATGGTGACATCATCTTTGCTCAAGGGCTTCTGCGCAACAGTAATCTCCGTGGTGAAGAACGTCTGACCGTCGTAGACCAGCTTGACCGTGCCGGTCTCACCCTCAGCAGTCGCCATGATGAAGGAAACCGTGGAACCAGCGAGGGATACCCGACACATCGATATTCACGCCGTTCAGCTTGATCGTGTGATCGCCGCCGGTGACAGTGATGGTGTTTTCGGTGGTCGTACCGCTGATGGTGTATTCGCCGGTATACGCAGTTTCGCTTTCAGCGTTGTCCTGGGTATAACCAGTCTCCGTGATGACAATGGAGCCATCAGCCAAATCAAGCTCCTTACTCGTCGCAGTCTCATGGGGAGTTCCCTCCTCACCGCTCTGCGGTTTGAGTTTTGCGGTATCCTCAGTCTCCTGAGAGCCGCCACTGCCCGTTTCCCTTGCCCAAACTGCCGTTGACAGCAGGATCAGCATCATGACAAGCGACAGTATACTTGCCAATAATCGCCGTTTCATTCCATTACCTCCTAAAGTTTTCTTTATCTTTTGCCCGCCTCCGCGGGCTGGGTTTACTTGGTTTT